>JAWVEV010000152.1:0-5054 GCA_033856535.1 Miltoncostaeaceae bacterium | reverse complement strand
GCCGCGGCGCCTGCGCCCGGAGGACATCGACCGCGGCCCGGTCCCGCGCTGGCCCGGGCGGTTCGTCGACGGCGCCTTCACCGGCCCCGCCGGCACGCGGACCTACAAGCTCTACGTCCCGGCCGGCCGCGGCGGCGCATCCCTGCCGTTGGTGGTGATGCTCCACGGGGGCGGGCAATACCCGATGGACGTCGCGATCGGGACCCGCCTGAACGAGCTCGCCGAGCGCGAGGGGTTCCTCGTGGCGTACCCCGAGCAGTCGCGGTCGGCCAACGCGATGGGCTACTGGAACTGGTTCGAGCCGCGCGACCAGGTGCGCGGGGAGGGAGAGCCGTCCCTGATCGCCGGGATCACGCGTCGGGTGATGGAGGAGCATGCGGTCGACGCCGGCCGCGTCGGCGTGGCCGGGTTCTCGGCGGGCGGCGCCATGGCGGCCGTGATGGGCGCCACCTACCCGGAGCTCTACGCCGCCGCGGCGATCCACTCCGGGCTCTCCTACGCCGGCGCGCACGACCTGCCGTCGGCGCTCGCGGCGATGAGCCGGGGCGCCTCCCCGCGCCCCGGGGCGCCCGGCGGCGGCATCCCGATGATCGTGTTCCACGGCGATCGTGACGGGATCGTGGATCGGGCGAACGCGGACGGCCTGGTCGAGCAGGGTCTCCGCGCGACCGGGGCGGCGGCGGAGGGCGCGACGACGACGCGTGGCCGGGTCCCGGGCGGCCACGCCTACACGCGTACCGTCTACCCCGGCGCGGACGGCCGGCCGCGCGTCGAGCGCTGGATCGTCCACGGCGGCGGCCACGCCTGGTTCGGTGGCAACGCGGAGGGGTCCCACACCGACCCCCGCGGCCCCGACGCGTCCACCGAGCTCCTGCGCTTCCTCGCCGAGAACGCCAGGGAGAGCTGACGGGGCCGCAGTCAGCCGCCGGCGGTCGCCATGCGGATGCTTGTCGCAGCCCCGTTCGGCGGGGCCTCGTACCAAAGCGCAGCCGCGTCGCCGCCGGCGAGCGGCGCCACCCCCGGCGCGCCGCCCAGCCGCTCGGCTTGCCAGACGCCGTCGTCGTCGCGCCGCGCCGCGACCAGCCGGCGTCCGGCGTCGCGGGTCGCGCCGGCGGGCTCGCTCCACAGGAGTGTGGGCCTGGTGCCGGAGGCGAGCCGCAGGTCGAGCGGTGGCTCGAGATAGATCACATGGATCCCGGGCCCGCCGGCCGGCGGAAGGGTCATCGAGCCCACCGTGGTGATGGGCTCCAGTCCCCGCGGGCCGATCCGCCGCGTCCGGATCGACGCCCTCCGGTCCTGCGGACGGCCGTCCCAGCGCGTCCAGGCGGCCCGTGCGCCGTGGCCGTCCGCGACGAGCTGAACCGAGCCGAGGTCGTAGGGGCTCGCGACGTCGAGCGGCACCGGAGGCGTCCACCCTGCGGCCGCGCGCCGGGAGGTCATGGCGTGTCGCGGTCCGGAGTCACGCTGCTCCGTCCAGCCGACGACGAGCCCGGCCTCGCTGAGCGCCACGGAGGGCTGGTGCGCCCCGTCCGACCCAGGCACGACCTCCCCCGACGTCCAGGCGCCGGCGACGTTCGCGGTGGCCGCCCAGACGGCCGCCGGTCGCCCCGGGCGCTTGAGCAGGGCGACGACCGCGGCCCGGCCGGCCGGGGCGACGACCAGCTCGGGCGCGTCGACGCCTTCCCCCTCGGCGGTCAGCCGGACGGGCGCCGACCAGGTGCCACTCGGGTCGCGGCGGACCGCCCAAAGCCCGGGACCGCCGAGGCCGCGCCCGATCACGGTGACCGCGCCGCGCGCGTCGATCGCCATCTGGCCGAACGTGAAGCCGCCGCTCACCCTCGAGACCGCCTGCTCGGGACCCCACTCGCCGCCCGCCGGGCGCACGCTCACGAGCATGATCGAGCGACGGCCGCCCCGGGCATCCCACAGCGCGGCGACGTCGCCGCGCGCGTTCCCTGCGATGGCGTAGGGCGCCACGCGAAACGCCCCTCCTGCCGCCACCGTCTCCGGCGGCGACCAGCCCCCGCCGGGGAGGCGGTCGACCGCCCGCAGCGACCAGCGCCCCGCACGCTTCTCTGGCCAGGCCACGTGCACACCGCCGGCGGCATCGACGCTCGCCGTCACGGACGCCGCGGCAGCCGCCGGCACGGGAACCCGCACGGGGGATCCCCACTCAGCGTCGCCGGCGCCGCACGCGGAGAGAGGGAGCACGAGGGCCAGCGCCGCGATGGCAGTCACGGTGCGGGGCTTCATGGACGTCCCTCCGCCGGCGCCACCCACACCACCAGCTGAAGCCGGCCGTCCACGCGCTCCGCGCGGCCCACCGCGGTCGTGCCGTCGGCGCCGATCGCGAGGAGCCCGTCGAGCACGGCGCCCGAAAGCGTCGTCGCCGGGCGCGGGCCGCCGCCCGCCGCGAGCCGCGGCGGGCCGCGGCGACCAGGTCGCGGTCATGGCGAGTGCGCACGTCCACACCCTCCTTGACGTCCGCCGGGGCACGATCGGTCCCAGGCATGTCGCGCGGGGCCGGTTTGACCTTCGCGCCACCCCGGGGCTACGCTCCGCCCCGCGATGATGCCCGCGCCGCAATCGACCCCCGCAGCCGTTCTCCGGTCGATCGCCGCCGCCATCGCGATTCCCCGCTAGGGGAATCTCGCGCAGCCACGGCCCCACGGGCCGCTCACCCCCTTCCGATGCGGGCGAGGTGCGCCCGCATCCCGTCCCGACCGCCGGCTGCGCACGGCGCCCCCAGGAGAACGCGATGACGAACGCCGCCCCACCGACCCCCCGCACCGCCACCCCGCGGCGCGTGCTGGCGCCCACCCCGCGCGAGATCGCGATCGCAGCGGCGGGGATCGCCCGGCGGCTCCCCGCGACGCCGGTCGTGCCCTGCCCGGCCCTGGGGCCCGGAGCGATGCTGAAGCTGGAGACCTCCCAGCCCACCGGCGCCTTCAAGGTGCGCGGCGCCCTGACCGCCCTCGGGGCGCTGCCGCCCGGATCCGCGGTGGTGACGGCCTCGGCCGGCAACCACGCGCTGGGCGTCGCGTACGCGTCCGAGGCCCTGGGCGTGCCGGCGGCCGTCGTGCTGCCCGAGACCGCGTCGCCGGCGAAGCTGGCCGAGCTCGCCCGCCGGCCCGTGCGGCTCGTGCGCCACGGGGCGACCTACGACGCCGCCGAGCGCCACGCCATGGCGCGGGCGCGCGAGGAGGGCGCGACCTTCGTCTCGGCCTACAACGACCGCTCCGTGATCGCCGGCCAGGCCAGCATCGCGGTGGAGCTCCTGGGGCAGGTGCCGCGGCGCCCGCTCACGATCGTCTGCCCGATCGGCGGCGGCGGGCTGGTCTCGGGCGTCGCCCTCTGGGCCGCGCACGCCGGCGGCGGCGCGGTCCGGGTGGTCGGCGTCGAGGGCGCGGGCGCGCCGGCGATGCGCGCCGCGCTCGACGCCGGCCGGCGGGTCGACGTGCCCGTGCGCCCCACCGTGGCGGACGGGCTCGGCGGGAACCTGGAGGAGGGCTCGGTCACGATCGACGTCGTCCGCCGCCTGGTGGACGACGTGGTCGTGGTCGAGGAGGAGGAGATCACCGCGGCGATCCGCCTGCTGGCGGAGCGCCACGGCCTCGTGGTGGAAGGCGCCGGCGCGGCGGCGGCCGCGGCCGTCCTCGCCGGCCGCGTGCCCTACGAGGGGGCCATCGTCGCGCTGGTCACCGGCCGGAACATCTCACTCGACGTCCTGAGCCGGGTGCTTGGCCGAGCGCGGCGCGCCGCCTGAGCGCCGCCGGGCGTGTAGCTGACGAGCGCCGCGCGACCGCCGGCGCCGTCGGTGTGCACGCTGAGCACCGGGCCGACCCCGGGGACGTAGAACTTCAGCTCCTGGACCATCGGCTCGGTCGGCTCGAGGTCCCTCGTCATGACGACCCCGCGCGCGAAGAAGCCGAACGGCACCTGCACCCGCTCCTCCCCGACCGTGACGACCGCCCCCCTGTCCTCGGCGACGCCGGCGGCGTACTCCTGACGGTACGCGAGGCCCGGCACCGGGTTCGCGGGCATGGCGATGCCGGCCTGCGCCCCGTCCACCCCCGCCTCGAAGGAGCCGTCCCGGTCGACGAGCCGGCCGTCCTCGTAGTTGCGGACGGCCTCGCCGAGGTACCAGATGTTCCCGGCCGCGTCCTGCGCGTACCAGTCGTCCGTGATCTCGACCGGCCGGCCGGCCTCGGTCGCGACGTCGCGGACCACGCGCGCGGTGACGCCGTTGGCGATCCGCCTGGTCCTCCGGGTCACCGTGACCACCACCCGCTGGCGGGCGCCGGCCGAGTCGGTCTCGCGGTAGACCCACCTGCTGCCGGGCGCCATCGGCCAATAGGGGTTGTCGATGTGGACCGAAAAGTCCGCGGGGTCGAGCGAGACCGGCTCGCTCCCCTGAGGCAGGCTCCGGTGCGACGTCCCGGTCGGCGTCGGCACGGGCCCGCTCGAGAGCGCGCCGGCGCTCGCCACGGCGATGGCGCAGGCGGCCGTGACCGCGCCCCCGATGATCGCGTGCTTCCTCATCTCGCTCCTCCTCGACGTGCAGTCGGTGTCTCCCGGTTCGAGGACCGGATGAGCCCCGTTCTAGAGCGGAGCCGATGAGGCGAGGATGAGAGGCGAGCCGCGTGAGCGGGTCGTGGCCGTCGCGCCGCTCGCCGCGTTGGCGGCCGGCGCGGCCCGTGTGGGAGAGTGACCACACTTCGCCCTTGATGAGGAGGCAGACATGGCCATCGCCCTGCGGGCCGGGTTCGAGAACCTGACGCTGACCGACTACGACGCGATCCTCGAGGCGATGAACTTCCCCGCCGACTGGCCGGACGGCCTCCTGGCGCACGCCTCGATGGAGATCGACGGCAAGCTGGTCGTCCACGACGCCTGGGAGTCGCGGGCCCACTGGGACGCCTTCGTCGCGGAGCGGCTCGGAGCCGCGATGGGACAGGCGCTCGGCGACCGCGCCGAGCAGCCGCAGATCATCGAGCGCGAGCTCCACACGATGTTCACGCGCTAGACGACCCTAGGCCCAGCCCATCGGCTCG
>JAWVEV010000151.1:0-30570 GCA_033856535.1 Miltoncostaeaceae bacterium | reverse complement strand
GTCGCTGGCGCCGCCCGGCGAGGTGTGGAAGTGGAAGACGTAGTCGTGCTTCTCGCAGGCGTCGAAGCACATGTCGGCGATCGCCTTCGTCTCCTCGTCCCACTCGTTGGGGTTCGGGTTGCCGCCGAGGAGGAAGGTCGTCTTCAGGCCGATGATCCCGGCCTCGCCGCAGTGCTTGAGCGCCTCGAGGGTGTTCTCCTTGTCCCGCGGAAGGAACGAGACCCAGAGCAGGCCGCGGACGCGGTCCGAGCTGGTGGCGGCCTCCATCACGACGGGGTTCAGGCTGAAGGGCTGCTCGGGCTTGGGGATGCCGTAGTTCGAGATCGCGAGGGCGCGCTCGATGCCGTACTGGTCCATGAACTTCAGGAACTCCTTGGTGCCCTTGAAGTCGTAGACGATCGGCTTGACCGGATAGTCGATGCCGTAGAAGGGCCAGGCCTCGATCTCGCCGATGTGGCAGTGCCCGTCGATGACGTTGCGCTTGACGCCGTCAGGAAGACCCACGTGCGCTCCTTCAGTCTTTGAGGAGTGCCTGGCGCAGCTCGTCGGCTGCGGATCGCCAGGCCTCGTGGTCGGTGAACTCCCGGCGCGGGACGATGGGGTCGTCCGAAGCCGCCTCGCCGGTCGCCGGGTCGAGCTCGATCGCCTCAAGCTGGTAGATGGGCTCCATCGTCGAGGCGTCGAGCGTCGTGGTCTCGGAGACCGCGCGCCCGGTGGCGAGCGACATCTCCACACGCCGATACGGCGGAAAATGGTCGTTCTGGCCCTCGGCCCAGATGGTGACCGTCCTGTCGCCGGCGTTGCGCGCCCGGACGATCCGGGCCTGCGTCTGGTCGACCGCCTCGCGCGCCGCCAGCTCGCGCGCGCGCAGGGCATACGCCGAGTCGCGCACCAGCTCGAGCTGGACGTCGGGCGGCACGGTGGACCGCTCGACGCCGGCCTTGGTCAGGTCGGCGTCGAGGTCCGTCGAGCGATAGGTGGCCACGAGCGCGTCCACGTCGGGAACGCCCCCGAGGATGTCCGCGAGCGAGCGGACGAGGCGGGACGAGGCCTGATACAGGTCCGGCCGCACCGTGGCGACGGGGTAGAGGAGCTCCTCCCCCCGGCGCCAGATGCGTGTCACCTCGTCGCGCTCGCTCATGTGGACATGCGCGCTACTGGGTGGCTAGACCGTCCAGGTGTTGAGCTGGAAGGCGCCGGCCCGCCAGGCCGTCAAGGCCGAGTCGAGCACGTCGAGCGGGTTGAAGGCGGTCACGCCGGGAATCAGGTCGTCCTCGCGGAAGCCGTACAGCGCGCCCATGGCGAAGCGACAGGCGTAGATCGTCGCGCCCTCGTTGAGAAGCGTCTTGATCTGGTTGTTGATGGCCATGTGGCCGGGGAACGCCTCGGCGCCGACGCTCGGGTAGCCGCGCGTGCCCGACGCCATGAGGACGCCGGGGCCGTACAGGACCAGGCTGACCTTGAACCCCTTGCGGCCCAGGCGGGTCGCGGTGAGGAGGTTGACCAGGCCGACCGAGCCCTCGTAGGGCACGGTGTGCATGAAGATAAAGGCCTGCTCTCCAGGGTTCGCCTGGATGTCCTCGAAGAGCTTCTCTTTGACGTCGAAAAGCTCCTGCCCGACTTCGGGCTTCATTCCTTCGATCTTCGCCACGCTCAGCGTCCTCCTGCTTGTGGGGCACGTCGGGGATGCCGAGGCGGGCGGGGGGTCACCGGCTTTCTCAGGGCCCTCGCCGGTCTCGACCTTGGCGATCCTCGTCCTTCGGCGTCCGGTGTGCAAGTGTCCGCCCGGCCAAGAGTCACCCGGGTCCGGCTTGTGCCGATGGAGGTAGTGATTGACCGACACGGTTGTGTTCGCGGTCGGCGGGAACGCGCTCGCCCCCGGCGGCGGAGGCGGCCACGAGCAGCAGACCGAACGGGTGCGCGAGGTCACCGGGGCGGCGGCCGCGATCCTCGGTGGTGACCACCGCCTGGTGCTGGTGCACGGCAACGGCCCGCAGGTCGGGGCGCTCGCGCTGGCCCAGGAGGCCGTCGCGCGCGAGGTTCCGCCGCAGCCGCTGTTCGTGCTCGGGGCGATGACCCAGGGCCAGCTGGGCTACGCCCTGGCTCAGGCCCTCGGCGACGAGCTGGTCTCCCAGGGCCAGCAGCGGCGGGTGGCCGCCGTGATGACCCAGGTGGTCGTCGACGCCGACGACCCCGCCTTCTCGAACCCGACCAAGCCGATCGGGCCCTTCTTCCCGGCCGGCCGCGCGCGCCGGCTGGCGCAGGCCCGCGGCTGGGACGTGGCCGAGGACTCCGGCCGCGGCTGGCGCCGCGTCGTCGCCTCGCCCCGCCCGGTCGAGGTGGTGGAGGAGGCCCAGATCCGCGGCCTGCTCGAGGCGGGCCAGGTGGTGGTCGCCGCCGGGGGCGGCGGCGTGCCGGTGGTGCGCGAGGGCGACAGGCTCGTCGGGGTCGAGGCCGTGATCGACAAGGACTTCGCGGCCGCGCTCCTGGGCCAGCTCATCGGGGCGTCGACCCTCCTCCTGCTGACCGGCGTCGAGCGCGTGGCGATCGACTACGGCACCCCCCGCGAGCGCCCGCTGGACGAGATCTCCATCGACGAGGCCGAGGAGCACCTGGCCGCCGGCCAGTTCCCCGCGGGGAGCATGGGGCCGAAGGTGCAGGCGGCGATCCAGTTCCTGCGCACCGGCGGCCGCACCGCGGTGATCACCTCCCTGGAGCGCGGAGCGGATGCCCTCGAAGGCCGCGCCGGCACCAGGATCGTCGCCTAGGTCCTGATCGTGGGTGGCACCGGGCCGGAGGCGCAGCCTCCGGCCCGGTGCCAACGGCCTAGCTCGGCCGACTCCGCTCGCGAGACGACCTGGTCACGCCGTAGGTGGCCAGGTAGGCGACCAGCATGAGGACCGCGCCGACGCCGGAGATGGCCGCGGAAAGGAGGTTGCCCGCCAGGGCCGCGACAAGGGCCGCGGCGAGGAACACGAGGCCGATGATCGCGGCGCGGCGCGGCGAGCCTGCTTCCCGCGCGAGCCAGGCCCTCGGTCGAGAGGGCATCAGCGCCGTCCCCGCGATCGCAAGAACGCCTGGAACTCCCGCTCGTTCTCCTCCCTCATCTGCCGGATCTCAGGCATGGCCCCGTGCAGTGCCCATGCGACGCACGCAAACCCGCCGACCAGGGCTGCGACGAACGTCCATGGATCGTCGAGCCGCCAGTCGACGAGTAGGACGAGCGCAATGGTCACGACCCCTCCCGCGAACGTCCGTCCCAACATGACCTTCATGCCGGGCATATCCGTGGGCGGGAGGAGGATCCCGAGCTCGGGGACCCATCCACGTGGCGGACGCACCAGCCGGATCGGCGGCCGCTCGTCCGACGCCGAGGACGGCCCGCCGCGGCGCGTTTCACAAGGCTGGCTCAAGGGCTCTCCATCGCGGGATGCGCTTTTCGCAGAGTTCCTTCCCGGAGGGCCTCATCCCCATCCATCGCCGCTCGGTGGCCGACGGGCGCCGCCGCGCCGATCGCGACGTGGAACCGAGACCCCTCGCTAATCGGCTCCGCGATGTCCACTCGACCGCGCTGCGGCCAATCGCACGGTGTTCCCGGCGATTGACCAACGGGCCGGTCGACTGACCAACGCCGGGAGCTCCCAGGCCCGTGGGGTGCTCGGCCGCCCCGAGTCGCGCCGCGCGGTTGGCGCCGCCTCCGCCACCTGCGCACCGGTGGGCACGCCCGCGAGAGCACGGACGGCAGGACACCGGTCGATAGGCCGGAGGCGCAGCCTCCGGCCCGGTACCACCACCAATGTCGCGAGGGGCGCGGCCACCGGGGACGAGACACCCCGCCGGACGGGGCGGGATGGCCGCTCGAGCGGCGACGCCACCCGCACCGGGATCCCTATCCTGCCCCGATGGGGTCGCGGTCCGTGTTGACGTGGCGACCGCCCGCCGGTGGTCCGGGCTGGGCGGCCTCCGCCCGCGCCCGCGCGGTCCTCGAGGACCCGCAGGGCTTCGGGAACTACATGACCTACCGGGACGCCTACCGGATCCTCGGGTGGGACCCGGCGGACGTGTACCCCAAGGGCGGGGTCGCGCTCGACCGCGAGGAGTGGGCCGACCTCGGCTGGATGGCGAACCACATCGGCCCCTCCCCGAAGGTGATCGAGGCCATCCGGGAGGCCGCCGACGCCGAGCACCTCGGCCCGTACTCGCCGGACCTCGGCGAGCCGCTCCGCGACCTGATGGCCGAGCGGCTCCTCGGCCGGGCGCGCGACGATGGCTTCCAGGTGATCGGCACCGAGGGCGCCCAGGCCGGCGTCGGCTACGCCGCGCTCGCCTGCCTCGACCCCGGCGACGAGGTGATCGTCACCGACCCCGGGTACTTCCACTTCGTCCCGGCCTTCCGCCTCGCCGGCGCCGAGCCGCGCTGGATTCGGCTGAGCGCGGCGAGCGGCTGGCGAATGGACCCCGAGGCGGTCGCCGCGGCCCTCACCCCGCGCACCAAGATGGTCGTGGTCTGCGACCCGCTCAACCCGTTCGGGACCATCCAGACCCGGGACGAGCTCGAGGCCCTGTTGCGCCTCTCGGCCGAGCGCAAGCTCGTGCTGCTCTCGGACACGACCCACTCGGCCCACCGCGTCGACCCGTCCGCCCAGCACCACTCCCTGGTCGCCCTCGCCGCCGGCCACCCCGACGCGACCGTGCTCGCCACCAGCGGCCTCGCCCACGGCTACGGCATGGCGGCCGCCCGCATCGGCGCGCTCGGCGGCCCGCCGGCGCTCGTCCGGGCGTGCCTCCAGGTCAAGATCGCCACGGTCCGCCTGAACACGAACCTCCTCGCCCAGGTCGGCGCCGCGGCCGCCCTGCTCGACGAGGAGTGGCGCGAGCGCGGCGAGGCCGTCATCCGCCGCAACCTCGACGCCGTCCGGGCCCTGAACCCGCTGGTCGTCGAGCCGGCCTACGGCTTCTCCTGCGTCCTCGACGGCGCGGAGTGGGGCACCACCGCCCAGGAGCTCACCGTCGCGCTCTGCAAGCGCAAGGTCGCGGTCTACCCGGGCGACGGCCTGGGCGAGGTGGGGGCCACCACGACCATCCGCGTCAACCTGAGCGACCCGGATCCGCGCGCCCTGGAGCGCTTCGCCGCCGCCCTGCCCGAGGCCCTCGAGGAGGCGCGCACCGGCGTCTACCGCGAGGGCGTCCGCGACTTCTTCCTGTCCTCCGGGACCGAGCGCGGCCGGCGCCTCGCCGCCCTGGTCGCGGGGTAGCATCCCGCGCTCATGCTGACCCTCGCCTGGTACTGCCCCTCGGAAGGCGACGGAGCGCGGCTCGGCACCCGCCTGCCCGAGCGCCCGGCGGAGTTCGCCTACCTGAGCAAGGTGGTCCGTGCCGCGGAGCGCGCCGGAGCCCGCGAGATCCTGATCCCCACCGGGACCGTGAACGACTCGTTCGCGCCCGACGCGCCGTTCATGGAGAGCTGGACCACGACGGCCGCGCTGGCCGCCGTCACCAGCCGCATCCGACTGATCGCGGCGGTGAACCCCGCCGCCCTCGCGCCGGCCCTCGCCGCCCACCAGGTCGAGACGCTCGAGCGCATCGCGCCCGGCCGCCTCGCGATCAACCTCGTCGCCGGCGGCGGCCCCCAGGACGGCTACGGCGGCCCGCCGCGGGATCACGCCGAGCGCTACGCGCGCCTCAACGAGCTGGCCGACGCCCTGCGGGAGCGCTTCGCCGGCCCGCTTTACCTGGGCGGCGCCAGCCCCGAGGCCACGGCGCTCGCCGCCCGCGTCGCCGACGCCTACCTGATGTGGGGCGAGACGCCCGACGCGATCGCCGAGCGCGTCGCCGGGATGCGCCGGCGCACCGACGGCCGCGCGATCCGCTTCGGCCTGCGCATCCACGTCATCGCCCGCCGCAGCGACGCCGAGGCCCGCGCCGCGGCCTTCGAGATCGTCTCCCGCGCGGCCGTGACCGACGACCGGGCGGGCGAGTACGCCGGCTTCGACAGCGCCGGCCAGGCCCGCATGAACGCGATCCCGGCCGACGACGAGGGCTGGGTCGCGCCGGGGATCTGGGCCGGGATCCGCTCGGTGCGCGGCGGCGCCGGCACCGCCCTGGTCGGCTCCTACGCCCGCGTCGCGCGCCTGCTCGACGACTACCGCGAGGCCGGCGTGGATTTCGTGATCGGCTCGGGCTACCCGCACCTCGAGGAGGTCGGGCGCGTCGCCCGGCGCGTCTGGCCGCGCCTCGCCGGCGCCCCCGCGGCGGTGCGCGCCGCGTGATCCGTCCGCTCGAGCCCCGCCCGCCGGGGCGGCCCGCGGAGCTCGCCGCCCGCTTCGGCACGCCGCTCTACGCCTTCGACGGCGCCCATCTCGCCGCCGAGGCGGAGGCCTTCCAGGCAGCCTGGGGCCCAGACGTCGAGGTCGCCTACTCGCTCAAGTGCAACCCGCTCATGGGCGTCGTCGCCCGCCTCTGGCGGGCCGGCTGCAGCGCCGAGGTGGCCTCGGGCTTCGAGTACCGGCTGGCGCGCCGCGCCGGCGTGCCCGGCGAGCGCATCGTGTTCAACGGCCCGCTGAAGCGCTCGGACGAGCTGCGCCGCGCGCTCTCCGAGGGCGCCACGATCGTGGCCGACGGGCCCGAGCAGGTGCGCGAGCTGGCGCGCCTCGCCCGCCACGCCGCCCCCACGACGCGCATCGGCCTGCGCCTGGTCCCGCCGGACCGCGTCGGTCGCGACCGCTTCGGCGTCTCGCCGCGGATGGCGCCGGCCGTCGCCAGCACGCTCGCCCGGGCGGGCCTGCGCCTGACCGGCCTTCACGTGCACCTCGGGGCCTACCAGCTCGGGCCGCTCCCGCCGTCCGGGCCGCCGATCCACGGCGTCACGGTCGAGTATCCGGTGCCCCTGGCCCGCTTCGCCGGCGCCGCGCGGCTGCTGCGCGAGACGGCCGAGCGGGTGGGCGGCATCGAGTGGCTCGACCTCGGCGGCGGCTGGCCCGCCGCCTCGGGCCTCGGCGCTCACCTGACCGCGGTGCGCGAGGCGCTCGGCCCCGAGCCGCCCACCCTGATCGTCGAGCCCGGCCGCGCGCTGGTGCGCGATGCCGGCTGGCTGCTGGTGCGGGTGGTGGAGCGGCGCGGCCGCGCCGGCGTCGTGGTGGACGCGGGGATCACCCAGGTGCCCTGCGTGATGTGGAAACGGTCGCCGGTCCGGGCGACCGACCCTCGTGAGGGAGAGGAGCGACCGACGGACCTCTTCGGCCCGCTGTGCCTGCAGCACGACGCCATCGCCCGCGGCGTCGCGCTGCCGCCCCTCCGCGTGGGCGACCTGCTGTGGATCGGCCAGACCGGCGCCTACGCCATGGCCCAGGCCTCGCCCTTCATCCACCTGCGCCCCGGCGCGGTGCTGGTCGAGGGCGGCCGGGCGGCGACCCTGCGCGCGGCCGAGACCGACGACGAGGCCCTCGGCGCCCAGGCCGAGCCGCTGCTCGTCGGCCCCGAGGGCCGGGTGGTGACCGCGTGATCACGGCCCGCGTCCGCGCCGGCCGCTGGGCCGACAGCGCCAAGCTGATGGCCGCCGCCCGCGCGGCGGAGGGCACCGAGGGCGTCGAGCGCGCCGCCTGCTTCATGGGGACCCCGGCCAACCTGGACGACGCACGCACGCTCGGGCTCTTCGACGCCGCGATGGACGGCGCCGGCCCGAACGACAGCGTGATCGTGGTGGAGGGCCCCGACCCGGACGCCGGCCTGGCCGCCGCCGAGCGCCTCCTCGACCCGCAGGCCGGCGGCGCCGGCGGCGCGGCCGACGCGCTCTCGCGGCGCCCGCGGAGCCTGCTCGCCGCGCGCGGCGACCTCGCCCTGATCTCCGTGCCCGGCGAGTACGCGGCCCTCGAGGCGCACAAGGCGCTCGGGGCCGGCATGGACGTGATGCTCTTCAGCGACAACGTCACGGTCGAGGACGAGATCGCCCTCAAGCGCCGCGCCCACCGCCTGGGGAAGCTGGTGATGGGGCCGGGCTGCGGCACCGCGATGCTCGACGGGGTCGGCCTCGGATTCGCGAACGTGGTGGCCTCGGGCCCGGTGGGCGTCGTGGCCGCCGCCGGCACCGGCGCCCAGGAGGTCATGGTGCTGGTGGAGCGCGCCGGCGCCGGGATCAGCAACTGCTACGGCACCGGCGGGCACGACCTGCACGAGGAGGTCGGCGCGATCACGGCGCTCGACGCGATCGCCCGCCTGCGCGACGACCCCGAGACCCAGGTGATCCTGTGCGTCTCGAAGCCGCCCTCGCCGACCGTCGCCAACCGCGTGCTCGACTTCCTCGCCGGCACCGGCAAGCCGGCCGCCGCCTGCTTCGTGGGCGGCGGCGTGGAGGGGCGCGACGGCGTGGAGGTGGTCGCCACGCTCGAGGAGGCCGCTCTCGCCGCGGCGCGCCTGGCCGGCGTGGTGCGCCCGTCGATCGTCGACAGCGGCGCCAAGCTGCGCGCCGAGTGGTCGAGCGGCGGCGCCGTGCGTGGCCTGTTCTCGGGCGGCACGCTCTGCAGCGAGGCCGCGGCGATCCTGGCCGACCTGCTCGGCGACGTGTTCTCCAACGCCCCCGCCGGCAAGGCTCACAAGCTGTCGGCCGGCGAGGCGCCGGTCGGGCACGCGGTGCTGGACCTGGGAGAGGAGGAGTTCACCCGCGGCCGGCCGCACCCGATGATCGACCCCGTGGCGCGCGCCGAGCGGCTCGCCGAGGAGGCCGCCGACCCGGCCGTCGGCGTGCTGCTGCTCGACGTGGTGCTGGGGTACTCGAGCCACCCGGACCCGGCCGGCGCGCTGGCGCCGGCGATCCGCGCCGCGCTCCAGGCCCGTCCCCGCCTGTGCGTCGTGGCCCACGTGCTGGGCACCGAGGCCGACCCGCAGGTGCGCTCCCGCCAGGAGGCGACCCTGCGCGACCTGGGGGTGCGACTGCTGCCGACGAACGCCGCCGCCGCCCGCCTCGCGGCGGACGTCGCCGGGTGAGGATCCGCCTCCTCACCTACTCGACCAAGCCGCGCGGGGGCGTCGTCCACGCCCTCTGCCTGGCCGAGGAGCTGACCGCCCGGGGGCACGACGCCGAGCTCTGGGCACTGTCCCCCGACGGCGCCAGGTTCTTCCGCGAGCCGCGGGCGCCGGTGCACCTGGTGCCGGTGGAGAAGCGGCCCGAGGAGGACGTCGAGACGCGCATCCTCCGCTACGCCGCGACCCTGGCCGAGGGCCTGCGGGCGGCCGGCCCGGCCGACCTGCACCACGCCGAGGACTGCCTCTCGGCCCGGTCGCTCCTCGCCCTGCGCACGGAGGGTTTGGTGCCGGCGGTGATCCGCACGGTGCACCACGTGGACGCCTTCACCAGCCCGGTGCTCGAGGAGTGCCAGCGCGCCTCGATCCAGGACGTCGACCACGTGCTGTGCGTCTCCCGCTTCTGGGCCGACCGCCTGCGCGACGACTTCGGCGTCGAGAGCGACGTGGTGGCCAACGGGGTGAACGCGGCGGCCTACGAGGCGCCGTCCATCACGCGCGCCGAGGCCGGCGCGCGCCTGGGCTGGGACGACCGGCCGGCGGTGCTGAGCGTGGGCGGGGTGGAGCCGCGCAAGGGCAGCCGCACCCTGCTGGCGGCCTTCGCCGCGGCCCGCGCGCACCTGGGCGCCGGCGCGCTGCTGGTGGTCGCCGGCGGCGAGACGCTCTTCGACTACGAGGACTACCGCGACGCCTGGGCCGACGACGCCCGCGCGCTCGGCCTGAACGTGCACCGCGGGCCGCGCCCGCCGGTCGACGCCGACGTCGCCGTGATCGGGACCGTGCCCGAGGAGGACATGGCGGCGCTCTACCGCGCGGCCGACGTGCTCGCCTTCCCCTCCACCCGCGAGGGCTTCGGCCTGGTGGTGCTCGAGGCCCTGGCCGCGGGCCTGCCGGCGGTGGTCAGCGACCTGCCGGTGCTCCACGAGCACCTGCGCCACGAGCGCGACTGCCTGATGGTGCCGGTGGAGCGGGCCGAGCCGCTCGCCCAGGCCCTGGTGCGGGCGATGGGCGACGCCGACCTGCGGGCGCGCCTGACCGCCGCCGGCCGCGAGACCGCCGCGCGCTACACCTGGGGCGCGTGCGCCGAGGCCCACGAGCGCGTGTACGGGAGGGTGCATGGCGGAGCGTGAGGAGCCGTTCGAGTACGCCACCTGGAGCGCCCGCTGGAAGGGCGGCATGCAGGTGGACCTCACCGCGCGCGGCCACCACATCCGCGTCGACGAGCCGCCCGAGTTCGGCGGCACCGACACCGGCCCCATGCCCACCGAGATGCTCACCGCGGCGCTCGCCTCGTGCATGTGCCTGGCCACGGCCTGGGCGGCGCGCAAGCGCCGCGTCGAGCTGCCCGATCTCGAGGTGCGGGTGCTGCCGGTCCGGGAGCCGGACCAGCCGCGCTACCACCGCTACGAGATCACGGTCCTGACCGCGGCCGACCCGGAGGCCATGGAGAAGGTCCTCGACCTGGCCAAGCGCTGGTGCTGGGTCACGAACACGCTCCACAACGCCCCGGAGCTCGTCTACAGACTTTCGGAGGACCGGCCCTTCGCGGCCTGATCGGCGGCCCCGGAGCGGCCCGGCGTCCGATAGCGTCCCGCCTTTGAACGACGCGGTCCGACCTAGAGGGGGATGAATGGGCCAGCAGGAGACCATCTGCGTCGTCGGCGGCGGTGCCGCGGGCATCAGCGCGGCCTCGATGGCGAAGCGCACGAACCCCGATGCCACGGTGATCATCTGCACCGAGTTCGAGGACGTCGCCTATTCGCCCTGCGGCATCCCCTACGTGCTCGGCCGCGAGATCCCGGACTTCGAACGCCTCTTCCTCGCCGGTCCTGAGCAGTACGTCGAGTCGGGCGTGGACCTCCGCCGCGAGACCCAGGTCACCGAGGTGGACGGCCAGAACCGGACGATGACCGCCGGCGGCGAGGTCATCCACTGGGACAAGCTGATCCTCTGCACCGGGTTCAACTACACGCTGCCCGACGTGCCGGGGAACGACCTCGAGGGGCTCACCTACGTCAAGAACATCCGGCGCGGGATGGAGCTCAACGAAACCCTGAACGACGTCAAGAAGGCCGTCGTGCTCGAGGCCTCGCCGCTCGGCGTCGAGATGCTCGCCGCCCTGGCGCACCGCGGCATCGAGACCCACCTGGTGGACGAGGGCGCCTGGCTGCTCTCCGCGGTGGCCGACGCGGACATCGCCGAGCCGGTGCAGAAGAGCCTCGAGGGCCTGGGCGTGATCCCGCACTTCGGCGTGAAGCTCGTGCGCTTCGAGGGCGAGAACGGGAAGCTCACGCGGGTCATCACCAGCGACGGGCCGATCGACGCCGACATCTGCGTCATCGCCACCCACAAGGAGCCCGAGACCACGCTGGGCCGCTCGATCGGTCTGAAGGTCGGCTCCACCGGCGGCTTCGTCGTCGACGAGCGCATGCGCACCTCGATGGAGGGCGTCTTCGCCGCCGGCGACTGCATCGAGGTGCCGCAGGGCCTGACGGGCCTCGCGCTCCAGGGCCTGACCGGCTCGCACGCGATGCAGCAGGGCCGCGTCGCCGGCAACGCTGCCGGGGGCGGCAACCGCCGGTACAACTCGGTCTACATCCCCTGGGGGATGGTCGGCGGCCAGGTCCAGATCGGCGGCGCGAGCTTCGGCGAGCACACCGCCACCTCGCTCGGCATCCCGTACGTGGTCGGGAAGGCCAACGGCATCAGCCGGGCCCGCTATTACCCCGGCGTGCAGCAGGTGATGGTCAAGCTGCTCGCCGAGCCCGGCACCGGCAAGCTGCTCGGCGGCCAGATGGTCGGGGGCGAGGGCGTCAAGGAGCGGGCCGACTTCCTCGGCTTCGCCATGAAGGGCGGCGCCACCCTCGAGGACATCGCCTGGATGGAGAACGTGTACTCGCCGCCGATCGGCGCGCTCTACGAGCCGATGTCGGTCGCGGCCCAGAACGGGTTGGCGCAATTGTGAGCGAGACCGTCCCCGACAGCCTTAAGGACTACTTCGGACACGACAAGGTGGCCCTGTTCGGATCCGGCGGCATGCCCGCCGCGCCGCCGGCGCCGCCCGGCTCGCCGGCGCGCCGCCAGGGCGAGACCGCCCTGGCCGACGCGCTGAGCAAGGTCGGCACGCCGGGGCCGCGCCCCGGCAGCAAGCCCGCGGTGATCCCGCCGAAGGGCGCCCTCCCGACGCGCATGCGCAAGTTGGGCGAGAAGGCGCTGTTCGAGGCGTCGATGAGCCAGTTCAGCCGGACCCGGGCCGCCCGCGGCCCGCACCACGGCGCGAACCTGATCTTCCGCAAGGCCTTCGCGCCGGTCTACCGGCGGATCCCGTGGGGCCTGAAGCGTCGGATGGTCCTGCTCACCTCGGGCGTCAAGGGCTGGCGCAGCTGATCGCCTCCGCCCTCGCGAGGCCGGCCGAGCGCCGGCTTCGCGAGGGCGGGCCCGCCCGCCTGCTGGGCGCCGTGCGCGGCGCGCTGCACCTGGGCCTCGAGGGTTTCGTGGTCAGCGTCACCGCCCGCCCGGTGCCGCTGATGGCGAACGCGGTGGGCCTGGCCGCGCCGAGCCTCGACCTCGCGGGCCTGGCCGAGGGGATGCCGGTCCGGATCGCCGGCGGGGCGATCGCCGTCGGGACGCTGCGGATCGCCTGGGCGGACGCGCCGGTCTGGGATCCGGCCGTGCCGGTCGTCGACGCGGCCCTCGACCCGTCGGCCCTTCCCGGTCCCGAGGGGCTCGAGCTGGCGGCGACCGACGTCGGTGCCCGCGGGATCGCGCTCCTGCGGACCGCCCTCGCCGAGCGCGATCCCGGTGCGGCGGGGGAGGCCGCCGAGGCGCTGATCGGCCGCGGGCCGGGCCTCACGCCCGAGGGTGACGACCTACTCGCCGGCGCGGCGATCGGCGCCCGCGCCCTGGGGCGGGTCGCCGTCGCCGAGGCGCTCTGCCCGGCCGACGCCGAGGCCCGAACGAGCGCCGTCTCGGCGACGCTGCTCCGCCTCGCCGCCGCCGGCGCGGCGCCGGAGCCGGTCGTGCGCCTGCTCGGCGGCGCCGACCCGGTGGGCGCCGTGGCCGAGCTGCTCGGCCTGGGGCGCTCCACCGGCCGCGCGATCGCCGCCGGCCTCGGCCTGGCCATGGGGGCGCCCTGAGGTGAGGGCGAAGCCCGGGTCGAGGGGGTCGACCCGGGCTCTTGTTGTCCGCCCTCCTGTTCGAGGGCTCCCGGTCCGGGGGCGCCCGGCCGGGGGCGGCATGGAGCGGCGCCCGAACCGCCGCCGCTTCACGGCACCGAGGACCTACCCGGCCGGGTGGCCCGCCAACCGCCGTGCGCGCGACTTCGCGCGGGCCCGCCAGGGGCCGCCGGAGCGCTCCGCGAGATCGGCGAACGTGGTCTCCGAGAGCACGGCGATCGTGACGTCGCGGACCTCCTCCCAGACCCCGCGCAACGAGCATCCGACGCGCATCGGGCAGGGCTCGGGCTTGCGCCGGGTGGCGCACCCGATGGGCGCCAACTGCCCTTCAAAAAGGCGGACGACCCGCTCGAGGGTGATCTCCTCGGGCCCGCCGTTGAGCCGGTAGCCGCCGCTCGGCCCGCGCTCCGACCGCACGATCCCCTCCTGCCGCAACCGCGGCATCACCTGCTCGAGCACGGACGCCGGCACGCCCGTGCGCTCGGCGAGGTCGGCCAGCTTGAGCGACGCGCCCTCGGTGAGGGCGAGCGCGAGCACCGCCCGGGTGGCGTAGTCGGTACGACGCGAGATCCACATGGTGCCCCCCGGAAGGACAGTTGACGGGTGGCCGCTCGCCCGAGTACTTTGCGGCGGCTTTACCGAGATTCTCTACATGAGACATCGACAATATCAAGAACAGGCGACGGGACGATCAAGGATGCGAAGGGCAAGGCTTTCTCGGGTTCGCGGCGGGAATGGCCCCATCGGGGGCGGTTCCTGGCGCGCCGCGCGGCGCCCATACGCGTACCTTATGGTACCCATGGCCGCGCCTTATGGATGCCCCCCTCCCCGAGGCAACGGGGAGGAGGGCGGCCCGGCCATGTCCGGACGGACCCACCCGCTTGGCCCCTCTCAGACCAAGGAGTGCTCAGTGATCGTACGACGAATCCTCCGCCCGCTCGCCGTGGGAGCGGTCGCCATCGGCGTCCTCGCCACGGCGGCCTGCGGCGGTGACGACGACGCCTCGGGCGCGACGAACGGCGGTGGTGGTTCCTCGACCCTCACGCTCGTCGGCTACACGACCCCGCGCGAGGTGTACGAGCAGATCATCCCGCAGTTCACCGAGACGCCCGCCGGCTCGGGCATCAAGTTCGAGCAGTCGTACGGGCCCTCGGGCGACCAGAGCCGCGCCGTCGAGGCCGGCCTGAACGCCGACGTGCTGGCGCTCTCGCTCGCACCCGACGTCACCCGGCTCGAGGAGCCCGGGATCGTCGACCCGACCTGGGACGACGGCCCGACCAAGGGCTTCGTCAGCAACTCGGTCGTGGTCTTCCTGACCCGCAAGGGCAACCCCAAGGGCATCAAGACCTGGGACGACCTGGTCCGCGACGACGTCGAGGTCATCACGCCCAACCCGTTCAGCTCGGGCGGCGCCCAGTGGAACGTCGCGGCCGCCTACGGCGCGCAGCTGGAGGCCGGCAAGTCGAAGGACGAGGCGCTCGAGTACCTGCGCACCCTCTTCGACCACGTCCCGGTGCAGCCCAAGGGCGCACGGGAGTCCCTGCAGGTCTTCAACGCCGGCAAGGGCGACGTCCTGCTCGCGTACGAGAACGAGGCCAAGCTCGCGCAGGCCAACGGCGAGCCGGTCGACTACGTCCTCCCGGACGACACGATCCTGATCCAGAACCCGATCGCGGTCACCACGAACAGCGGTAACCCCGAGGCCGCCAAGGCCTTCGTGGACTACGCCCTCAGCGACGCGGGCCAGGAGGTCTTCGCCGAGAAGGGCTACCGCTCGGTCGACGCCGACGTCGCCGCCGAGCACGCCGCCGACTTCCCGGAGCCCTCGGGCCTCTTCACCATGGACGGCGAGCTGGGCGGCTGGAAGGCGTTCCGGGACGAGTTCTTCGACCCCGACACCGGCTACATGGCGGCGATCTTCGCCGGCCGTGGCTTCAGCCAGGAGGACGAGTAAGCAATGGTCTCGCGGATCCCGCGGGTGTCCTTCGACCGGGCGGGGCGCTTCGGCGCCCCGCTCGGGATGGGCATCGCCGTCGTCTACATGAGCATCATCGTGCTCATCCCCCTCGCCGCCCTCGGCGGCGGGGCGTTCGATGAGGGGTGGGGCGGCTTCTGGTCGGCGATCAGCAACGACCAGGCCGTCGCCGCCGTCACGCTCACGCTGAAGCTGGCGCTGATCGTCACCCTCATCAACGCGGCGATGGGGACCCTGATCGCATGGGTCCTCGTGCGGGATCGCTTCCCCGGCAAGGGGATCGTCAACTCGCTCATCGACCTGCCCTTCGCGCTGCCCACGATCGTCGCGGGGCTGACGCTCCTGGCGCTCTACGGGCCGCGGGGGCCGGTCGGCATCAACATCGCCTTCACCGAGGCCGGCATCGTCCTGGCCCTCCTGCTGGTGAGCCTCCCCTTCGTGGTCCGCGCCGTGCAGCCGGTGCTGCTGGAGCTGGACCGCGACATGGAGCAGGCGGCCACCTCGCTCGGCGCCGGTCCGCTCACCGTGTTCCGCCGGATCATCCTCCCGAACCTGCTGCCCGCCGTGATCGGCGGGAGCGGGCTGGCCTTCTCACGGGCGCTCGGGGAGTTCGGCTCGCTGGTCCTGATCACCGGAAACATCCCGTTCCAGGACCAGGTCGCCTCCTTCTACATCTTCAGCCAGATCGAGTCGGACAACCGCCAGGGCGCGGCCGCCGTCTCGGTGCTCCTGCTGGTCCTCAGCCTCGCCGCCCTGATCCTCCTGTCCGCCCTCGAGCGTTGGAGCTCCCGTCATGCGCGCTAGGAAGGCGCATCGTCCCACCCCGCCGCCCGGCGCCGGCGGAGCCGCCGCCCGCGGCGCCCGCTACGGCCTGCGCTTCATCGCGCTCGGCTACCTGGGGATCCTGCTGGCCGCCCCGCTGGCGCTGGTCTTCTGGAACACCTTCGACCAGGGCTTCGGCACGGCCTGGGAGGCCATCACCTCCGAGGCCGCCCTGCACGCGCTGTGGCTCACGACGATCATCACGCTGATCGCCGTCCCGCTGAACGCCGTCTTCGGCGTGGCGGCGGCGCTCATCCTGGTGCGTCGGCGCGTCCCCGGCAGGTCGCTGATCAGCGCGCTGATCGACCTGCCGCTCGCGCTCTCGCCGGTGGTCGTCGGGCTCGCGCTGGTGCTGGTCTGGGGTCAGAACGGGTGGTTCGGCCCGACCGCCGACGACCTCGGCGTCCAGGTGATCTTCGCCCTCCCGGGCATGGTCCTGGCCACGATCTTCATCTGCCTGCCCTTCGTGGTGCGCGAGGTGGTGCCGGTGCTGCGCGAGGTGGGCACCGACCAGGAGGAGGCCGCGGCCACGCTCGGCGCCGGCGCCTTCCAGACCTTCTGGCGCATCACCCTCCCGGCGATCCGCTGGGGCCTGATCTACGGCGTGGTCCTGACCACCGCCCGCGCGCTCGGCGAGTACGGCGCCGTGCGGGTGGTCTCCGGCGGCATCGCCGGCAAGACCGAGACGCTCACCCTCCACGTGGAGGAGCGCTTCCAGGGCTTCGACCTCGTCGCCGCCTACGGCTCGTCGGTCGTCCTGGCGCTCATGGCGCTCTCGATCGTGCTGCTCATGAACATCCTCAACCGGAAGGGAGGCGGCGGTGGCCATCACGGTCTCTGACGTCAACAAGCGCTTCGGGGACTTCGTGGCCCTCGACGACGTGAGCCTCGACATCCCCAGCGGGTCGCTGACCGCGCTGCTCGGGCCGTCGGGCTCCGGCAAGTCCACCCTGCTGCGCGTGATCGCCGGCCTCGAGACCCCGGACTCCGGGCGCGTCGAGATCTCCGGCGAGGACGCCACGACCGTGCCGGCGCAGAAGCGCGGCGTCGGGTTCGTGTTCCAGCACTACGCCGCCTTCAAGCACATGACCGTCCGCGACAACATCGCCTTCGGCCTCCGGATCCGGAAGCGCGCGAAGGGCGAGATCCGCGACCGCGTCGACGAGCTGCTCACGCTGGTGCAGCTGGACGGCCTGGCCGCCCGCTACCCCAGCCAGCTCTCGGGCGGCCAGCGCCAGCGCATGGCGCTCGCCCGCGCGCTCGCCGTGGAGCCCAAGGTGCTGCTGCTCGACGAGCCCTTCGGAGCCCTGGACGCCCGCGTCCGCAAGGACCTGCGCTCCTGGCTGCGGCGGCTGCACGAGGAGGTCCACCAGACCACCGTCCTGGTCACGCACGACCAGGAGGAGGCCATGGAGGTCGCCGACACCATCGCCGTGATGGACCAGGGCCGCATCCAGCAGGTCGGCGCGCCCCGCGAGCTCTACGAGGAGCCGGTCAACAAGTTCGTGATGACGTTCATCGGGCCGGTCAACCGGCTCGGCGAGACGTACGTCCGCCCGCACGACATCGAGCTGCGGGCGGTCGCCAACGGCGTCACCACGCCGGCGCGGGTCGAGCGGCTGGTGCACCTGGGCTTCGAGGTCCGGGTGGAGCTCGTGCGCGAGGACGGCGAGGGCCTGTCCGTTCAGGTCACCCGCGAGATCGCCGATGCGCTCGCCCTCGCGCCCGGCCGGACGGTGCACGTCCGTCCGACCAAGGAGCGCGTCTTCGAGGCCGCTTAGCGGCCGCCCCTGCGCACGCCGTCAGCCGTCGAGGACGGCGTGCACGAAGCGGGTCGCCATCGCGCCGTCGCCGACCGCGCCGGCGACCCGGTTGGCGGCTCCCGCGCGGACGTCTCCGGCCACGAACACGCCCGGCCGGACCGTCTCCAGCAGGTGCGGGGGGCGGTCCCCCAGCGGCCAGCAGAGCCGGCCGTCGCAGCTCGCCGCCCCCGGGCCGCACAGCAGGTAGCCGGCCGGGTCGACCGCCAGCAGGCCGGTCACGGCCTCCGTGCACGGCTGAGCGCCGATCATGGCGAAGACCGCGCTCACGTCGACGCGCCGCTCGCCCTCGCGGGTCCGCAGCGTGACCCCGTCGACCGCGGTGCGCCCGTGCAGGGCGGTCACCTCGGTCTCGGTCATCACCTCGATGCGCGGCGAGGTCTCGACGCGGTCGACCAGGTAGCGCGACATCGTGCTCGAGAGCGCCCTGCCGCGGACCACCATCCGCACGCTGCGGGCGTGGCGCGCAAGGTGGGTGGCCGCCTGCCCGGCCGAGTTCCCGCCGCCCACCACCAGCACGTCCTCGTCGCGGTAGCGCTCGGCGTCGGCGGGCATGGCCGCGTGGTAGAGGCCGGACCCGCGGTAGCGCTCCTCCCCGGGGATCCCGAGCTCGCGCCAGCGGGCGCCGGTCGCGATCACCACCGCCCGGGCCAGCACGTGCTGGCCGTCGTCGAGGTCGACCCGCGTGAGCCCCTCGGGCCCGTGGGTGATCTCGACGGCGCGGTGGAAGCTCGACAGGACCGCGTCGAACCGGCGGGCCTGGAGCGTCGCCGCGCGGGTGAGCTCGGCGCCGGAGATCCCGCTCGGAAAGCCGAGGTAGTTCTCGATCCGGCTGCTGGTGCCGGCCTGGCCGCCCGGGCCCCAGGCCTCGGCGACGAAGGTCCGCAGGCCCTCGGAGCCGGCGTAGACCGCGGCCGCCAGGCCCGCCGGGCCGCCGCCCAGCACCACCATGTCGAAGCGCTGGCCGTCGACCTCGGCGCGCAGCCCCAGGTCGCGCGCCACCTGCGCGGCCGAGGGGTTCCGCATCACCTTGTCGTTGCGGATGAGGAGCGGCGCGTCCTCGCGCGGGATGGCCAGCCAGTCGAGGATCTTGTCGGCCATCGGGTCCGAGTCGAGGTCGTGGACCCGCAGCGGCACCAGGTTCCGCTCGAGCAGGTCGCGCACCTGGAAGGCCCGGCTGCAGTCGCGCTGGGCGATCAGGCGCAGCACGCCGTGCCCGGAGCCCTCGTGCCAGGCGCGCCGCGCCAGCAGGCACCCGAGCACCAGCTCGCCCATCTCGGGCGAGGCGGCGAGCAGCGCGCGCAGCCCCGGGCGGTCGAAGGCGATCACGTCGGTCCGCTCGGCGGCGACGCAGCAGGCCATGGCCGGCTCGCCGGTGAAGGTCGCGATGTCGCCCGCGAAGGTGCCGGCGTCGGCCTGCGCGATCCAGACCTCCTTGCCGGGGTGGCGGTCGATGAAGTCGACCCGCCCGCGCTCGATCACGAAGAACGGCCCGTCGCGCATGCCCTGCTCGTAGAGCACGTCGCCGGCGTCGAACGACCGGCGCTCGCCGCGCTCGGCGAGCCACTCCAGCTTGTGCTCCGAGAAGCGGGGGTAGAGGGCCTCGTCCGCGAGGTCCGGGAAGGGCTCGGCCTTGATGCGTGTCGTCGTCACGGGCCAAAGCTAGCGGAGAGGGCCCTCCCGGCGACGTTTTCGGAGCGGGAGGCCGGGAACCCTTTCCCAGAACGACCCGAGGAGGGGACATGCCTGCTCAGAAGGAGATGCCCGCCACTCTGAGGCGCTCGCCGGAGAAGGCGCAGCGCACCTGGGCCAAGACCCACGACGCCGCGGTCGAGCAGTACGGGGAGGGCGAGCGCGCCCACCGCACCGCCTTTGCGGCGGTGAAGCACACCTACGAGAAGGTGGGCGACCACTGGGTGCCCAAGGACGAGCCGGGGCCCTCGGACCCCCGCTCCCACGGCACCACGGCCCAGAAGCGCGCCGGGGTCGGGAAGACCTACGGCGGCGTGGACGTCGAGGGCAACACCAAGGCGGAGCTCTACGAGCGCGCCAAGAGGCTCGACATCAAGGGTCGCTCGAAGATGAACAAGGACGAGCTGGCCGAGGCGATCGCCCGGAAGCAGTGAGGCGGCCGGCTCAGGCTCCGGGCGCCGCGACCGGCGTCCGGGCCGGGGCGGGCGCGATGTTCCGGTTGACGCGGAAGAGGTTGCCGGGGTCGTAGGCCGCCTTGATCGCCGCGAGGCGTTCCAGGGCGCCGCCCCGGTACGCCTCGCGGAGCCGGTCGTCGCCGGCGTCGGCGGCCTGCGCGTTCACGTAGTTGCCGCCGGTCGAGTGGGGGCGCATCGCCGCCCACGCGCCCTCGACCCAGGCTCGGTCGGCGGCGAGCTCCGGGCGGTCCGGGGGCCAGCACGCCGTGGCCGCGAAGAACCAGCCCGCGTCGCGATTTCCGAAGGCGGTCGCCCCGTCGTCGCGCTCGCCGATGGCGCCGGCGAGGTGCATGAGGGCGAGCTGGGAGAGGGGGGCGGACATCCCCGGGCCATGCTCGGCGAGGACGTCCAGCGCGCCGTCCGGGAGCCCGGGGAGGAACTCCGAGCGCCAGACGTTGCACATGCCCTTGGGCTGGGTCGCGTCGAAGAGCGACTGCTGGGCGGTGTAGCGGATGGAGCCGAGCGCGTCGGCGATCGGCCGGCCGAGCCGGCGGAGGGGCGCGAGGTCGGCCGCGGCGGCCGTGGCGTCGCCGGTGTGGCAGGCGAAGACGACGATCACCGGCCGCCCCCGCCACTCGGCGGGGAGCAGGTACGAGGGCGGCCCGAGGCGGATGGTGACGCCGAGGGTCAGCTCGCGCGGCGCCACGGCAGCCACCTCGCGCACCCGGTCGAGGACGGCCTCGATCTGGCCGGCGTCCCAGGCGATCAGGCCGCCGACGACGTCGGGACCCACCGGATGCAGGCGGAACGTGAACCCCGTGACGACGCCGAAGTTCCCGCCGCCGCCCCGGACGGCCCAGAAGAGGTCGTCGTGCTCGCCCGCCGCGGCGCGCCGGATCGCGCCGTCGGCGGTGACGATCTCGACCTCCTCGAGGTTGTCGACGGCCCAGCCGAAGCGCCGCGTCAGGTAGCCGAAGCCACCCCCGAGCGTCAGGCCGGCGACGCCCGTCTCGGACACGAAGCCGAGCACGGTGGCGAGGCCGTGCCGCTGGGTGGCCCGGTCGACGTCGCCGAGCAGGCAGCCCGGCCCGACCCGGACCAGCCGGCGGGTCGGGTCGACCTCGACCTCGCGCATCCGCGACATGTCGAGCGTCAGGCCGCCGGGGGCGAGGGACGTGCCGCCGATGTTGTGGCCGCCGCCTTTGATCGACAGCAGGACCCCGTGGGCGGCGGCGAAGCGGACCGCCTCGCGGACGTCCCCCGCCGTCCGGGGCCGCACGACGAGCGCCGGCGTCGACGCCGCGAGCGCATTCCAGATCCGGGTGGCCTCCGCGAAACCCGGACCGCCGGGCCGCAGGACGTCCCCGGCCACGCGCGCCTCCAGCGCACCCACGTCGACGTCGATCACGCCGCCGTCCAGCCCGGTCATGCGCATCTCGGCCTCCTTCACGACCGCGGCGCCAAGTAGACTCCGATTCGGAGTTTAAACCTCCGGATCGGAGCTTTGTCAATGGGTGAGCTGTCCGCGTTCTCGCATCGGGTGCTCGCGCTGGTCGGGCGGGGCGGCGCCGGCGCGCACGACCTGGTCCGGATGGCGCGCCGGGGACGGATCCACGCCTATGGCGCGGCGAGCCAGTACTACGCCGAGCCGAAGCGGCTCGCGGGGCTGGGATACCTCGCGGCGCGGCGGGAGCCCGGGCGCACCCGGGAGCGGACGCACTACACGCTCACCGAGAAGGGCCTCGAGGCCCTGCGGGCCTGGGCGGGCGAGCCGACCCCGTTCCCCCGGATCGACAACGAGGGGGTGACGCGCGTGATGGCGGCCGATCTGGTCGGCGAGGAGCCGGTGCGGGCGAGCATCTCGGCCCTGAGGGCGGAGATCGCCGAGCTCGAGTCGCGCCTCGACGAGGCCGAGGCCGTCGCCGAGGAGCTGCCCCATCGGCGCAGATACCTCCGGCTGAACCTGCGCCTGGCGCGGCGGCTGCTGGCGGCGCACCTCGAGTGGGTCGAGGACGTCGAGCGCGAGCTCGCGTCCGGGCCGGACGGCGCGGTCCCGAATCCCTCACGCGCGGAACGGGTAGACGCATGACGTGTCGACCGCCTCGGGAACCGCGCGGGAGCTGGTCCCGGACACGGCGAGCCTCGCCGCGCTGCGGCGCGCCGCAGCCGGCTGCACCGCCTGTCCGCTGTGGCGCTGCGGGACCCAGACTGTGTTCGGGGAGGGTCGTGCCGGTGCGGCGCTGATGCTCGTGGGCGAGCAGCCCGGCGACAGGGAGGACGTGGCCGGGAAGCCCTTCGTGGGGCCCGCCGGGCAGCTGCTCGACCGGGCCCTCGAGGAGGCCGGCATCGCGCGCGAGGACGCCTACGTGACCAACGCGGTGAAGCACTTCAAGTGGAAGCCCAAGGGCAAGCGGCGCATCCACGACAAGCCGAACGAGCGCGAGATCTTGGCCTGCAGCCCCTGGCTGGAGGCCGAGCTCGACGCGATCGCGCCGCGGATCGTGGTGGCGATGGGGGCGACGGCCTCGCGCTCGCTGCTCGGGAAGGGCTTCCGGCTGACCCACCACCGCGGGGAGCTCGTGGAGTGGGAGCGCGAGCCCCTGATCACCGCGACGATCCATCCCTCGGCGGTGTTGCGCGGCCCGAGCGAGCGGCGCGAGGAGGGCTTCCGCGGCCTGGTGGCCGACCTGGCCATGGCCGCGAGGGCGATCGCCTAGGCGCCGGCGAGCCGGCGGTCGGCATCAGAGATAGCGCTCCACGGCCCGCATCGTCTGCCGGACATACGAGCCGCCGAAGAGCAGCACGTGCACGAGCAGCGGGGTGAGCTGGTGCAGGTCGACGCGCTCCTCGTGGCCCGGGGCGAGCGGGAAGGCGTCGTCGTAGGCGGCGAAGACGCGCTCCGAGAAGCCGCCGAAGAGCCGCATCATCGCCAGGTCGACCTCGCGGTGGCCGCCGTAGACGGCCGGGTCGACCAGGACCGGCGCGCCGGCGCGGTCGGCGATCGCGTTGCCGGACCAGAGGTCGCCGTGCAGGCGGGCCGGCGTCTCCTCGGGTCCGCAGAGCTCCGGCATGCGGGCGGCCAGGCGCTCGAGCTTGGCCCCGGCGCCGGCGGGCAGCAGGCCGGCGTCGACCGCGCGCCGGCCGAGGTGCAGCACCCTCCGCTCCGCGTGGAAGGCGGCCCAGGTCGAGAGCGGCGCGTTGGGCTGCGGGATGTCGGCGATGAAGTTGTCCTCGGCCAGGCCGAAGCAGGACGCACCGAAGCGGTGGAGGGCGGCAAGACCGTGGCCGAGGCGCTCGTCGTGATCGGGCCCGCGGGCACCGCGGTCGATCCACTCCAGGGCCAGCAGGCGCGGCTCGGCGTCGTCGGCGACCGCGACGACCTCGGGGATCCGGATCGCGCCGGCCTCGGCGAGCCACCGGAGGCCGTCCGCCTCGGCGCGATACATGCCGGCCGGTGCCCCGTCTCGGTGCTTCACGAACACGGTCCGGCCGTCGGCGAGCTCGGCGCGCAGGGCGCGGTTGACGTCCCCGCCCGCCACCGCCTCGGCGCGCTCGACCCGCGACCCGGTCGCGACGGCGAGCGCGTCGAGCAGGGCCGCGGTCACCGCGCCGGCGGCGCCGCCGTCCGCAGGTGCTCGAGCAGGCCGGCGCAGGCGGCGTCGATCATGTCGAACACCGCCGTAAAGCCGTCGTCGCCGCCGAAGTAGGGGTCGGGAACGGCCATGTCGCCGCTCGGGTCGATGCCCGGGGCGAAGCTCCGAAGGAGGCGGACCTTGGCGCGCGCCGCGTCGTCGGGCGCGATCGCCAGGAGGTCGTCGGCGTTCTGGGCGTCCATGGCGAGAACCAGGTCGTACCGGGCGAAGTCGGCCTTGGTGAAGCGCTTGCCCTGGTTGGTCATCGGGATCCCGCGCCGGCGCGCCTCCGCGGTGGCCCGCCGGTCGGGCGGCTCGCCGATGTGCCAGCCGCTGGTGCCGGCGCTCTCCACCTCGATCACGTCCCCGAGTCCGGCCTGACGGACCTTGTGGGCCATGACCGCGGCGGCCGTGGGGGAGCGGCAGATGTTGCCCAGGCAGACGAAGCAGAGGCGGATCGGCGGGGTCCCGGGCATTCGGACGGCGAGGGTAACAAGGACGGCCTATCCTGGACCGAAAGAGCACCGCACCCCGTCGCTGCGAGGCCCAGATGCGCTTTCTGAACAGGTACAAGGTCGAGATGCCGGACCCCCGGACCGCCCCGCCCGGGCGTGAGCAGCGCATGCCGGTGCCGGCGCGGCACGCCGTGCTCGGCACGCCGCTGGAGCCGCCGTTCCCAGAGGGCATGGAGCTCGCCCTGTTCGGCATGGGCTGCTTCTGGGGCGCCGAGAAGATCTTCTGGCAGGCCGGCGAGGGCATCTACTCGACCTCGGTGGGCTACGCCGGCGGCTACACGCCGAACCCGACCTACGACGAGGTCTGCAGCGCCCGCACCGGCCACAACGAGGTGGTCCGGGTCGTCTTCGACCCGGCGAAGATCGCCTACGAGGAGCTGCTGAAGCTCTTCTGGGAGGGCCACGACCCGACGCAGGGCATGCGCCAGGGCAACGACGTGGGGACCCAGTATCGGTCGGGGATCTACGTGTACTCCGAGGCCCAGCGTGAGGCGGCCGAGCGCACGCGCGACATGTTCGCCGAGCGGCTGGTGGGCGTGGGCTACGGCGAGGTCACCACCGAGATCGTCGACGCGCCGGAGTTCTTCTACGCCGAGGAGTACCACCAGCAATACCTCTGGAAGGTCCCGAACGGCTACTGCGGCCTGGGCGGAACCGGCGTGACCTGCCCCATCGGGGTGGCGACGGCGGAGTAGCGCCGGCGACGCGAGGCGCCCACGTGGGCCGGTCTCGCCGGCCCCACGGGCTCCATGGAGAGCTGCGCCGATCGCCACGTCCGAAACCAGAGCCGGCGACGCCGGCCGTCGAAAGCGACCCGCGATCGGCGCGAGCGCCCCGCTCACGGCGCGATGCGCGCCGGCTCGCTCCACTCCGCTCCGGGGGCCGGCGCCGCGGCCGACTCCATCACGGCCTCGTTCTCCGCCGTGCACCGGGTCCACGTCGCGACCGTCTCGCCGCCGGCGTTCACCGCCACGTCGGGGAAGAGCGGTCCCTTGCCGACCGTCGAGAGGGGCATCGCCCGCTCGAAACCCCCGCCGCCTGCGGACACCCACGCCGCCTCGACCCTCGAGTCGGTGCCCGAGATCCCGTTGGTCCCGTCGGCCCAGGTCACCACACCGCCGCGGCCGGTGAACGCCACCGACGGCTCGCTGGCGAGCCGGCCCAGGCGTGACACGCGCGCCGCCGTCACGTCGGCGCCGCCGCCGGAAACCGCGGCGTAGACCGTGCGCGCCCGGCGCGTCGTCCCGTCGGCGCGCCGCTCCCTCGTGACCCCGGTCCAGGCTGTGAGGACGCGTCCGTCGTCCGCGACAGCGACGCGGGGGTCGCCGGCGGCGACGCCCGCCGGCGAGACGAGCCGGCCGGCAGACCACCCGGCGCCGTCGGCGAGCCACACCGCGATCCGCCCGTTGACCATGATCGAGGTCGCGAGGACTCCTCGACCGTTGTCGGCGATCACGGGCTCCCCGATGGCGTAGGCGCGCGGTCGGGCCTTCGTGGGAGGCAGCCGGAGGCTCCGCACGGATTGCGCGGCGCCGGTCGCGGCGTCGAGGTCGGCGACCAACACGCGGCCGCTCATCCCCGCGAAGTACACGGCCGCGACCCGCCCGGAGGCGCCTTCGGCGAGTGCGGGAACGTTCGTGGCCTCCCCGGGGATCGGCCGGGCCACGCCCCAGTCGCCGCCGGCCGGGCGCGCGGCCACCTCGACGTGACCGAGCTCGCCCGAGACCGAGACACCTCTGCCGCTGCGCGTCACCGCCGCGTCGCTGGCGGAGAGCCACGTGACCAGCGTCTCTCCGGCCTCGGTCACGAGGATCCCGGGCGTGTCGCGCCCTGCCGCCGCCGCCTCCTGCCCCTCGCGGGTGAGGTCGACGGGGGCGCCCCACGACTCGCCCGCCGGACGGACCGCCGCCATCGTCCGGCCGCCCTGGATCCACGCAACCGCGGCGTCGCCCCGCGCGTTGGCCGAGAAGGCGATCTCACTCGGAGCGGTCTTCCCCAGGGCGGCCACTTCGACCGGAGTGCCCCAGGCGCCGCTCGCCGGCCGCTCGGCGGCGCGGATCGTGCCGGCCAGGTCGACCCACGCGACGAGCGCGCCGCCGCTCTCATCGACGTCGACCTCCGAGAAGAGGCGGGGGATGCCGACTCTGGAGCCCTCGAGGGCGTAGCAGTTCTCGATCGCCGGGACGAAGGGCGGCCCGCTCCCGCGGGTGCCCACCACGGCGGCCGTCGCGGCCCCGCCGCCGAGCACCAGCGCCGCCGCGCCCAGCACCCACAGGCGGTGGCGCCTGGGAGGGCGGAGGCGCGACCGGCGTGGCGCCGGCGTGGCGGCCCGGACCGCGGCCCGGGCGCGCTCGGTGGCCTCGGCCGAGGGCGACACGGCCTCGCGGGCCTCGGAGATCAGGGCATCCAGGTCTCTACGCATCGTCGTCGTCCTGAAGTCGCCGTGTCAGCTCGGCCATGCCGCGCGCGAGCCGGGAGTGGACGGTGCCGAGCGGGCTCCCCACGATCTCGGCCACCTCGGCCAGGGAGTGACCGGCCCAGCGGTGCAGGACCAGCACCTCGCGCTGCTCCTTCGGCAGCGCGGCGATCGCGGCGAGCAGGGCGCGGGCCTCCGCGCCGGCGTCGCCGTTCACCGATCCGCCGTCGAGCACCTCCGCGACCGGCGTCTGGCGCCGCTCCCGCTTCAGCACGTCGCGGGCGCGGTTGAGCACGATCCGGTGGAGCCAGGGTCCAAATGGCCGCGCCGGGTCGAATTGGCCAAGGCCCCGGATGACGCGCTCGAAGGCGTCCTGCGCGACGTCGTCGGCGAGCGCGCGGTTGCCGGTGAGCGCGTAGGCGGTGCGCCAGGCGCCGAGCCAGTGGCGCTCGAACAGCGCGCCGGAGGCGTCGGCCGAGCCGGCGCGGGCCCTCAGGATCAGGTTGCGGTCCTCGGTGTCGTCCATTGCTCTCACCTACGGCCGGCGCGGCGCCATGTGTCCCGGCGATCGCCGATCACCACCGCCGTGTTCCGCGGGAACGCCGGCGCGCCGTTGCTCGCCTGCCGCCGCCGACGAGTCGGCCTTCGTCAGCGGCACGTCCCTGATCGCGGACGGCGCCCTCACCGCGAAGGCGTGCTGAGCGGCACCGGCGCCCCCCCGGGGGGGCGCCGGTGCGCGGAGGTCAGTCCCGGGTGGCGCCCCAGGTGTCGTCGTGCACCAGCGACTTCCAGCCGCGGAAGGTGCGCTTCAGGGCCGGGGGCAGGCCCTCGGGGAACGACTCGGGGTAGCCGAGCGGGGTCACGATGGCCGGGTCCACCTCGGGCGGCATCCCGAAGATCTCGCGCAGGCGGTCCTTCTCGAAGCGCTGGAAGGCCGTGGTCGGCACGGTGCCAAGGCCCTCGGCGCGCGCCGCGATCATCAGGTTCTCGAAGGCGAACGCGACCGAGATCAGGTCGTCGATCGCGCCGCCCTCCCGCATCTGGGCCGGGTAGTTGTCCCGCGGCACCACCAGGCCGAGCACCCAGGCCGGCGCGATCCGGTAGCTCGACAGGACCTGCTCGGCGTAGTCCTTGCCCCACTGGGCGTGCTCCTCCTCGGAGACGCCCTCCTTGCGCGGGCGCATGATCGAGAAGTACCTGGCGCCGCCGTCGATGACGAGGTCGGCCAACGCGAGCCGCTTGTCGGGGTCGCGCACCAGCATGAGGCTCCACGCCTGCGAGCCGCTCCCGGTGGGCGCGGACAGCGCCAGGCGCAGCAGCCGGTCGAGGGTTTCGTCCTCGATCGGCCGGTCGGTGTAGGTCCGCACCGCCCGCCGCTTGCGGATGGCATCGACTGCTTGCATCCGTTCCTCCTCGATTGCTGGTCGGCGCCGCGGCGCGGCGCTCAGGCGGCGGCCGGCTCGCCCACCGGCACCATGTCGAGCTCGGTCGTCACCTCGATGGCCGCCGCCACCGAGCGCGCGTTGGGGCAGTGCGCCGCGTGGTGCTTGTGCGCCCGCTCGGCCGCGTCGCGCTGGTCCTCCGAGGCGCCGCGCAGGTGGTACACGACGTGGATCTTGCGCAGGCGCAGGACCCCGTCGGGGTCGACCACGACCTCGCCGGTCGCGTCCGCGGTCAGGGCGTCCCCGTCCGAGGTGATCCCCCGGGCCTTCAGAGCCCCGCCGAGCGTCCCGATCAGGCACCCGGCCACCGAGGCGACCAGGTAGTCGAGCGTGCCGGCGTTGTCCTCCGCCGTGCCGGGCGGGAAGCCGTAGTGCTCGCCCTGCCAGCCGGGCGTGCCGAAGGTCACCCCCTCGCCCGTGATGTGGAGCGTCGCCTTGCGGACCGGCGGGCGCTCGCGGGTGAGGTGGACCTCGATGAGATGGACGCTCTCGTCGGCCATGGCTGGCTCCTCGTCGGACGGTGCTCCTCGGCCGCGGGCCCTGGCCGCGGCAGCCGCAGGCTACCCCTCCGCGCTCAGGCCCGCCGCGCCACCGCGTAGGCCTTGTTGAAGGTGTAGGCGAAGCCACTCGGCCCCGACGCGGCCCGCACCGCGTCCCCGATCCGGGCCCACACGGCCTCCCGCTCCCCCTCGCCGATGTCGGGCATCAGCGCCGACTCGGTCGCCCGCTTGCGGGCCAGGAACCGATCGGGCGGCAGGTGCTTGCGGCGGCGCTCGATCCAGACGTCGACCACCTCCAGGCCGGCGGCGGTCACGTGCGCCTCCAGCTCGTCCTCGCCGGCCTGCATGCGGTCGTAGGCGTCCACCAGCTCGCGCGGAACGGCCGGCTCGAGGCCGTCGATCAGGTCGCGGTACTCGCCGTCGCTGCCCCGGCCCGAGCACAGGACGCCGAGGACCCCGCCCGGGCGCAGCAACCTCGCCATCGCGGCCACCGCGCCGCCCCGGTCCGGCACCCAGTGGAGCGTCATCGTGCTCACCACCGCGTCGGCGGTCCCCGGCTCCAGCGGCATGTCGAGGACGTCGGCCACGTGCGCGTCGACCTCGACGCCGGGGAGCGTCGCCAGCCGCTCGCGGTAGCGGGCGATCATCTCGGCCGAGACGTCGATCCCGACCAGGTGCGTCGCGCCGGCGTCGCGGGCCATCGCCAGAGAGGCGAAGCCGGTGCCGCAGCCGGCGTCCACCACGCGCGCGTACGGCGGGTCGGGAAGGGCCGCCACCAGGCGCTCCGCGCCGCGCCGATTGGCGTCCAGCACGTCGTCGTACGCCGCCGCGCTGCGGTCCCAGCCGGCGGCGATTCGCGCGCGTTCCCCGTCCACGCCGCGACGCTACCAGGGCGCCCGCGCGCGGCTCCCGGCACCCCACTTGCGCGGCCGGCCGGAGGTCGGCATCATGCTCCGCTGGTCCGGGCACCGCCGGAGAGGCCGACGAGACCGCGCCCCCGCCATGTCGGGTGCTGATGAGGACGCGAGGGATCAGGCGCGTGCGCAGCCGTGCGCGTCGCAGATCGCCGCGCGGACACGACTGACGGAGGAACGATGGAGCTGAACCACGAGCTGGACCGGTACCTGGCCGCGAACGACTGGGTGACCATGCGCCGGATCAAGGCCGAGATGGGCCTGGGCTGGGACGACGCCCGCGCGGTCTGGGGCGAGCTGCTCCCGGGCCTGGTGAGCATGGGCTTCGTGGAGCGGCGCGAGGCGGCCACGTCCCGCGACGGCGCCGGCTTCCGCGCGTCGGACGCCTTTCGCGCCTGGGTCGCCGCCGAGCGCGCCCCGGAGACCGCCGGGGTCTGAACACGCAGCCGGCCCCGCCGGGGTCTGACCGCGGCGGAAGGGGCCGGAGGGGTGGTCGCGTCGCGCCGGCCCCTGGCCTCCCGGCCGTGTTGGGCCTAGGCTGGGCCGCGTAATGCTCCTGGCCCTCCTGCGGCACGGCATCGCCGAGGACGCCGGTCCGCGGACCGGGGGTCGCGACGAGCCGCGCCGCCTCACCGACGCCGGCATCAAGCGCATGCGCGCGGCGGCCCGCGGGATGACCGCCCTGGGGCTGGCCCCGTCGATCATCGTCACCAGCCCGCTGCGCCGCTCCGTGGAGACGGCCGAGATCGTCGCCGCGGCGCTCGGCGCCGAGGTGCTCCGCGACGAGCGGGTCGCCCCCGGCATGACCGTCGATGACCTCGCCGACCTGATCTCCATGCACGGGTCGGAGGGGGAGCTGATGGTCTGCGGCCACCAGCCGGACCTCTCGCGGACGATCGCCGAGCTGACGGGCGGGAGCAGCGTCGAGATGCGCAAGGGCTCCCTGGCCCTGATGGAGCTCCACTCGGCCCGGCCCAACGGCGGCCACCTGGTCGGCCTGTATCCGCCGCGGGCGCTGCGCGTCCTCGGCGCCGGCGAGCGCCACTCGGCGGCCGGCGCCGCGGACGACTGACTAGGTGTGGTGCGCCATGACGTTGTCCGCCAGGAGCCACGCCAGCCTGGCGGCCGGCGTCTGGCGATTGAGGGCGGCGTGGGGTCGCTGGTGATTGTAGAAACGCAGCCATGAGGGCAGGGCCC
>JAWVEV010000150.1:0-14315 GCA_033856535.1 Miltoncostaeaceae bacterium | reverse complement strand
ACCCGGTGGCGGGACGGATGCCCGGGCACATGAACGTGCTGCTGGCCGAGGCGAACGTGCCCTACGAGCAGCTCCTCGACATGGACGAGATCAACCCGGAGTTCCCGCAGGCGGACGTCGTGCTGGTGCTCGGCGCCAACGACGTGGTCAACCCGGCCGCCCGGCACGACAAGAGCAGCCCGATCTACGGCATGCCGATCCTCGAGGTCGACAAGGCCCAGTGCGTCATGGTGGTCAAGCGCTCGATGCGCGCCGGCTTCGCCGGCATCGAGAACGAGCTGTTCTTCGATCCCAAGACCCTGATGGTCTTCGGCGACGCCAAGCAGGTCGTCTCCGAGCTGGCCACCGAGGTCAGCGGCAAGCGGGACGCCATCAGCCTGTAGCCCCTCCGCCCCCTCCGCCCACGCCGGGCGGAGGGGGTCGCGGGCCGCGCAACCGCACGGTTCGGCTCGCTCGGACGCGTGGTCCAATTGGGCGCGCGCCGTCCGAGTGTGCGCCTCGGCTTGAGGATGGGTAGGTACGTGACGACGTTCTTCCAGGGAGCGCCGGTCGGCGCCCCCTGTACCCCCCGGCTCCAGGAGAAATGATCTGTCCACGCGCACGGACCGGTGGCGGGCCGCGGCCGCGACGCTGATCGCCTCGGCGGCGCTCGCGCTCGGCGTCGGCGCGCCCGCCGCGGCGGCGCCATCCGCGCCGGGCGTGCACGCAGGAGCCATCTCGGCTCAGGGGAGCGGATCGCTCCCGACCGCCGTCGAGGTGCCGATCATCGAGGACCCGGCCCAGCAGGCCGCCGGGGAGGCCGCGCGGGTGGCCTCCGAGCACACCGCGGCGTCGCCCGCCCACGGGCTCGACATGCCGATCTTCCTGGTCGCCGCCGTCCTCGTCGCGCTGCTCGGCCTCGGGCTCTGCGTCGTGGCGGCCCTCCGGGCCTGACGAGCGGCGGCGGCTACTCCGCCCGAAGGTAGGCCAGCACCGCCAGCACGCGCCGGTGGTCCTCGTCCGAGGGCGCCAGCCCGAGCTTCCCGAAGATGTTCGAGATGTGCTTCTCGACGGCGCCCTCGGTGACCACCAGGGCGCCGGCGATCGCGGCGTTCGACCGGCCCTCGGCCATCAGGTTCAGCACCTCGCGCTCGCGCGCGGTCAGCTCGTCCAGCCGCCCGCCGCGGCCGCGCCGGGCGACCAGCTGCAGCACGACCTCCTGGTCCATCGCGGTGCCGCCGGAGGCGACCCGGCGCACCGCCTCCACGAAGTCGGCCGGGTCGGCGATCCGGTCCTTCAGCAGGTAGCCCACCGCGCCGCGCCCGTCGGCCATGAGTTCCAGGGCGTAGGTCTGCTCGACGTACTGGGAGACCACCAGCACCGCCGTGCCGGGCACCCGCCGGCGCGCCTCGAGCGCCGCCCGCAGGCCCTCGTCCCGAAAGGTGGGCGGCAGCCGGACGTCGACCACCGCGACGTCCGGCCGATGCTCCTCGACGGCCCTGACCAGCGCGTCGCCGTCCTCGACGGCGGCGACCACCTCGAACCCGTTGTCCCGCAGCAGCCGGACGATCCCGTCCCGCAGCAGCGCGAGGTCCTCGGCGATCACGACCCGCATGGCAGCTCCGCGCGCACGATCGTCCCCCCGTCCGGCCCGTCGCCGACGGAGAGGCGCCCGTCGAGCGCCTCCACCCGCCGGCGCAGGCCCACCAGGCCCTCCCCCGCCGGGTCGGCCCCGCCGCACCCGTCGTCGGCAACCTCGATCAGCAGGCGGTCGTCGACCCGCGCGACCCGCACCCGCACGCGCTCGGCCGCGCTGTGCCTGGCGGCGTTGGCGAGCGCCTCGGCGACGACGAAGTAGGCGGCGGCCTCGATCGCCGGCGGCGGGCGCTCCGCGATCGACGTCTCCAGGTCGACCCGGAGCGCGTTGGTGCCGGCCAGCGACGCCAGCGCGGCCTCGAGCCCGCGGTCGGTCAGGACCGCCGGGTGGATGCCCCGGGCCAGGCCGCGCAGCTCGACCAGGGCCCGCTTGGCCTCCTCGTGGGCCTCGGCCACCAGGGCCGCGGCGGCCTTGGGGTCGGCGCCGAGCTTCTCCCGGGCCATGCCGAGGTCCATCGCCAGCGCAACCAGGCGCGCCTGCGCACCGTCGTGCAGGTCGCGCTCGATGCGGCGCAGCTCGGCCGCCTGGGCGTCGACGGCGCCGCTGCGGGTGGTCGTGAGCACGTCGATGCGCTCGGCCATCCCCTCGCGCTCGGTCGCGCCCAGCAGGACCAGGCCCGCGTGGATCGCGACCGCCGCCCCCAGGGCGACGATCGTCCAGACCGGCCAGAAGTAGTCGCCCGGAGTGCTCATGAGCCAGACGCCGATCAGGAACAGGTTGAGCAGCGCGGCCAGGCCGGCGTGGATCTCGAGCCCGCGCCGGCCGCGTGGGACCCCGGGCCGGCGCAGGACCACCAGCGCGTGCCCGCCCAGCAGCAGCGCCAGCGCCATCAGCGGCCACGCCGGCCAGAAGGAGCCGCCGAAGGTCGTCGCGGCCCAGATCGCGACCAGCACCAGGGCGAGCCCGGCGGTGACCGCCGCGTGCACCGCGAGGCCCCGCCGGGCCGAGCCGACCCAGCGGGACCGCTCCGCCGCCGGGGCCGGCGGCGGCTCCGGCGGGGCGCCCTCCGGCGGGCGGCCGTCGAGCAGGGCCCGCGCCATCGGCGCCCAGGCGGCGGCGATCCCGCGGATCAGCCACGGGACGGCCAGGGCGAGGATCGCCAGGCCGACCGGCACCCAGAGGAGCGCCTCCCAGAGGGTGTCGATGTCCCAGCCGGCGACGACGTCGGCGTCGCCGGCCCAGTAGTAGGTCGGCAGGGCCGCCAGGCCGCCGCCCGCCGACGCCAGCGCGACCACGGCGACGGCGGCGGGGAGCCCCAACGCGAAGCGCAGCAGCATGTAGGCCTGCGCGCGCCACACGGCCGGGTCGGAGACCCAGGCGCGCAGCCGGGCGAGGATCCCGCGCGGCACGGGGCGCTTCGCCGGGCGGCGGGCGTCCGTGCCGAGCAGGGCGTTCGCGAGGGACCGCTCGAGGGCGGCGGCGCCGTGGCACGCCGCCCCGAGGGCGATCAGGATCGGGAGGCCGAGCAGGGTGATCGCCAGCCCGAGCCCCAGCGACCATCCGGTGACCAGCAGCACGAACCAGGCGATGCCGAGCGGCAGCCCGCTCAGGACGAACGCCAGGGCGAGCGGCGTGCGCCGGTCCCGGAGCGGCGCGATGAGGCGGTGGAGGGCGGTCATGGCTGCGTGCCCTCGATCGTACGAGGCGGGACGGCCGGTCCGCGCGCCGGAGCCGGCGCCGGAGCGTCGATCGCCCCGCGCGGGGCCACCCGGAGGATCCGGGCCAGCGGCCGCGGCAGGGCCCAGCAGCGCTCGCCGAGCAGGCTCATCGCCGCCGGGACGATCACGCAGCGGACCACGAGCGCGTCGATCGCGACCGCGGCCGCCAGCGAGAACCCGAACTCCTTCAGCGACAGGTCCCGGCCGGTGGCGAAGCCGGCGAAGGCCACGGTCATGATCGCGGCGGCCGCGACGACCACCCGGCCCGTGCGCGCCAGTCCGAGGCGCACCGCCAGCCGCGCGGGGTTGCCGGCGTCGCGCAGCTCGCGCATCCGCTCGGCCAGGAACACCTGGTAGTCCATCGAGATCCCGAAGAGGAACGCGAACACGAAGATCGGGATCCAGAAGGCGATGCCGCGGACCTCGTGGTCCACGCCGATCAGGTCGGCGCCCACCCCGCGCTGGAAGACCAGGTACAGCAGGCCGTAGGTCCCCAGCAGCGACAGCGCCGAGGCGACCGTCGCGATCATCGGCAGCGCGAGCGAGCGGAACGCCCGCATCAGCGCGACGAAGGTGAGCAGCAGGACGCCGGCGACGAGCCACGGGAACGGCCCGTACATGGCGTCGGTGAAGTCCTCCATGATCGCCGGCTCGCCGGTGATCAGCACGTCGGCGCCGGCGGGCAGCTCGGCCTCGATGGCGTCCGCGCGCTCGGCCATCAGGTCGTTCAGCGCGCGGGCCGAGGCCGACTCCGCATCGCCGAGCGGCGCGACGCTCATGAGCGCGTAGCGCCCGGTCGCGTCGACCAGGCCGCCCTCGGCGGCCGAGCGGAACGCGGTCGGGTCGGTCGTGCGCGGCCAGGTGACGCCGGCGACCACGGACCGGTCGGCCCGCAGGCCGTCGGCCGCCGCGGACAGCGCGTCCAGGGTCGCCGGCGCGTAGGCGCCGCCGGCCCGGCCGGTGTCGATCGCGAAGACGCCGGGCGCGCCGGCGCCGCCGAGCTCGGCCTGGATGATCCGGCCGGCCTGGACCGACTCGACGTCGGGGGCGTCGGACAGGGCGTCCTGGTGGATGCCCATGCCGGGGGCCTGCGCGGCCAGCGCGACCAGGCCCACCGCGAGCAGCAGGGCCAGCGGGGCGGCCTTGCCGGTGGTCAGACGCGCGATCCACCCGGCGCCGGTCCGGCGCCGGCGCCAGCGGCGCGGGTACGCCGGCAGCGCGTCGACGCGGTGGCCGAGCGCGCAGAGCAGCGCGGGCAGGACGGTCAGCGCGGCGAGCACCGCGGCGGCCGGAACCAGCATCCCGCCGACGCCCATCGAGCGGATGAACGGGACGGGCAGGGCAACCAGCACCGCCAGGCCGATCGCCACGGTGGCGCCGGAGAGCAGCACGGCGCGGCCGGCGGTGGCGACGGTGCGGCCGGCCGCGGTCACGCGGTCGTGGCCGGCGGCGAGCTCCTCGCGAAAGCGCGAGACCACCAGCAGCGCGTAGTCGACCCCGATCGCGACGCCGACCAGCGTGATCACGTTGACCACCTGCTCGGCGATGTCCATCCGCTCGCCGGCGAGGGTGGTGCCGGCCATCGCCAGCACGATCGTGACCGCGGCCGTGAGCAGCGGAACCAGGGCGCCCACGACGCTGCCGAAGTAGATGAGCAGGATCAGCAGCGCGGCGGGCAGGACCAGCAGCTCGGCGCGCGCCAGGTCGTCCCCGACGATCGGGTCGAGGTCGTGGCCCATGGCCGCCTCGCCGCCGAGCAGGGTCGGGCGGAAGCCGGGCAGCGTGCCGAGGGCCTTCCGGATCGCCGCAACGGCATCGGCCGCGTCCTCGTCGTCGCTCGGCAGCGTGAGCGTGACGACCGCGGTGTGGCCGTCGGCGCTCGCGAGGTCGCGGCTGTCGGCCGACCAGGAGGAGAGCGTCCGCGTGCCGGGCACCACGGCGGCGCCGCGGGCGACGCTCGCCTCGACCGCGGCGCGGAACGCCGGGTCGTCGACGGTCAGGTCCGGGTTGCGGAAGACCGCCTGCAGGTCGCTGGTCTCCCCACCATGATCGAAGTGGCGCTCGATCAACTCGAGGCCGCGCTGGCCCTCGGAGCCGGGGAGGCTGGTCTCGGAGGTGGTCACGCCGCCGAGCCGGCCGGCGACCGGGACGGCGAGAACGAGCAGCAGGACGAAGAGCGGGATCACGGCCCAGCGAAAGCGCGCCATTCGGCGGCCGTGCCGCTCGAGCAACGACGGGCGTGGGGGCGACAAGGAGGGCTCCTCTCGGCGAGGGAACGGGTCCCTCGGAGCCTCGGCGTCGCCGTTCGGCGCCGCGACGGGGCCACCCGGCATCCGGCGGAGGGGCCTCCCGGCGTCCCGGTGGTGGGGCCACCCCCAGCACGACGACCGGAGAGGTCAGACGCTGCGGCTGGGCACCACCAGGATCGGGCCGCGCGCGGCACGCAGGACCGCCATCGCGACGCTGCCCAGCAGGAGCTCCTTCACGGCCGACCGGCCGCGCGATCCCACCACGATGGCCGCCGCACCGGCCGCCGCCGCCGCGGCCGCCAGCGCCGCGCCCACGGCGGCGCTGCCGCCGGTGGGCCCGACGATCCGAGCGTCCGCCATCGCCGACATCCCGGCGTTCCGGGCCCGGCCGGCCCCGAGCTCGGCCACGCCTTCGCTCCCGCCCGCCCCCGCGTGCACGACCAGCGCCAGCCGCCCCGGCAGCAGCGCGGCCGCCGCGTCGACCGCCCGGTCGGCGTCGGCCGAGGCGTCGTAGCCGATCACGACCGGCCCGCCCCGCAGCACGGCATCGGGGGTCCCGCCCTGCACCACCAGCACCGGGCAGGCGCAGTGGTGCACCAGGGCATCGGAGACGCTGCCGAGCATGCCGCCCGCCTCGCTCGCCCCGCCCGCGCCGACGACGACGGCCTCCGCGCCGCGCTCCGCCGCCAGCCGGGCGATCTCGAACCAGATGCCCGACTCGCTGCGCCGGCTCGTCCCGGTCGTGTCCCAGCCGGCCGCCCGGGCGAGCCCCACGCCGCGCTCGACCGCCCGCTCGGACCGGCCCCTGGCCACGTGGCTCAGCGCGGCGCCGAGCGCCGCCGGGTCGCGCGCGCCCTCCATCAGCCGGCGCGCCTCCTCCAGGGGGACGTCGGTCGGCGACCAGACGTGCACCACCTCGGCCCGCCGGCCCGGGAGAAGGACCGCGCCGGCCGCGATCGCCGCCTCGGAGTCCGCCGAGCCGTCGACGCACACGACCAGCCCGCCGCGCTCAGCGGTCGTCGTCGTCGTCCTCCAGGTCCTCGTCGTCCTCGTCGGCGGGGTGGGTCGCGAGGTTGGTCTGGGCCGACTCGATCAGCGCGTGGGCCTCCTCGAGCGTGGCGGCCCGGTAGAGCAGGCGGGCCAGGCCGCGCGCGTCGCGCGCCACCAGATGGTCCACCGCGCCGTCCTCGACCCAGAAGGGCGCCGCGTCGGGGTCCTGGCGGAGGAGCTCGACGGCCTGGTGGCCGCACTCCAGGGTGTAGGTCGCGATCGCGTAGCGGCTGGAGCTGGCGACGCTCTCGGGCTCCCAGGGCACCAGCGGGGCCGAGCGCAGGCCACCCGGCTCGACCACCTCCGACGCCAGCTCGACCTCGCGCCAGGCCAGGTCGACCGGCACGCGCAGGTCGAACAGCAGGTTCTCGGCGTCCTCCACCTGATCGGCGGCGCTCGCCAGCACGGCGGCGACCCAGTGCGCCTCGGCGAAGCTCAGCCCGGTGAAGAGGTCGGCCTCGTCGAGCAGCGGCGCGAGCTGGGCCTCGGCCCGGGTGGTGACCCCGACCCCGTACTCCTCGGGCCCGTAGGCCCCGGCCTCGACCTTCGCCAGCACGCGCACGGCGGCGCCGGAATCGCCCCGGAGGGGCCGGCGCCAGACCTCCAGGATCTCGAAGCGATCGTCTATGTGTAGACCTCCTCCACGTAACGCGAGAGCAGCTGGGCGGCGCCCCGGACGGTGGCCATCGCCAGCCGGTAGTCCATGCGGCTGGGCCCGATCAGCGAGACCGTGCCCAGGTTGTGGCGCGCCACCCCGTAGTTGGCGGCGACCATCGAGAGGCCGCTGAGGCCCGGGTCGGGCAGCTCGGCGCCGATCCGGAGATAGACCTCGTTGCGGCTGAGCGCCCCGCGCAGCAGCGCGAGCAGGGCGTACCGCTCCTCGAGCGTCTGCATCAGCGTGTCGATCGCCCGCAGGTCGAGGTGGCGCTGGTGGTCGGCGAGGAACCGGGCCTGGCCGCCGACGTAGAGCACGTGCTGCTCGCCCTCGTCCAGGTCGCTCAGCGCCGGCGCCAGCACGTCGACGAACTCGCGCTCGCGCCGGGTGAGCGACGGCTCCACCAGGCGCGCCTCGATGATCCGCGCGCCGACCGGAAGGCCCTGGGCCCGCTCGTTGAGGAACGCGGCGACCCACTCGGCCAGTCCGGGGTCGACCGGGCGCTCGAAGGCGAAGATCCGCTTGCTGACCGCGCCGGTCGAGGTGATCACCACCACCATCACGACCTGCGGCTGGAGCAGCAGCACCTCGACGTGGCGCACCGTGGCCGTCTGGGGCGACGGCGCGGTGACGATGCCGAGCAGGTTGGTGACCTGGGCGACCACGTCGGCCAGGCGGCGCAGCGCGGCGTCCACCTCGCGGCGCATCTCGGTGAGGTCGAGGGCGCTCTGCACCGTGGCCGGCGCCTCGGCAGGCGGGTCGCGCACCAGCAGCGTGTCGACGTAGTAGCGGTAGCCGCGGTCGGTGGGCACGCGGCCGGCCGAGGTGTGCGGGTGGTCGAGGTAGCCGAGCTCCTCGAGCCGGGCCAGCTCGTACCGGACGGTCGACGAGGAGTAGTCGATGCCGCCGGGACCGGCGATGTGCTTGCTGCCGACGGGCTGCCCGGTCGCGATGTGGCGGTCCACGACCATACGCAGGATCGCCTCCTGCCGGTCGCCCAGCTGGCCCGGGTCCGTCCGCTCCTCCGCCACCTAGACGTACTCCATCAACTGGTGAAGGACCGAGTTCTGAAGGAATCGCCCCTCCCGCGTGAGCGCGAGGTCCTCATCGCCCCCCTCGGCCACGAGCCCCAGCCGGCGCAGGCGGGCGACGGCCTCCGGGAAGTCCGGCGCCCCGGCCCAGGCCACGTCGAGCGGCTCGTCCAGGCGCAGCCCGAGCATCCAGCGCTCGCGCCGGACCGTGTCGGGGTCGAGCGGCTCGCGCGTCCGCGGCGGCTCCCCTCCCGCCGCGAGCGCCGCCAGGTAGCGGCCGAGCCCGGGCGCGTTGCGCCACCGGACGCCGTCGACGGTCGAGACCGCGCCGACGCCGATCCCGAGGTAGTCCGCCGCGCCCCAGTAGGCCAGGCTGTGCCGGCAGCGGTGGCCGGAGCGGGCGAAGTTCGCGGTCTCGTACCAGCGGTAGCCGGCGTCCTCGAGGCCCGCCACCACCCGCCGGTACGCGTCGGCGGCCTCGTCCTCGTCGTACGGCTCGGTGCCGTTGGACGCCAGCCGCGAGCCCGGCTTCAGCTCCAGCTCGTACCAGGAGAGGTGGTCCGGGGCGAGCGCGAGCGCCTCGGCGAGGTCGGCCTCCAGGTCGGCCGGGGTCTGGCCCGGGACGCCGAAGAGCAGGTCGATGCTGAGGTCCTCGAAGCCGGCGCGGCGCGCGCATCGCGCCGCCTGGCGCGCCTGGTCGGGCGTCGCCTGGCGCTCCAGCGCCCGCAGCAGGTGCGGCTGGAAGGACTGCACCCCGAGCGAGAGCCGGTTCACGCCGGCCAGGCGCAGGTCGCGCAGCGCCCGCCCCTCGATCGTCTCCGGGTTGGCCTCGATCGTGATCTCCGCGCCCGGGGCCAGCCGCGGCGCCAGCGCGTCGAGCAGCCGCGCGATCCGCCTCGGCCGCATCAGGCTCGGCGTGCCGCCGCCCAGGTAGACCGTCTCCAGCGTCCCCAGGCGCCCGGACTCGCGATCCAGCTCGGCGAGCAGGGCGTCCAGGTAAGCGTCGCGGCGGTCCAGGGCGCCCACCTCGACCACGAAAGCGCAGTAGCCGCAGCGCGAGGCGCAGAACGGCAGGTGCACGTAGAGGTGGCGGACCCCGCTCACCTCTTGCCGGTCCCGATCTGGAGCACGGAGAGGAAGGCCTCCTGGGGCACCTCGACCGAGCCGACGTGCTTCATGCGCTTCTTGCCCTCCTTCTGGCGCTCGAGGAGCTTGCGCTTGCGGCTGATGTCGCCGCCGTAGCACTTGGCCAGCACGTCCTTGCGCTTTGCCTTCACGGTCTCGCGGGCGAGCACCTTGCCGCCGATGGTGGCCTGGATCGGCACCTCGAACATCTGGCGCGGGATCGTCGCGCGCAGGGCCTCGACCAGCGCCTTGCCGCGCCCGAAGGCCAGGTCCCGGTGCACCAGCATCGAGAGCGCGTCCACCGGGTCGCCCGCCAGCAGGATGTCCAGCTTCACCAGCGGGCTCTCGCGGTAGCCGTGCAGCTCGTAGTCGAGCGACGCGTAGCCGTGGGTGCGGCTCTTCAGCTGGTCGTAGAAGTCGAGGACGATCTCGGCCAGCGGCAGGTCGTAGACCACCTGCTGGCGCTGCTCGATCGACTCCATCGTGACGAAGATCCCGCGCCGGTCCTGGCAGAGCGCCATCACCGCGCCCACACCGTCGTGGGGCACCAGGATCGACGCGCGGACGTAGGGCTCCTCGATGTGCTCGATCGAGGTCGGCTCGGGGAGGCCGGCCGGCGAGCGCACCGGAAGGACCGTCCCCGCGGTGGTGGTGACCCGGTACTCCACGTTCGGCGTGGTCGCCAGCAGCTCCAGGTCGTACTCGCGCTCGAGGCGCTCGCGCACGATGTCCATGTGGAGCAGGCCGAGGAAGCCGCAGCGGAAGCCGAAGCCGAGCGCCTGGCTGGTCTCGGGCTCCCAGGACAGGGCGGCGTCGTTGAGCTCGAGCTTCTCGAGCGCGTCGCGCAGGTCGGGGAACTGGTCGGTGTCGACCGGGAAGAGGCCGCAGAACACCATCGGCTTGACCTCGCGGTAGCCGGGCAGCGGCTCCTCTGCCGGCCTGGCCTTGGAGGTCAGCGTGTCGCCCACGCGCAGCAACGAGACGTCCTTGATGCCGGTGATCAGGTAGCCGACCTCGCCGGCGTGGAGGGTGTCCACCGGGGTCATCTCCGGGCCGAAGAAGCCGATCTCGTCGGCGTCCGCCTCGGTTCCGGTCTGCATGGCGAGGAGCCGGTCGCCCTTGTGGAGGGCGCCGTCGACGACCCGCAGGTAGCCCACGACGCCGCGGTAGGGATCGAAGTCGGAGTCGAAGATGAGCGCGCGAGCGGGGGCCTCGGTGTCGCCATCCGGCGGCGGGACCTGCGCGACGATCGCCTCCAGCAGCTCCTCCACGCCGGCGCCGGACTTGGCCGACACGCTCAGCACCTGTTCCTCGCCGAGCAGCTCGTGGATCTCGCCCGCCACGCGCTCGGGCTCGGCGCCGGGCAGGTCGATCTTGTTCAGCGCCGGGATCAGCTCGATCCCCGCATCCACGGCCAGGTAGGTGTTGGCGACGGTCTGCGCCTCCACTCCCTGGCTCGCGTCCACCAGCAGCAGCGCGCCGTCGCACGCGGCCAGCGAGCGCGAGACCTCGTAGGTGAAGTCCACGTGGCCGGGCGTGTCGATCAGATGCAGGCGGTAGAGCTTGCCGTCGCGGGCCGTGTACTCCACCCGCACGGCCTGCGCCTTGATCGTGATGCCGCGCTCGCGCTCGAGGTCCATCGAGTCGAGCATCTGCGGCCGATGGTCGCGCGCGTCGACCGCCCCGGTGATCTCGAGGATGCGATCGGCCAGCGTCGACTTCCCATGGTCGATGTGGGCGATGATCGAGAAATTCCGGATGTTGGTGGCGGGAGCGGCCATTGGGATCGACCATCTGAGTATGGCGATCGGTCAGACTGCTGAACGGACTCGTGGTGAGCAGTGACATCGACGTGGTGAAGGCGATCTTCGCGGCCTTCGGCGAGCGCGACGTGGAGGGGGTGCTTGCGCACGCCGGGCCCGACATCGTCTTCAACCCGGTGACCGGCAACTACGCCGGCCGCACCGAGCCGTACATCGGGCACGACGGCCTCCGCCAGTACTTCCGCGACGTCGCGGCCGTCTGGGACGAGCTGCGGCTGGTGCCGATGGACTTCCGCCAGAGCGGCGAGACGATCCTCGTGACCGGCAAGGTCAGCGCCCGCTCCCCCGCCCGCATCGTGGCCGGCTCGACCGGCTGGGTCTGGCGCGTGCAGGGCGGCAAGGTCGTCTACATCGGCGTCTACGAGTCCGCGGCCGACGCGATGGCGGCCTTCGAGGGCCGCGGCGCGTAGTTCGCGTAGTCGTTACACAAGTCGCACACAGGGCGCATTTCCCGCGGCACCATCGGGGGGTGGTCGCCCAACCGCGCGCATATGACACCTCTGGGCGCTCACCCTCCCCTGATGCCGCCGTTGCGCGGCTGGCTGGCCGCCAGCATGGCGTGGTTTCGAGGGCGCAGCTCGCCGCGCTCGGCATCACGAAGGATTCCGTGCGGCGCCGGGTGGAGCGCGGGCGGCTGGTCCGGCTCCACGAAGGCGTCTTTGCCGTCGGGCACGCCGCGCTGACGCTCGACGCGCGCCGCCTCGCGGCCGTGCTGGCGTACGGCCGCGAGGCGCTCCTGAGCCACCGGGCCGCGGCGGAGCTCTGGGGACTGCTGCCGTCTTCGCCGCAGTTCGAGGTGACCGTGCCGCACGCGCGGAGGTCGCGCGAAGGCATCGTGGCGCACCGCTCCCGCACCATCGGCGGCCCCGACCGCGCCGTCGTCCGCGCGATCCCGGTGACGAGCGTCGCCCGCACGCTGGTCGACCTCGCCGACGTCCTAGACGAACGGCGGCTGGCCAAGGCGGTGCACCAGGCGGAGGTGCTGCGGATCTTCGACCTGCGGGCGCTAGAAGAGGCGCTCGTCCGCGTGCCGGGCCGGAGAGGGCGGCATCGGCTGGGCCAGGCCCTGGCCGCCTACAAGCCCGAGCCGCGCTTCACCCGCAGCCGCGCGGAGCGCCGGCTGCTCTCGGTGTGCAGGCGCCATGGCCTCCCCGCGCCGCAAACGAACCTGTGGATCGGCGAGCACGAGGTCGACGCCTACTGGGCCGACGCGCGGGTTGCGCTGGAGGTCGACGGCGCCGAGACGCACGACACGCGCCGCGCCTTCCACGAGGACCGTCGCCGTGACCGGTTCCTGGCGACCGAGGGGATCCAGGTCGTTCGCGTGACCTGGCGCGATCTGGATGACGGGGCAGGCCTGGCGCGCGACCTGGAAGCGATCCTTCAGGGCCGGCGCCGCGCCCGCAGCAGGTAGTCCACCTGCTCCTGCTTGCGCATGATCATGTGCTCCAGCCGGTGCTCGACCGCCTCGGAAGCCGCCTCGCGGCCGGTCGGCTCGATCGCCGCCTGGAGCGCCTCGAGCGCCTCGCCCTCGTCGTCGATCAGGCGGTCGAGCGCCTTGGCGGGGTCCGCGTTGAAGCTGATCGGCGCGACGTCCGTGGTCGGCTCGCCGCCGAGCGCGGCGATCTTCTCGATCAGCCGCGTGGCGTCCTCCAGCTCGGAGATCGCGTGCTTTCGCATCTTGTCCGCGTGGGCCTGGTACTCCAGCCCGATCACGCTGCCGGCCACCAGCGAGTACTGGAGCACCGAGCGGTGCTGCAGCTGGAGCGCTCGGTTGAGGCACTCGATCTGCTCCTCGACATCCATCGTCTCCTCGGGCATGGGGACGCTCTTACCCGTCAGAACGGCCGCGACTAACGAGCAGGCGCCAGATCTGCCGCGCCTCCGGGACCCGCAGGACCCAGACCGCCGCCGCGTAGGCGGCGAAGCCGGCGGCGATCGCGCCCAGCACCGACACGATCTGGCCGACCAGGCCGCGACCGAACGCGTCGTCGAGGCCGTGCCAGGCCGCGTAGGAGACGGCGCCCAGCAGCGCGGCCGCGGCCAGCATGCGCACCGCCGCGGACGCCATGCGCGCGCCCTCGATCCCGCCCAGGTCCTTGCGCAGGATCCAGCCCTGCGCCACGCACATCGCGACCGTGCCGACCACGGTGCCGATCACGATTCCCGCGATCTCGAACGGCCCGTACAGAGCCGCCGCCAGCGCCGCGTTCACGACCAGGTTGAGCCCCGCCAGGGCGGTCGTGGCCCACGGCCGCTGCAGGCTGAAGAACGTGCGCGAGAACAGCAGGCTGACACCCTGGAACGGCAGCGAGATCGACCACCACAGCATCGCCGTGGAGGTCAGCTCGGTGGCCTGTGCGTCGAAGACGCCACGCTCGTAGACAAGCCGCGTGATCGGCTCCGCCAGCACCGCCATGATCACCGCGCTCGGGATCAGCAGCAGGCAGACCTGGCGCACCCCGTTGGCCATCGTGCGGCGCAGATCGTCGCGAGCGCCGCGCGCCGCGAAGCGCGACAGCGTCGGGAACAGGATCGTGGCTATCGAGATCGAGAAGAGGCCCTGCGGGAGCTGGTAGATGCGGAACGCCTTGTCGATCGCCGCCGGCGCCTCGTCGGAGACGAGCGTGCCGAACACCGAGTTGATCAGCAGGCTGAGGTTGATCAGGCCGAGCGCGATCGTCACCGGCAGCATCAGCTTCAGCACGCGCCGGACGCGCTCGTCGCGCCAGTCGATCTTGAAGGTGAGCCCTCCCCCGCGCCCGCGCAGCCATGGCAACGGCAAGAGGAACTGGACCACCGTCCCGGCCAGGATCCCGATCGCGTAGGCGTAGATCTTGTCGCCCTCTGGAAAGACCGGCACCAGGCCGACGAGCGCCGCGATGATCACGAGGTTCCAGGCCACCGGGGCGAGCGCGGGGACGGCGAAGTGCTCGAAGGAGTTGAGCATCCCGACCACGAGGCCCGACAGCGCGAGCAGCACGACGATCGGGAACATCAGCCGCGCGAGGTTCACGGTCAGATCGTGCAGCTCGGGGTTGTCGTCGAAGCCCGGTGCGATCAGCCCCATGAGCGGCTCCGCGAACAG
>JAWVEV010000149.1:0-16969 GCA_033856535.1 Miltoncostaeaceae bacterium | reverse complement strand
GGTCGAGGCCGAGCTGGCCGACCCGGCGGTGCTGGCCGATCGCGACCGCCTCGCCGAGCGCGGCGAGCGCCACCGCGAGCTCCAGCAGGAGCTCTCCTGGGCGCTGCGCGAATGGGAGCGCACCGCGGAGGCGGCCAGCTAGCTCTCGCCCCGCGCGAGGGTCCTCCCATGGATTGGCGCCTGGGGTTGATCGCGGTGCCCGTGTCGGATGTGGACCGCGCGAAGGCCTTCTACGTGGACGGCGTGGGCTTCACCGCCGACCACGACGTGGAGGCCCCCGTTGAGGGCGGCATGCGCCGCTTCGTGCAGCTTACGCCCCCGGGCTCGCCCACGTCGATCCACCTGGCCGGCGATTGGCTGGAGGGAAGCGAGCCGGGCGCCGTCCAGGGGCTGCAGCTCGTGGTGGCGGACATCGAGGCCGCGCACGCCTACCTGGCGGAGCGCGGGGTCGAGGTGAGCGAGATCGTGCGCGAGCCCTGGGGGGCGTTCGTCTTCTTCCGCGACCCCGACGGCAACGGCTGGTCCGTCCAGGAGCTGCCGGACCGGAGCTGAGGCGGCCGCTGGCCCCCCGCCGCTATCGGCGGCCGACCAGGCGTCCGAGCGCGGTGATCAGCTCGCTGGTCATCTCCTCGCGCGCGTCACCCTCCGCGCCCATCACGCAGTGGCGGGCGTGCCCCTCGACCAGGCCCAGGGCGACCTTGTCGAGCGCCGCCTGCACCGCCGTGATCTGTTGCAGCACGTCGATGCAGTAGCGGTCGTCCTCGACCATGCCCTTGATGCCGCGCACCTGCCCCTCGATGCGCGCGAGGCGCTTCAGCAGGGCGTCGCGGTCGCTCGAGTAGCCGCGGGTCGGGGTGTCGGAGGTCGTCATCCGCCGATTGTTACATAGACCCCGGGAGTATGCGAGCATCGCGATCTCGACCGGGAGGCGGCGTGACGGAACGGCCGGTGGCCCGGCGGTCCGGCTGACGCGCAACCGCGCCTCGGATTACTTCCCGGTCGCCTCGCCCGACGGTCGGCGGATCGCCTTCGCCAGCAACCGCGACCGCAACAACGAGATCTGCGTCATGGCGGCCGACGGGAGCGGCCAGCGGCGGCTCACACGGAGCGTCCGGGCCGACGACCTGCTGCCGCGCTTCTCGCCCGACGGGACCCGCATCGCGTTCGCGAGCACCGACCGGACCGGGGCGAGCCGGGTGACCGTGATGGCCGCGGACGGCTCGGCGCCCCGGGCGCGGGGCCCGGGCGCCGCGCCGTCCTGGCTCAGGGACTAGGAGCTCTCGGTCAGGTTCTCGGCGAGGAAGTCGTCCGCCACGTCGCTCGGGTCGTCCTTGTCGAAGTCGACCTTGGCGATCAGCGCCCGGATGTTCTCGTCGGTGAGCAGCGCGTTCACCGAGGCGAGCGTGTCCTCGAGCGAGCCGCGCGCCTCGTCGGACAGCCCGTCCAGGAACTTGGTGCTCACGACGGGGAAGTTCTGGAACGGCACGCCGGCCGAGAAGGTGCCCTTGTCATCCTCGAGCACCACCAGCGGCAGCGTCGCGAGGGACGGGTCGGTGCCGAAGGCGTAGACGCAGTCCGCGTCGCCGTCCTCGATCGGCTTGTAGCGCAAGCTGATGTCGACGTTGATGACGTCCTTGAAGCTCACGCCGTACGCGCTGTGGAGCAGCGGCAGGCCGTCGTCGCGCGTGATGTGCTCGGCGTTGGCCGAGTAGACCAGGTCGCCCGAGGCGCGCCCGAGGTCGGAGAGGGTCTTCAGGTCGTACTCGTCGACCGCGTCCTGCGTGCAGGCCACCTCGTTGCCGTTGTTGTACGGCGACGGCGGGAGCGCGGTCAGGCCGCGGCCGGCGTAGGCGTCGGCGACCTCCTGGAACACCACTTGCGGGCTCCCGGCGTCGGTGGCGGAGCGGCCGAGCACGTTCAGGAACGCCGTCCCGGTGTACTCGGGGTAGAGGTCGATGTCGCCGTTGCGGATCGCGCCGTCGGCGATCTTGGTGCTGCCCAGGCCCGTGACGTCGGCATCGAAGCCCTGGCCCCGGAGCGCCTGCGCGTAGAGCTGGGCGACGATCCTGCTCTCGGAGAAGCCCTTGTCGGCGACGATCACCGAGGTGCCGGAGCCCGGGCCGTCCGCGTCGCCCCCGTCGCCGCCGCAGCCGGCGAGCATGGCGACGCTCGCGAGCAGCGCCAGCGCGAGGAGCGCGAGCGGTCGTCGGTGGAGTCTGGTCACAGGGTCCTCCTGGGACGGCGGGGCGCGGCTCGACGAGCGAGTCGCAGGCCCCGCGGGGTCAACAGCCATTGGGCGGCGCCGAAGAGCGCCTCCGCGAGGATCGCCAGCAGCGCGATCGGGATCGCGCCGGCGAGCAGCACCTCGGTCTGATCGTTCGAGAGGCCGCTCTGGACGATCACGCCCAGGCCGCCCACGCCGACCAGCCCGGCCAGCGCCGCGGTGGCGACGATCTGGACGGCCGAGGTGCGGATGCCGGCGAAGATGAGGGGGATCGCGAGCGGCAGCTCCACGCGGGCGAGGATCTGCGGGCCGGTCAGGCCCATGCCGCGCGAGGCATCGACGGCGCCGCGGTCGACCCCCCGGATCCCGGTGTAGGTGTTCAGCAGGATCGGCGGCACGCCCAGCCCGAAGAGGCCGATCACGGCCGGCCAGCGCCCGAGCGAGGAGACCGCCAGCACCAGCGCGATCACCGCGAAGGTCGGCACGGTGCGGCCGAGGTTGGAGACCGTGATCACGACGAAGGCCGCGCCGCGGCCGATCTTGGCGCAGAGCACGCCGAGCGCCAGCCCGGTCGCGGCCGCGAGGCCGAGCGCCGCCGCGGACAGCTCGACGTGGGTGCGCGTCTGGCCCCAGCCGTCGTTGAGCGGGTTGGTGAAGGCGTCCCACGTGTCGGCGACGAGGCTCACCGGTCCCCCGTCCGCGCGCGCGCCCAGGGCGTCAGCATGCGCTCGGCCAGGACCAGCAGCAGGTCCAGGGCGATCGCCATGACCGTGGCGCAGACGGCGCCCACCACGATCGGCGTGAGGAAGAGCCCGCGCTGGATGCCGTCGCTGTAGATCAGCGAGCCGAGCCCGCCGCCGCCGATCAGCACCGCGACCGTGGCGATCCCCACCGTGCTGACCATGGCCAGCCGGATCCCGGCCATGATCGCCGGCAACGCCAGCGGCAGCTCCACCCGGGTCAGCACCTGCCGGGGCGTGAGCCCCATGCCGACCGACGCCTCGCGCACGGCCGGCGGCACGCCCTCGAGCCCGACGGCGGTGTTGCGGATCAGGATCAGCAGCGCGTAGAGGACCAGGCCGACGACCGCCGGCGTGAAGCCGATGCCGAAGATCGGCAGCAGGAAGGCGAACATCGCCAGGCTCGGGATCGTGTAGAGGATCCCGGCGACGCCGGTGGCGGTCGCGAACGGGATCCGCCGGCCGCGCACCGCGATCCCGATCGGGATCGCCACGGCCACCGCGATGCCCGTCGAGACCGAGACCAGCGCGAGGTGCTCGATCGTCCGCGCCTGGATCTCGTCGGCGTTCCGCGAGATCCAGTCCCAGCGGATCTCAGCCACGGGGCGGCGGCGCCCCCGCGCCCGCGCGCCGCACGCCGGCGCCGATCTCCTCCACGCCGACGATCCCCACCGGGCGCCCGTCGCCGTCGACGACCACGCCGTGCGACACCCCGGCCTCGATCAGCGACGCGAGCGCGTCGCGCAGCGTCGCGTCCGGGCGAAGGAGCGGTCCGGGCTCGTCCGGGGCGGTCGCCTCGCCCGTGGCCACCCGCTGCAGGTCGAGCCAGCCGAGTCGGCCGGCGCCGTCGGACACCAGGACGCGCCCGTCGACCGGCGTCATGTCGCCCCTGGCGATCCGCTCCCGCACCGCCGAGAGCGGCTCGCCGGGCCGCACCAGCGGCGGCGCGGGCAGCGGGACCTCCTCCAGCCGGATCAGGTGGAGGCCCTTCAGGGCCCGGTCCGAGCCGACGAAGTCCGCCACGAACGGGTCGGCGGGCCGCGCCAGCACCTCGGCCGGCGGCGCGTACTGCACCAGCCGGCCCTCGCGCATCACGGCCACCTTGTCGGCCATCCGCACGGCCTCGTCGATGTCATGGCTCACGAACACCACGGTCTTCGGCAGCGCGCGGTGCAGCCGGAGGAAGTCGGCCTGCAGCCGGGCCCGGGTGATCGGGTCGACGGCCGAGAAGGGCTCGTCCATCAGCATCACCGGCGGGTCGGCGGCGAGCGCCCGCGCCAGCCCCACGCGCTGCTGCTGGCCGCCCGAGAGCTGGGCCGGGTAGCGCCGGCCGTACTCCTCGGGGTCGAGGCCGATCAGGTCGAGCAGCTCGGCCACCCGTGCCGTGATGCGCTCCTTGTCCCAGCCGAGCAGGCGCGGCACGGTGGCGACGTTGGCGGCGACGGTGAGGTGGGGGAGCAGGCCCACCTGCTGGATCACGTAGCCGATCTCGCGCCGCAGCTCGGCCGGCGGGCGATCCCGCACGCTCCGCCCGTCGATCAGGATCTCGCCGGAGCTCGGCTCGATCAGGCGGTTGACCATCTTGAGCGCGGTCGTCTTGCCGCAGCCCGACGGCCCGATCAGGACGCAGACCTCGCCCGCGGGAACGACCAGCGTCAGATCGGCCACCGCCGGCGAACCGGCGGCCCCGTCGTAGCGCTTGGTCACCTGCCGAAGCTCGAGGGTGCCGGCGGACGCCATCCCTGGCCACGCTATCCCACCGTGCGGCGGCTTGACCCCGGCATCGGGCGGCGCATAGGAAGGGACATCAGCCGGGGCGGCCCCGGCGGCCGACGAGCGGGAGGGAAGAGGGATGTCGTCCTCGAGGTGGGCGCGATCGGGCCGCAACCTGGTCGTCGCCACGATGCTGGCGGTCGCGGCCGTGCTCGCCACGATCGCGCTGGCGCCGGGGGCGCGCGACGCCGCCCAGGCGCAGGCCGCGCGCGACTCGCTCATCGTCACGAGCCCCGGTCCGCGCGACGTGGAGATCATGCGGCCGGAGACGGTGCACGTCGGCCCGACCGACGTCACGCTCCGCAACACGGGCGACGAGGGCGTGAACATGGGGCTGGTGCGCCTGCGCCCGGGGGTGACGCTCGACGAGCTGCGCGGCTTCACCTCGAAGTCGGCGGCGGTGCCCGACGCGCTGGTCTCCATCGAGACCTCCCAGTTCGTCGAGCCGGGCACGACCTTCCAGACCTCGGTGAAGCTCGCGCCGGCGACCTACGTCGCCCTCGGGAACATTCCCGACGGCAAGGGCCTGGGCCCGGCGGTCGACTTCGAGGCGGTCGGTCCGCCGAGCGGCGCGCCGGCACCGAAGGCCGACGCCCGGATCCGGCTCTACGACTACGGGATCATCGGGCCGGCGCGGATCCGGGGCAGCGGGACGCTCGAGATCGCCAACATCGGCAGCAACAACCACTTCCTGGCCGGCATCCGGCTCAACCCCGGCGTCAGCGCGGCCAAGGTTGCCCGCGACCTGGTGAGCGGGGCGGAGGATCAGGGCCCGCCCCCCGGCACGTTCGTGAACGTGATCGGGCTGGTGTCCCCGGGTAGCGACAACGCGATCCGGATCCACCTGCCGCCGGGCCGCTACGTGGTCGCCTGCTTCTTCGCCGACCGCCACAGCGCCGGCCGGTCCCACAACACCTACGGGATGGTGAAGCGGCTGACCGTCACGAAGTAGCCGCGAAGGAGCGGGCTCAGCCCGGTCCGCGATCCTCCGCGAGCGCTGCGCTGAGCGAGACCGGGCGATCCAGCGGCGGACCGAGGTCGGCGGGCGCCAAGCGCGCAGGGACCCGCCCGCTCGCGACGAGCCGCTCGAGCGAGTCCCCGCGGGCGCCTGCGGGCTCCTCCCCCGGGGCAGGCTCGTCTCGCCCGTGGTCGATGGCGGGTTCCGTCATCTCGTCGCCACCGGCCGACAGGTGGTCCGGAACCGGGATGTCGCCTTGCGCTGGGCCGTCGCCGCCGCGGTTCGGCGCTTCACCGCCGCCGCGCGGGCGCTCGCCGTGCGGGCGCGGCTCACGGCCCGCTTCGCGTCCGCCAGCCGGCGCGCGAGCGTGGCCCGCGTGTCCGGGTAGCGGAGGCAGAAGGCCACCTTGGCGCCGCAGGCCGGGCCGAGCCGCGCGCTCGCCTGCCGCTGCTGGCGCGTGATCTGCGCGATCCGCCGCGTCACGGCCGCGCGCGCCCTCGGGGTGGTCGCCCTGGCGCGGTCGCGCCGGGCCGCGGCCAACCTGCCGGCGAGCGTGCGCCGCAGCGCGGGGTAGGCGGTGCAGACGGCGTTCGTGCCCGGGCCCGCGGGCGGGTCCTCGCCGGTGCCCGGCCCCGGCCCTGGCCCTGGCCCCGGGCCCGGTCCCGGTCCCGGTCCGCCGCCGGCCGCGGCGGTGGTGAAGGTCCAGGTCACGGGCGCGGCCAGGGCGTTGCCGCCGCCGTCGATCGCCCCGTCGATCGTGGCCGTGTACTGCTTCCCGGGCGCGAGGTCCGCGGTCGGGTCGAGCGTCACGCCGGTGGCGTCCGGGGAGATCGTGACCGTCGCGGCCACGGCGGTCGCGCCCGCGCGGAGCGTCACGGTCGCCGCCGTGAGCGTCGCCGGATGGATCGGTTCCGAGAACCCGACCACGACGTCCGCCCCCACGGCCACCCCGTCCGCGCCGGGCGTCGGCCGGCGGGAGGTCACGGTCGGCGCGACCGCGTCGGGCCGGGCGTCGGCGGGCACGACGTTCTCGACCAGGTAGATGTTGTCCTGGTAGTCGTAGTTGCCGCTGGTGGCGTCGGCGAAGTCCATCGTCGCGACGTAGGCCCCGGGGATCGGGATCCCGGCCCGGTCCTTCGCCGGCCAGAACCGCACCATGTGGCCGCACGCGCCGTCGCAGCTCGCGGGGTGCGCGTTCAGCGCCGGCTCGCTCCAGCGGCCCGCGAGCCGGAACCCGAAGACGGGGACGGCGGGCGGCGGCGTGAAGCCCGCTTCGCCCGGGCCGAGGTCCGGCGTCCGGCGCGGCAGGAGCGTCTGGTAGTCCGACGGGGCCTGCTCGAGCAGCACGGTCGCGGCGTCGGGGTCGCCCTGGGGATGCCAGGCGAAGGTGTCGACGCCCTCGGTCTTGCCATGCAGGCCGGCCAGCTGGCGCACGGTGATCGGCTTGGTGATGTCCGCCCGGCGCCAGTAGGGGGAGAGCACCTCGTCGCCCACGGCCTCGACCGCGCTCTTGTGCGCCAGGGCCTGGCCGGGCCCGACGACGGTCGTGGCGTAGCCGAAGGTGCCGAGGATCTCGGCCAGGGTGCCCTCGTTGCTCCCGCCGACGGCGGGCTGCCAGAAGCCGGCGAGCTCGACCGTCGCGGCGGGGGCGCCGGCGGCGTCGGAGGCGATCGTGAGCGTCCCGTCGTGGCGGCCGCCGTTCGAGCCCTCGACGTGGGCGACGAAGCGCACCGGCACGTCGAGGACGCCGCCGGCCGGGATCGTCGCGGGCAGCGCGACCGGCTCGGCCAGCTCGAAGGGCCCCGCCACGGCGAGGCCGGTCACGTGGAGCGGCTCGTCGCCCCAGCTCACGATCCGGGCGACGGCGACGTCGTTGACCTCGAGGTCCGGGCCGTCTCCCGTCTCGGTCCGGTTCATCACGAGCCGGTCGGGGAAGGGCACGCCGTCGGGGTTGCGGACGTCGATGTCCGGGGCCGCCGCCGCCGGCCCCGCGCCGGCGAGGGCGAGGGCGAGGGTCGCGAGGCCCAGCCTGCCACGTGCCCTGGTCGAGTTGCTCACAGACGCTCCTTGTCATGGGGCCCCGCCGGCCACCCGCTCCGCAAGGTCGTGGACGCGGCGCAGGACGGCCTGGGAGATTCGCTGATTGATGAGCAGCTGGCGAGCGGTGAGGGTCACCCGGACCCCGCGCAGGTGGCGGGCCTTCGGCGGCGGCGGGCGGCCGTCGATGCGGGCCTCCAGGACGAGGACCCTGCGCAGGGCGACGCGCGCGACGCGCTGGTTGATGCGCAGCTGGCGGGCCGTCAGCGTCACGCGATCCTTCGCGCCCGAGCGCGGCGGGCGCGGCGCCGGCCGGCCGAGCACTGTCGCCTCGAGCGCGCGAACGCGCCGCAGCGCCGCCTGCGCGATCCGCTGATCGATGCGGAGCTGGCGGAGGGTGACCCTGATCCGGCCGCGGGCGCCGTGACGGCCGTGGGCGGCGGGCGCCGCCGGCTCGGTCGAGGGGCCCGTCTGCGGCTGCGCCGGCGGCGGCGCCTGGGGCGATCCGGGCGCGGGCGGGGGCGGCGCCGGCTCGGGCGTCACGTCGAACGGGAACCCGTTGCTGACCCAGGTGGTGTCGGTCCCGACGCCGCCGTAGCCGGTCGAGGACACCAGCCGGCCGCCGATCGCGCCCATGACCGGGGTCTTGCGGCCCGCCGGCAGGGGCGGCAGCACCCCCCAGTCGTCGGCCCTCGGGTCGTAGGCGGCCATGTCGGTCGACGGCCTGTTCCCGTTGTTGGTGCCGCCGCCGACCACGATGCGCCCGCCGAGCACGAAGGTCGAGGCCGAGATGTGGCCGCGGGCCGTCGGCATGTCGGCGACCCGCGTCCAGGTGTCCGTCTCCGGGTCGTACCGGTCCACCTCGTCCTGGTTCCCGTCGTCCTCGCCGCCGATCTGGCCGCCGATCGCGTAGATGGCGCCGCCGAGCGTCGCGCCGCTCAGGTGGTTGCGCGGCTTCGGTACGTCGGCGCGCGGCTGCCACCCCGCCGCCGGATCCGCGAGGTCGAGGGCCCAGTGGTCCGGCTCGCTGCCGTAGTCCGTGGAGTGGGTGCGCCGGTTGACGCCCCCGAAGTAGTGGAGCATCCCGCCGACGAGGGCCGCGCCGCCGGCGCCGCGCGGCTGCGGGAGGTCGGGGCCCCGCGACCAGGTGTCGGTCGTGGTGTCGTAGACCCAGACCTCCTTCGTGCTCAGTCCGGGGTGGTTGCCGATGAACCCGCCGATGAGCCAGATGTCGGTGCCGACGGGCACCGCCGGGCTGTGGGTCGCGTTGAAGGGCAGGTCGGCGATCCGGGTCCAGGTGTCGGTCGCCGGGTCGTAGGCATCGGAGCGCGGCGACGCCTGGGTCGTGTACTTGCCGAACCCGCCCAAGACCCAGAGGCGGCCGAAGGCGGCCAGGCCGTTGCCCTCGAAGCGATCGATCGGGTACGGCGCCGCCTCGTGCCACGCGAAGTGCTCGACGGCCGGGATCGTCTCGGCGCCGCGGTCGGCCGGTGGGCGGGTCGCCGCGATGGCACCGGAGCCGGCGGCGCCGGCGAGCACGGCGACGGCCGCCGCGATCGCGGCGGATCGGCGCCGGCCGGGGCGGGCGTGGGGAGGGGGCGCGCTTCGACTCATGGGCTCGCGACGGATCGGCGTCGCGAACCCGCATCATCGCGGTTCGCTCGACCTCAGGGCCGCCATTCGGCCGGCGCGGCCCGGGCGAACCGGGTCACCATCGCGGCGAAGGTCTCGGGGTGGCTCAGGTGAGGCACGTGCGCGGCGCCCGCCAGGACGCCGCCCTCGGCCTCGGGAAGGACCTCGCGCATCCGGTCGGCGACCCGCGCGAAATGCGCCGGGCTGGTCTCGCCGGAGGTGAGCAGCAGCCGGATCCCGCCCCGGGCGAGCCGCTCCACCGGCAGCCGGTAGGCCCCGGCGTCGTCCAGCTCGTCGAGCCAGGTGGGCGCGTTGTGCAGGAACATCGCCCGGCCCCCGTCGGAGAGCCGCTCCTCCCAGGCGCCCGGCCCGAGCGCGATCGTGTCCACGAACGCGCGGGCGCCCTCCTCGAGGCGGCCGGCGCGGAGCGGACCGGCGGCTCCCTCGACCCGCTCGCGCAGCCCGGCCAGGACGGCCTCGCCCGCCGGATCGCCCTCCAGCAGCGCGAAGACCGGCGGCTCGTGGACGATCAGGCTCCGCACCAGCTCGGGCCGGTCGATCGCCAGCCGAAGCGCCACCGAGGCGCCGAACGAGTTGCCCATGACGTGGGCCGGCGCCAGGCCGAGCCGCTCCAGCAGGCCGGCGAGGTCGGCGGCGTGCTCGCGGAGCGACCCCGGCGTCGCCGGCCGCTCGCTGCGGCTGTGGCCGCGCCGGTCGTAGGTGAGCACGCGGAAGCCGGCCGACAGGGCCGGCAGGACGTGGTCCCAGGTGCGCGCGTCGGTCCACGAGCCGTGGACCAGGGCCATGGGCTCGCCCGCGCCCGCGAGGGCGTGGGCGAGCCGCACGGGGGCCCGCCTACTCGGTGCTGACGTTCGGGTCGGCCTGCTGGGTGACCGGGACGATCGCGAGGAAGTGCTCGGCCGGCTCGGCGATGAGCGCCTCGAGCCCCTCGGCGGCCTCGTCCTGGCCGGACTCCTGCAGCGCCACCTGGTACGCCGAGAGCAGCTCGATGATGTTCGCCGCGTCGCTCTCGTCGGGCTCGACCAGGCTGACCTTGGCCGCCTTCGACAGGCGCCGGCGCACGGCCGCCTCGTCGAGGCGCCACTCCTCGTGCTGGCGCACGTAGACCACGCCTCCGGTCATGCCGCTGCAGAGCCACGGCCCGGGGTCGCCGAGGACCACGGCGCGGCCGCCGGTCATGTACTCGAACGCGAAGCCCTTGCAGTTGGCGCGCGCCGCGAGCGTGCCGAGGCGGTCGTTGAGCGGCCGGTCCGGGGTGCCCCCGAGCACCATGTCGGCGCCCGAGAGCCGGATGCCGGCGCGCGCGTCGGCGTCGCCCTGGATCAGGAACAGGCCGCGCTGGGCGCCGTAGGCGAAGCTCTTGCCCACGTGGCCGCCGACCCAGGCGCCGTGGTCGTTGCGCGCCTTCAGGACGTGGATCTCGCCGCCGAGGGCGCACTTGCCGACGCCGTCCTGCGCGCCGCCGAAGACGCGCACCCGCACGCCGCCGATCGTGAAGGCGGCCAGCCCGCTGCCCGCCGCCGCGCCCTTGGTGAACGCGAGGTCGACCATCGTCGTCGGCAGGCCGTTGCCGCCGCCGTTGGCGCCGTGGCCGTTCGGGCCGCCGCCGTTGCCGGAGGCGCCGTTGGCGGTCCCGTTGGTGACCCAGGCCGTGTTGACCCCGGTGCTCGCCCGGGCGATCAGGCCCGCCAGGTCGGTGCCGAGGTTGCGGTCGGCGGCCGTGGTGGCCTCCTCCTCGACCGCCAGCGCGGCGCCGGCGCTGAGCCGCTCCACCGCAAGCTCCGGCGTGCGGTGCGGCGGCGGCGGCGTGAAGGGCCGGAAGAAGCGCGGCCCGTCCGCCGGGGCGGTGATGACCTGCCGGTTGGTGGGGGTGAGGAGCTGGTCCAGGTCGAGGCGCTCGTGGTGCGAGACCTGCACCAGCCGGTCGGCCTGGCCCACGAGGTCCTGGACCGTGTCGACGCCCATCTGGCCGGCAAGCTCCTTCAGCGCCTCGCCCATCCCCGTGAAGTAGTGGACGAGCCCCTCCACGGCGGAGTCCATGATCCGCGGGACGAACCGCTTCAGGCCGCGGTGCTTGGCCTCGTGCTCGTCCATCTGGGTGGCGATGCCGACGTGGCAGGTGTCGAGCTGGCAGCCGCGACAGATGGTGCAGCCGATGGCGACCATCGAGGCGGTGCCGAAGCCGAGCCGGTTGGCGCCCATGCAGATCAGCCGGATGCAGTCGAGCGCGCTGCGCAGCCCGCCGTCGGCCCAGATCTCCACCCGGTCGCGGATGCCGGCCTCGGTGAGGGCGTGGTGCGCGAGCACCGTGCCGATCTCGCAGGGCAGGCCGGCCCGGCGCAGCGCGTGCTGGCGGGCGGCGCCGGTGCCGCCGTCGTAGCCGGACATGGTGATCACGTCCGCGCCGGCCTTGGCGATGCCGATCGCGATCGTGCCGATGCCGGGGACGACCGGCACCTTCACCACGACCTTCACGTGCGGGTTGGCCGTCTTCAGCTCGTCGATGAGCTGGGCCAGGTCCTCGATCGAGTAGAGGTCGTGGTTGTTGGACGGGCTGATCAGGTCGCTGCCGACCTGGGCGTTGCGGGCCCGGGCGATGGCCTCGGTGACCTTGGAGCCCGGCAGGTGGCCGCCCTCGCCGGGCTTGGCGCCCTGGCCGATCTTGATCTCCACCAGCTCGGAGGAGTTGATGAGCAGCGAGGAGACCCCGAAGCGGCCGCTGGCGATCTGCTGGCCGCGGTGCTTGGGGTACTTGCCGTACATGTCGGGGATCTCCCCGCCCTCGCCGTTCATGCAGAGCATGTCGGCCTGGTAGGCCGCCTCGGCGTAGGCGCGGAAGGCCACCTCGCCCTGGGACCCGAAGCTCATCGAGCTGATCAGGAAGGGCAGGCTGTGGTGGCCGACGGCCGCGCTCACCCGCTCGGCCGGGATGCGCTCCTCCGGCGGGGCGAGCTGCGGCTGCACGGCGTGGCGCAGGGCCACGGGCTGCTCGGTCTCGAGCCGGTCGAGCGTCTCGGCGAACTCCGCGTAGGACTCGTCGGTGCTCCCGACCTTCGAGAGCGCCTTCCAGACCTTGGGGTACATCCGGGGCAGCTTGACCTTGGAGGGGCTCTCCTCGCCGGCGCGGATCTGGCGGCCGAGCTCGGCGAGGTCGTCGAGGTTCTCGAGCGTCAGGCCGCGGCCCTCGGAGGCGCAGAAGCCGGGGATCGCCAGCAGGTCGAGCACCTCGGGGGCGACGCCGATCGCCGAGACCAGCCGGCCGTAGCCGCGCAGCTCGTGGATGCCGAGGGTGGAGAGGACCTTCTCCATGCCCTTCTGCAGGCCGTCGAGCACGTTGACCGCCGCCCGGGTGGGCTCCGGGGAGTCCTCCACGGCCTTCTCGAGCATGGCGTAGGGGCAGAGCGCCTGGGCGCCGAAGCCGAGGGCCACCATCACGTCGTGCACGTTGCGGATGCCGGCCGAGTGCAGCACCAGGCTGGCGTGGCGGCGCAGCGAGGTGCCGTCCGCGTCGTGGACCTCGCGCAGCGCCTTGTCGACCGCCGCGACCGCGAGGTGCGGGTCGCAGACGCGGTCGTTCGGGCCGGCCTCGACGTCGTCGAGGACCAGCAGCTCGGCGCCGTTCTCGACCGCGGCGATCGCGGCCTCGGAGAGCGTCCTCAGGTGCTCGCGGACGCTGCCGGACCTGTCGAAGGAGAGCGGCAGGCGCACGGCGCGCCAGTCCCAGGCCGCCGTGACGTCCTCCATCGTGGCGACGCCCTGGGTCATCGCGACCCGGCGCCACTCGGGCAGGCTCAGCGGCGTGGCGCCGGCCCGCAGGCCGCCGACGTTGATCGGCATGCGCAGCTCGCAGCGCTGCGGCGGCTCGGGCTCGACGCCCTCGATCGGGGGCCGCCGGCCGAGCACGACGCGGGTGGAGAAGTGCTCCACCTCGCGCTCGCGGTCGATCGCCGGGTTGGTGACGACGGCCACGGTCTCCTGCAGGTAGTCGCTGAGCGGCATCGGGACCGGGGTGAAGGGCCCGAGCGGGCCGTCCCAGCCCAGGGAGCCGATCGGCTCGGCGCCGCGGTCGGCGTGGAACTGCAGCTGCTGCTTGTCGCTCTCGATCCAGCCGGCCGAGGCCATCAGGGTGTCGAGCTCGAGCTCCGGCTCGCCGGGCTCCTCGCCGTCGGGCACGACCTCGATCGCGATCGGGTCCAGGCCGCCCGCCAGGCGGGCGCGCGTCTCGGCGTGGGGGAGGGCGCCGCGGCTCTTGGCCCGGCGATGCACCTCGCGCTGGACCTCCCAGTAGTCGAGCACGGTCGGGACGCCGTCCTCGCCCGTGATCAGGGCGACCTTCTCGCCCGGCGCCAGCGGGGCCGGGTCGCGGGTGAGCTCGCCGACCGGGACGATCCCCGGCTCGGAGGAGACCACGTACTGGTCCTCGGTCTCGATCCACCAGAGCGGTCGCAGGCCCATCGCGTCGACCGCGAAGACCATCTCGTCGGCGCAGCGGGTCGCGAGGCCGACCGGGCCCTGCGCGTACGGGCCGAGCGCCTCCCGGTAGTGCACGTAGAGGTCCTGCAGGTGGGCCGGCAGGCGGTGCACCTCGCCGAGGATCGGCGGCAGCGCGAACTCGACCGCCTCGAGCAGCGAGAGGCCTTTCTCGTAGATCAGGCCCTCGAGCAGGCGGTTCAGGTCCTGGGAGTCCGAGCCGCCGTTGGTCACCGGCAGGCCGAGCTGCTCGCACTGCTCGCGCAGCTGGGCGATGGTGTTGATCTCGCCGTTGTGGCCGAGCATCGCGAACGGCTGCACCCGGCTGAAGGTCGGGTAGGTGTTCGTCGAGTACCGGTTGTGGGCGATGATCCGCGAGGAGTCGAAGTCCTCGTGGGCCATCTCCGGATAGAAGAGCGGCAGGACCTCGGGCTGGCCCTGCACCTTGTAGACGGCGTCGTTGGCCGAGAATGAGGCCACGTGGCACTCGAGCTCGCGCTCGATCTGGACCATCGCGCGGTAGCAGGCGCGGTCCGCCGGCTCGCCCGGCTCGGCCGCCATCAGGGCCAGCTGCCAGAAGATCGGCGGCGTCTCCGCCGCGCGCGGGCCGAGGGCGCTGCGGTCGACCGTCCCGGGGCCGCTCCAGACCACCTCGAAGCCGTGCTCCTCCGCGATCGCGTTCAGGCGCGGCACCTGGGCCTCGGCGCCCTCGGAGCTGTCGAAGAAGACGTGCGCCACCACGAAGCGGCGGTCGTCGACCACGACGGGGTCGAGGCCCTCCGACGTCAGCCGCCGACGCCAGGCCGGCCGCGGGATGTCCACCAGCAGGCCGCTGCCGTCACCCTCGCCGTCCACGCTGCCCGAGCGGTGCACCATGAGCTGCAGCGACTCGAGCGCTCGCTCCACCATCGCCCGGCTCGGCTTGCCGTCGCGGGTAGCGAAGGCCGCCAGCGCGCAGGCGTCGTGCTCCACGAGATCGGGGTTCCCACGGGGGGGCTGGGTTGCGAACGGCGGCGGCGGCGAGGACATACGCAAAGTCCTTATGGGGTCGTGCGGCCGGCACGGCATGCCGGTGAAAGCATGCTGACGCCAGCCCGCGGGGGGCCGTCGGAGCGCACATTGAAGCCGTCCCCACACCCCGCGTCAACGTCCGGTCGAAGGGGCGCCGGGGACCGCGCTACGATCCGGGACAGATGGCGGGACCCTACGAGACGCAGGCGCCCCAGGGGACCCACTGCTACCGCCATCCGGACCGCGAGACGCTGCTCTCGTGCTCCAACTGCGAGCGCCCCATCTGCACCTCGTGCATGCGCGAGGCGGCGGTCGGGGTGCGGTGCCCGGAGTGCGCCGGCGGCCCGAAGAGCGTGACCCGGACGGCCCAGCGGTTGAGCCTCGCGGGCTCCCAGAACGTGATCGGCACCACGGTGCTGACGGCCCTGATGGTGCTCGTGTTCCTGACCCAGGTGGCCCAGGGGCAGGAGATCCTCGGGCGGGTCGACCTCTCGACCGTCGCCGGCGACCTGGCCCTGGTGGGGCCGCTGGTCCAGGACGGCGAGTGGTGGCGCCTGGTCACCAGCGCCTTCGTCCACAGCGGCCTGGTCCACATCGGCTTCAACGCCTACCTGCTCTGGTACCTGGGCGGGGCGCTCGAGCGCTACGCCGGCACGGCCCGGATGGTCGCGATCTTCCTGATCTCGGTCCTCTGGGGGTCGGCCGGCGCGCTGCTGCTCGAGCCCCAGGCGGCCACCGTCGGGGCCTCGGGCGGCGTCTTCGGCCTGATGGCGGCGATCTTCCTGCTGGAGCGGACGCGGGGCGTCGCGCTCTTCGGGTCGAGCATCGGCGCGCTGATCGCGCTGAACCTCTTCCTCACGTTCCTGATCCCGGGCATCTCGGTCGGCGGCCACCTGGGCGGCCTGGCCGGGGGCGCGGCGGCCGGGTTCGTGCTCTCCGGCTTCGGCAAGGGGCACCTGGCGTACACGAAGCTCGGCGGCGCCGGCGGCGCCGCCCTGCTGGCGCTGGCGGTGGGCGCCGTCGTCGTGTCGTTCGCGGCGATCGGCTGACGCCGGCGCCGCTCAGCCCTACTGGCTGAGCGGGAGCTCCCCGATCCGCTCGATCATCGCGGCGACCAGCGCGACGCAGGCGTCCAGGTCGTCCGGGTGGCAGGCCTCGACGCTCGTGTGGACGTAGCGCGTCGGGATGGAGACGCATCCGGCCGCCGCGCCGTCGCCCCCCAGCTGGATCGCGCCGGTGTCCGTGCCGCCGCGGTCCGCCACGTGGAACTGGTGGGGGATGCCGCGGTCCTCGGCGATGCGGGTGAGCAGGTCGACCAGCGCCGGCGCCCCGATGGCCGAGGCGTCCATGATCCGGATCGCCGCGCCGCGGCCGAGCCGCGTGCTGGCGCTCGAGGAGGGGGCGCCCGGGCCGTCGTTGGCCGGGCAGGTGTCGATGGCGACCGCGACCCGCGGCCGGATGCGCTCGGCGGCGACGCGGGCGCCGCGCAGGCCGACCTCCTCCTGCGCCGTCGCGACCGCCCAGACCTCCATCGGGCTGCGGCCGGCGGCGCGGAGGGCCTCCAGCATCACGTAGACGCCGACCCGGTTGTCGAGGCTCTTGCCGGTGACCAGGTCCCCGAGCTGGCGGAGCGCCCGGATGCGGGTCATGACGTCGCCGGGGCGCACCAGCTCGCGGGCGCGGTCGCCCGAGAGGCCGAGATCGACGGCCATGTCCTCGAGCTTCGGCGGCGCCTTGCGGGCCTCGGCGTCCATCAGGTGGACCGGCAGCGTGCCGACGACGCCCTCGAGGTCCTCGCGCCCGTGCACGCGCACGCGCTGGCCGACCAGGGTGCGGGGGTCCCAGCCGCCCAGCGGGAGGAAGCGGACGAAGCCGCTCTCGTCCACGTGGGTGACCATCAGCCCGATCTCGTCCATGTGGGCGGCGAGCATCAGGCGGGGCGCGCCGGCGTCGGCGTCGCGGACGCCGGCCAGGCCGCCCAGCGGGTCGCCCTCGACCCGGTCGCAGAGCGCCTCGAGCTCGGGCCGCACGATGGCCGCCCCCCGCTCCTCGCGGCCGGAGGGCCCGGAGGCCTCGGCCAGGGCGGTCAGCAGGTCGCGGTAC
>JAWVEV010000148.1:0-2522 GCA_033856535.1 Miltoncostaeaceae bacterium | reverse complement strand
GCCGGGGCCCCCGGGCGCGTGGTCCGGGCCGTACGGCGTCTCGCCGGTGGCGTCGAGCACCGGCGTGACGCGGTCGAAGCCGGCCAGCGCGCGCGGCAGGTCGGCCAGCACCCAGCCGATGGCGCGGATCGGCAGCGCCAGGAGCATGAACAGGTACGCGATCGCGACCAGGCTGCCGGCGTCGATGCTGCCGTCGGCGACGCGACCGGCGCCGATGAGCAGGACCGCGAGGGTGCCGAGGCTGGGCAGCGCCTCCATCATCGGGTCGAACAGCCCACGGACCCGGCCGACGGCGACCAGCCCGTCGCGCAGCTCCTCCGCCCGGGCCCCGAAGCGCGCCGTCTCGTCGGCCTCCCGGCCCAGGGTCTTCACGACCAGGGCGGCGTCGAAGCTCTCGTGGGCGATCTCGCTGACCTCGGCGCGCAGCTGCTGGGCGCGCTGCATGCGCGGGCTCATCACCTGCGAGTAGACGACGTTGGCGACGAAGACCAGCGGGAAGACGACCAGGCCGACCAGCGCCAGCAGCGGGTCGGTGACGACGAGCGCCACCGAGGTGATCGCGATCATCACCAGCGCGCCGCAGGCGAACGGCAGGGGCGCGACGAAGAACCAGGACGCCTCGACGTCGGAGTTGGCGTTGCTCAGCAGCTGGCCGGTCGGGTGGCGCTGGTGCCACGACAGCGGCAGCCGCAGGTACTGGCCGGTGACCCGCCGCCGGTAGTCGGCCATGAGCCGGTAGCTCATGATCCCGGCGAACAGCCGGCGGCCCAGGATGCCGAGGATCTTCAGCAGGGCCACGCCCACGATCGCCACCGCGGCGAGGCCGAGCGCCGCCCCGGTGGTCGCCCCCTCGGCGAACGAGGGCAACAGGACGCGGTCGGTGATCTCGCCGATGACGTAGGCGCTGGCGACGGTCATCCCGCCGTACAGGCTGCTGGCGAGGAAGGCGAGGGTGAACATGCCGGGCTGCTCGGAGATCGCCCGCCCGACATGACGGAGCCCGCGCCGCACGACGGCGTCTCGGCGGCGGGCCACAGCTCTCCTCGGGGGTCGGACGGCGAGCTTCGGATGCTACGCGATCGTTAGGATCGCTAACCGCCGACGCTCGGCAGGGCGTTCCCCTCGGTAACCTCCGGCGATGAGCGCCTCTTCCCGATCGTTTCCCGAGCGCGAGCGAGCGGAGCTCGCCGACCTGCTGGACACGCTCGGCCCCGAGGCACCCACCTGTTGCGAGGGCTGGACGACGGCGCACATGGCCGCCCACCTCGTCGTCCGTGATCGCCGGCCCGACGCGCTGCCCGGCTACGGCACGGAGGAGGCGGGGCTCGGCGGGCCGCTCGCGTCCTGGTCGCACCGGCTGGAGGACCAGCTCCGCACCGTCACCCCGTTCCCGGACGTCGTCGCCCGGCTGCGGTCCGGGCCACCCCTCTGGTCGCCGATGGGCTGGCCCCTGGTGGCGCGGATGTTCAACCTCGCCGAGTACGCGATCCACCACGAGGACGTCCGGCGCGCGCAGCCGGGCTGGGTGCCGCGCCGGCTCCCCCGGGAGGTTCAGGACGAGCTGTGGACCCCGGCAACGCTGTTCGCCAGACGGACCCGCGGCGGGGTGGTGCTGCGGCGCACCGACGTCAACGGCGTCGAGCAGCGGATCGGCAGCGGCGCCCGGACGGTGGCGGGCTAGCCGATGGAGCTGCTGCTCTGGGCCGCCGGCCGGCGGGACGTCGCCCGCGTGACGGTCACCTGACCGGGATGCCGGCTCCCGCCAGGGCTGCCTTCACGTCGCCGACGCGCAGTTGGCCGAAGTGGAAGACGCTGGCGGCCAGGACGGCGTCGGCGCCGGCCTCCACCGCTGGCGGGAAGTGCTCCACCGCGCCCGCTCCCCCGCTGGCGATCACCGGCACGGTGACCTCGCGGCGCACCGCCCGGATCAGCTCGAGGTCGAAGCCGGCGCGCGTGCCGTCGGCGTCCATGGAGTTGAGCAGGATCTCGCCGGCCCCCAGCGCGGCGGCCTGCACCGCCCACTCGACGGCGTCCCGGCCGGTGCCGCGACGTCCGCCGTGGGTGGTGATCTCGAAGCCGGAGTCCGTGACGGCGCCGTCCTGGCAGCGGCGGGCGTCCAGGGACAGCACCAGCACCTGGTTGCCGAACCGGTCGGCGATCTCGGCGATCAGCTCGGGCCGCGCGACCGCAGCGGTGTTCACGCCGACCTTGTCCGCACCGGCGCGCAGCAGCCGGTCGACGTCGTCGGCGCTGCGCACTCCCCCGCCGACGGTGAGCGGGATGAAGACGCTCTCGGCGGTCCGGCTGACCATGTCGTAGGTGGTGGCGCGGTCGCCGGAGCTGGCAGTGATGTCGAGGAAGGTGAGCTCGTCGGCGCCCTCGGCGTCGTAGACACGGGCCATCTCCACCGGGTCACCGGCGTCGCGCAGGTCGACGAAGTTCACGCCCTTGACCACCCGGCCGGCGTCGACGTCCAGGCACGGGATGACCCGGACCGACAGGCTCATGCCCCGGCCCCGCGA
>JAWVEV010000147.1:0-8620 GCA_033856535.1 Miltoncostaeaceae bacterium | reverse complement strand
TCGGCCATCCGCTCCGGCGAGAACGGCAGCCGCGACCGGTAGTGGCTGGTGAGGAAGAACGTGAGCACGACCTCCGCCGGCCACCGGTCCAGCACGTCCGAGAGCGTGGCGATGTTGCCGATGCTCTTACTCATCTTGTCGCCGGCGAGCTCGAGCATCTCGTTGTGCATCCAGATCGAGGCCATGCGCCCGCCGTGCGCGCCCTCCGACTGGGCGATCTCGTTCTCGTGGTGCGGGAAGACCAGGTCGATGCCGCCGCCGTGGACGTCGAGCTCCGTGCCGAGCGTCGTCTGGGCCATCGCCGAGCACTCGATGTGCCAGCCCGGGCGGCCCGGGCCCCACGGCGACTCCCACCAGGTGTCCTCGCCCTCCTTGCGCCCCTTCCAGAGGGCGAAGTCGAGCGGCTCCTCCTTCTGGCCCGGCTCGTTGGAGACCATCTCGTCGAGCCGCCGGTTGCTCAACGCGCCATAGCCCGGGAAGCGTCCGACCCGGAAGTAGACGTCGCCGTTCGACGGGTAGGCCAGGTCGCGGTCCACCAGGGTCCCGATCAGCTCGATGATCTCGGGGATGGAGCCGGTCACGCTCGGCTCGGCGTCCGGACGGCCGAGGCCCAGGCGGTCCGTGTCGGCCACGTACTCGGCCGTCCGCCGGCGGGCGAGCTCGTCGCTCGGGATGCCCTCGGCCCGGGCGGCGTCATAGATCTTGTCGTTGACGTCGGTGACGTTGGAGACCAGGCGCACCCGCAGGCCGCGCCGCTCCAGGTGGCGCTTCAGCACCGAGAAGACCACGAAGGGCCGCGCGTTGCCGATGTGCACCCTCCCGTAGACCGTCGGGCCGCAGAAGTAGATCCGGACGGTCCCGTCCGGGCCGGTCGTGAGCGGCTCCCTGCGCCGCGAGAGGGTCGAGTGCAGGACCACCCCGGTCGGCTCGCTCAAAGCTCGTCCCCCCGGCTCCGCCGGTCGGCTCGCGCCGCCATGAGCCGCCAAGGGCGCCTCATGGCTTATCCACCAATGCCACCGCCTGGCACGCGACGCCCTCGCCGCGGCCCGTGAACCCCATCCCGTCGGTGGTCGTCGCGTGCACGCTCACGGGCGCGCCCAGCAGCGCGGTGAGCGCCTCCTGCATCGCCTCGCGGCGCGGGCCGACCCGCGGCCGCTCGCAGACGACGATCGCGTGCACGTTCACCAACCGGTGCCCCTCCTCCGTCAGACGGTCGCGCACCAGGCCGAGCAGGCGCTCGCCGGATGCCCCGGCCCACGCCGGATCCCCGGGCGGGAACATCCCGCCGATGTCCGGCCCGCCCGCCGCGGCGAGCATCGCGTCGCAGATCGCGTGCGCGACCACGTCGCCGTCCGAGTGGCCGACCAACCCGAGCGGATGGTCGAACTCCAGCGTCCCGAGCATGAGCGGCTTGCCCGGGCCGAAGCGGTGGGCGTCGAGGCCGCTGCCGACGCGCAGGCTCACAGCTCCACCTGCGACGGCTCGCGGCCCGAGAACCGGGTGATCGTCGCGTAGCCGGCGCCGCGCAGGGCGGCCACGGCGGCCGGGTAGTCGCGCGCCACGTCCTCGGGCCGGTGCGCGTCGCTGGCGAGCGTCACGGGCACCCCGGCGGCGCGGAACCGGGCCAGGAGGCCGGGCTCGGGGTAGAGCTCGGTCACCGGCTTGCGCAGCCCCGCCGAGGAGCACTCGATGGCGACGCCGGCGTCGGCGATCGCGGCGATCGCGTCGTCCCAGCGGCCGGCCGCGGAGGCGGGCACGGGGTGGCCGAAGACCTTCGGCAGATCCGGGTGGGCGAGCACGTCGAAGAGGCCGGACCCGGCCGCCGCGACCAGCTCGTCCAGGTAGCGCTCCCAGACGTCCTCGGGCGGGTGCCGATCCCAGACCGGGTAATCCGGGTGGTCGACGCCGTCCTCGCGCAGCCAGTGCACCGACCCCAGCACCACGTCGAAGGGCCGGCTCGAGAGGAAGGCGCGGATCTCGTCCTCGCGCCCGGGCAGCCAGTCCATCTCGATGCCCACCAGCACCGGCAGGCCCGCCTCGCGCGCCGCGAGCAGTCCGTCGCAGTAGCGGTCGACGTCCTCGGTGGCCTCCTCGCGCCAGAACGGGTTCTCGTGCCACTCGCGCGCCTCGGTGAAGCGGTGGACGTGCTCGGTGAAGGCGATCTCGCCCACGGCCCGGGCCCGGGCGCGCTCGGCGTATCGGGCGATCCACCCCGTCGACAGCGGCCCGCCGTGCGCCTCCCAGGAGGGCGCCGCCTCGGCCCGTGCGTCGACCCCGTCGGGCTGCAGGTGCATGTGGTAGTCCGTCAGCACGCGGCCCCCGACCCTAGCGGAGCGCCTCGCGGGCGGTCAGAAGGACCTCGGCGACCGCCAGGTCGAGCGGCGTCGTGACCTTCAGGTTGGGCTCGGCCGAGGGCACCAGGCGCACCCGCCCGCCGGCGGCCTCGACCAGCGAGGCGCAGTCGGTGGCCAGGTCGAGCACCCCGGCGGCATCGGCGCGGGCGATCGCGTCGCGCAGCGTCGAGAGCAGGAAGGCCTGAGGCGTCTCGGCCCGCCAGAGCCCCTCGCGGTCGACCGTGCACGCGATCGCGCCGTCCTCGCCGGCGCGCTTCAGCGTGTCGGCGAGCGGGGCCGCGGCGATCGCGCCGTCGGCGCCCTCCAGGCCCGCCAGCACGGCGGCCACCAGGGCCGGCGTCAGCAGCGGCCGGGCGGCGTCGTGCACCAGCACCGGGCCGTCCTCCTCCGGCGCCGCGGCCAGCCCGGCCCGCACCGAGCGCGGCCGCGACGACCCGCCGCCGACCACCGCGCTCACGCCCGCCAGGCCGTCCAGCGCCCGCGCGACATCGGCCTCGAGCCCGGCCGGCGCGACCACCACCAGCCGGGTCACCTCGGGCGCCGCCGCCATGGCCACGACGCTCCAGGCGAGCATCGGCCGCCCGGCGAGCGGGAGGAGGGCCTTCGGGACGTCGGTGCCCATGCGGACGCCGGCGCCCCCGGCAAGGACGACTGCGGTGGCCACGGCGGGCATGATGCCGGTTGATGCCCCTGTTCGTCGGCACCTCCGGCTGGTCGTACCCCGAATGGAAGCCGGAGTTCTACCCGGACAAGCTGCCGCAGCGGCTTTTCCTGACGCACTACGCCGGTCAGCTCACCGCCTGTGAGATCAACGCCACCTTCTACCGGCTGCAGTCCGAGTCGACGGTCGGGCGCTGGGCGGCCGAGACCCCGCCGGGCTTCCGCTTCGCCTGCAAGGCCCACCGCGCGGTGACCCACTCCGCGCGCCTGCCCTCGCGGCCGGGCGAGGAGGAGCTGCTCGAGCGCTTCCTGGAGAGCCTGGCCCCGCTCGGCGACCGCCTCGGCGCCGTGCTGGTCCAGCTGCCGCCGCACCGGCAGCGCGACGACGCCGCGCTCGAGGGCCTGCTGGCCTGCATGCCCGGGCTGCCGGCCGCGCTGGAGTTCCGCCACGACTCGTGGGACGACCCCGCCGTGGTGGCGCGGGTCGCGGCCGCCGGCGGCACGGTCTGCCTGGCGAACTGGGACGGCGCCGTCCCGGAGCGGCTGCCGGACGGCCCGCTGGCATACGTGCGCCTGCGGGCGGACGGCTACTCGGACGCGCAGCGCGAGGGCTGGCGCGAGCTGCTGGACCGCGAGGCCGCCGAGCGGCCGGTCTTCGTCTTCGCCAAGCACGAGGGAGTCCCGGCGGGGAACCCGCACGCCGGCGTGGGCCTCGCGCAGTGGCTGGTCGCCGGGGGCTGAGCCCGGCGCGGGAGAAGGCTAGGTCTGGGGGGTCTTGCCCGGCTCGACCTGGCCGGCGCCGGCCAGGCGCGTGAAGATCATCTTCCCGGACGGGCTCTGAAGGACGCTGGTCACCTCGACCTCGACCTCCTCGCCCAGGCTGGCGCGGCCGCCCTCGACCACGATCATCGTGCCGTCACCGAGGTAGCCGACCCCCTGGTCGTACTCCTTGCCCTCGCGGATCACCTTGACCGCGAGGACCTCGCCGGGCAGCACCGCCGGCTTCAGCGCGTTGGCCAGCTCGTTGACGTTCAGCACCTCGACGCCGCGGATCTTGGCGACCTTGTTCAGGTTGTAGTCCACGGTGACGATCGAGGCGCCGATGTCGCGCGCCATCTCGACCAACTTGGCGTCGACCCCGACCGCCTCCGGGTAGTCGCCCGAGCGCACCGAGAAGCCGCCGTTCGCGGTGGCCTTCAGCTCCTCGACGAGCTCGAGGCCGCGCCGGCCGCGCGCCCGCTTCTGGGCGTCCGCGGAGTCGGCCACCCGCTGCAGCTCGTGGAGCACGAAGTCCGGCACCACGATCGACCCCGAGAGGAATCGCGTGCGGAGCACGTCGACCAGCCGGCCGTCGATGATCGCGCTGGTGTCGACCAGCCGGGTCGGCGCGGCCGCGGCGCCGTGCGGGCGCCAGCGCACGCCGACCAGCCGCAGGATGTCCACGTGCTTGCGCGCCGCGATGCGGCTGAAGACGTAGGCCACCACCAGGAACACCGGCAGCAGCAGGTAGGGGCCGATGATCGGGAGCTGCGCGACCGCGAGGCCGGCGAGCGCCGCCACGACCAGTCCCACCACCAGCCCGAGCGCCCCGACCGTGAGCTCGGCGGCCGAGCGGCGGTCCGCCGCCCGGTCGACCGCCTTCAGGCGGTTGCGCAGGACGCGCCCCACCACGCCGCCGATCAGGAAGCCGACCAGCGCGCCGACCACGGTCAGCGCGGCCCGGGCCACGAAATCCCAGTAGCCCGGGAACCAGTCCTCCAGCGGAAAGGCGCCGCTCGCCTGGGAGGCCCCGAGGCCGCCCAGCACGGCGAGCAGGACGCGGCTGACTAGGATCAGCACGCGCGCATCACCTCGACCCGCGGGTCGAGCGGGTGTCCGGCGAGGCTACTCGACCAGGGCCTCGGCACCCCGCTCCGTGGCGAGGGAGCCGCGGCTCTGCCCGACGTCCTCGAGGACGTTCTCGAGGAAGTCGACCGCCTCCTGCTCTTCCATCTCGCGCGCATACATCAACTCGCTGGCCAGGATCTTCTTGGCGCGGCCGAACATCTGCTTCTCGCCGGTGGAGAGACCCTTGTCGATGTCCCGGATCGACAGGTTCCGCACCACCTCGGCGAGCTCGAAGATGTCGCCGGTCTTGATCTTGTCCCGGTTGTGCTTGAACCGACGGTTCCAGTTCTTCGGCATCTGGGTGCCGTCGTCACGAAGCACCGCAAGGACTTCGTCCACCGTCTCCTCGCCGATCACCTTGCGAAGCCCGGCCCGGTCGGCGTTCTCGGTGGGGACCATCACGGTCATGTCGTTGTAGAGGATCTGGATGGTCAGGTACTCGCGCCGCTGCCCGAGCACCTCCTTCAGCTCCTTCTTCAGGATCTTTCCGGCCCCGTGGTGCGGGTACACGACCTTGTCTCCGACCTCGTACAAACCGTCCCCCTCCGTCGTCGCTGACAGGACTGCGCGCTCCGCCTCGGGCGCGCTCATGCGAATGCCGCCTCGAGGGCCTCGACGACCCCCGGGACCGCGGTGAGCCGCGGGCCGTTCCCGGCCGGCGTGCCCGAGGGCTCCGCCGGCGCGAGCGCCACCCGCATTCCGTGGGCCGCGGCCGCCGCGAGGCGCCGCGCCGCATGACCGACGGGGCGAATCGCCCCGGTCAGCCCCAACTCTCCGAAGGCGACCGTGCCCGCCGGCAGCGGGCGGCCGCGGAACCCGCTCGCGACCGCGAGCGCGATGGCGAGGTCGGCGGCCGGGTCCATCGCCCGGGCCCCGCCGGCCACGCTCACGAAGACATCCTGATCGCCCAGCCGCAGGCCGGCGTGCCGGCCGAGCACGGCGATCACCTGGGCCAGGCGCGTGCGGTCCACGCCGCCGGCGACCCGCCGCGGCGGGACCAGCTCGGTGGGGCCGACCAGCGCCTGGACCTCGACCAGCAGGGCCCGGCTGCCCTCGATGGCCGGGAAGACGCAGCTGCCGACGCGCTCCCCGGCCTCGGCCAGGTAGAGCCGGGCGGGATCGTCCACCGACGTCAGGCCCCGCTCGCCCATCTCGAAGAGGCCGGTCTCGTTGGTGGAGCCGAAGCGGTTCTTGGTGGCCCGCAGCACGCGGTGGGCGCGCAGGTCGTCGCCCTCGAAGCTGAGCACGCAGTCGACCATGTGCTCGAGCGTCCGCGGGCCGGCGAGGCCGCCGTCCTTGGTGACCTGCCCGACCAGCAGGATCGTCGTGTCGCCCCCCTTGGCGACGCGGACCAGCTCGGCCGTGGCCATGCGGACCTGCGCGACGCTGCCGGGCGGCGCCTCCATCAGGTCCGAGCGCAGCGTCTGCACCGAGTCGATCGCGCAGAGCGCCGGACGGTGCGCCTCGATCGCCGCGACCACGGCCTCCAGGCGCGTCTCGGGCAGCACCTCGATGTCGTCGCACGGCTCGGAGAGGCGCTCGGCCCGGCTGCGCACCTGGGCCGCCGACTCCTCGCCGGTGACCAGCATCACGCGCCGGCCGGCCGACAGGCGCGCGAGCGCCTGCAGCACCAGGGTGCTCTTGCCGATGCCCGGCTCGCCGCCGAGCAGCACCAGCGACCCGGCCACCAGCCCGCCGCCGAGGACCCGGTCGAGCTCGGCCAGCCCCGTGGGCAGCCGCTCCTGGCGGACGTCAGCGAGGTCGGCCAGGCGCACCGGCGCCGGGACGGACCCGAGCGCGGACCTTCCGGCCGGGACGCCGACGGACGCCTCGGCCAAGGTCCCCCACTCGCCGCAGCCCGGGCAGCGCCCGACCCAGCGTGGGGCCTGCTGACCGCAGGCCCCACACAGATACGCGCGGCGAACGCGCGTCGCCGGCACCCGACTCTCCTCGCCTTCTCTCGCCGCTCAGGCGCCCTCGGGCTCGGTGGTCGGCTCCTCGCCGGAGGCCGCCACCGCCCCGACGGTCTGGGGCTCGGGCGGCTCCTTGCGGGTGAGCTTCACCTCGTCGCCCTCGCGGTCGACGATCACCGTCGTGCCCTCCTTGAGCTGGCCGGACAGGATCTCGTCGGAGAGCGGGTCCTCGATGAGGCGCTGGATGGCACGGCGCAGCGGCCGCGCCCCCATGGTGGGGTCGTAGCCCTGCTCCACCAGCAGCTCCTTGGCCTCGTCCGTGAGCTGCATCTGCAGGCCGTGGTCCTTCATCTGGTTCTGGAGCCGGACCAGCAGCAGGTCGACGATGGTGGTGATCTCTTCCTTGGTGAGCTTGTGGAAGACGATCACCTCGTCGATCCGGTTCAGCAGCTCGGGCCGGAAGACGCGCTTCAGCTCGCCCATGATCCGCGACTTCATGTCGTCGTAGGACAGCCCGGTCTCGTCCATCACCGAGAAGCCCAGCGGCGTGTTGCGCGAGATCGTGGCCGCGCCGATATTCGAGGTCATGATCAGGATGGCGTTGCGGAAGTCCACCGAGCGCCCCTGGGCGTCGGTGAGCCGCCCGTCCTCCAGGATCTGGAGGAGGATGTTGAAGACCTCCGGGTGCGCCTTCTCGATCTCGTCGAGCAGGATCACCGAGTACGGCTTGCGGCGCACCTGCTCGGTGAGCTGGCCGCCCTCGTCGTAGCCGATGTAGCCCGGCGGGGAGCCGACCAGCCGCGACACGGCGTGCTTCTCCATGTACTCGGACATGTCGACCTGGATCAGCGCGCTCTCGTCGCCGAACAGGAACTCGGCCAGCGTCCGCGCCAGCTCGGTCTTGCCGACGCCCGAGGGGCCCAGGAAGATGAACGAGCCCGACGGCCGCTTGGGGTCCTTGATGCCGGCCCGGGCGCGGCGGATCGCGCGGGAGACCGCCTCGATCGCCGGCTGCTGGCCGATGACGCGCTTGTGGAGCTCGTCCTCCATGCGCAGCAGCTTCTGGGTCTCGGCCTCGGTGAGCTTGAAGACCGGGATGCCGGTCCACATCGAGACGATGTCGGCGATCTCCTCCTCGCCGACCGACGCCCGCGGGCCGCCCTCGTCGCTCTTCCACTCCTCCTCGAGCTCGCGCTTCTTGTTCGTGAGGCGCCGCTCCTTGTCGCGGAGGTTGGCGGCCTTCTCGAACTCCTGCGCCTCGATGGCGGCTTCCTTCTCCTTCCGGACGGTCTCGATCTCCTCCTCGAGCTCCCGGTAGGTCGGGGGCGCCGTCATGGTCTTGATGCGCATGCGCGAGGCGGCCTCGTCGATGAGGTCGATCGCCTTGTCGGGCAGGAAGCGGTCGGCGATGTAGCGGTCGGCCAGGTTGGCGGCGGCCGCCAGCGCCTCGTCGGTGATGTGCACGCGGTGGTGCGCCTCGTACCGGTCGCGGAGGCCGCGCAGGATCTGCTCGGTCTCCTCCTGGGTCGGCTCGTCCACGTTGATCTTCTGGAAGCGCCGCTCCAGCGCCGAGTCGCGCTCGAGGTACTTGCGGTACTCGTCGAGCGTGGTCGCGCCCACGGTCTGCAGCTCGCCGCGGGCGAGTGCCGGCTTCAGGATCGAGGCCGCGTCGATCGCGCCCTCGGCCGCGCCGGCGCCGACGAGATTGTGGAGCTCGTCGATGAACAGGATGATGTCGCCGCGCTGGGTGATCTCCTTCATCACCTTCTTCAGGCGCTCCTCGAACTCGCCGCGGTACTTCGAGCC
>JAWVEV010000146.1:0-15587 GCA_033856535.1 Miltoncostaeaceae bacterium | reverse complement strand
TGACGCGACCCCCCGGACCGCCCCCTGGAGCCGGAGCGACATTCGTCGCGACGCTCCAACGGCGAGTGACGCGACCCCCGGGGGCGCCGGCCGGACGCGGTGAGGGCGATGGGCCCCGGTGCCCGTCGCGACATTCGTCGCTCCGCACGGCGTCGATGCCGCCGCGCACGGGCGCTCGTTGCCCGCGCGTTCGCGCCGATCGTGGTGCCGGACCGTGCCGTTTCCGATCTCGGCGAGGGAGTGCCCAACCCCGGGTCCGAGGCCGGCCGGCGCGCCCCGACAAGCGCTGGGCGGCCGGCCTCGATGGGCCCGCGAGGGCCCGTGTCGTCCTCCCGCGCCAAAGCTCGTTCGCCGCATGCGACGAATGTCGTCCCCGGGACGACGCGGCCCCCCCGGCGTCCCGTCCCCCCGGCGTCCTGGAAGGCGAGGCCCGTAGACTCGGCCGCGTGACCGCCGACGAGCTCGCGCGCCTTCATGCCTTCCTCGCGATCCCGAGCATCAGCGCGCACGCGGACCGGGCCGAGGACATGGCCGCGGCGGCCGAGTGGGTGGCCGACGAGATCCGCCGCGCCGGCGGGAACGCGGCGATCCGGCACGCCGGCGGGCACCCCCTGGTGGTCGGCGAGGTGCCGGCGAGCGCCGGCGCGGCCAGGGCGCCGCGGGTCCTGATCTACGGCCACTACGACGTGCAGCCGCCGGGTCCCGAGGAGCTGTGGACCAGCCCGCCCTTCGCGCCGGTCGAACGCGACGGGAACCTCTACGCGCGCGGCGCCAGCGACGACAAGGGCAACCTCTTCATGCTGATCGCGGCCGTCCAGCGGCTGGCGGCCGAGGGGCGACTGCCGGTCCGGGCGGCGTTCGTGATCGACGGCGAGGAGGAGAGCGGCGGCACCTCGGCGGTCGACTTCCTCGCCGCCGACGCCGAGCCGGCGCTCGCCGCGGTGATCTTCGACAGCCCGATGATCGGACCGGGCCGGCCCTCCTTCTGCACCGGCGTGCGCGGGATGGTCTACCGGCGGATCACGGTCCGGACCGCCGCCGGCGACGCCCACAGCGGCCTGTTCGGCGGCGCGGCGATGAACGCGGTCCACGCCCTCATGCGGATCCTCGAGGCGGTGGTCCCGCGGGACGGGCGCCTGCCCACCCCGCTCTACGCCGGCCTCGCCCCGGCCGGACCGGCCGAGGTCGCCGCCTGGGCCGAGCTGCCGACGGGGGAGGAGGCCCTGGCCGCCGCCGGCCTGCGCCCCGCCGACCCCGGCGCGGGCGACGGCTTCTACATGCGGACGCTCGCCTCGCCGTCGGTCGACGTGCACGGCGTCGCCGCCGGCGAGCCGGCCGCGGTCAAGACCAACATCCCCGGCGAGGCCCGGGCGACGCTCTCCCTGCGGGTCGCCCCCGGCCAGGACGCGGACGAGCTCGCCGCGACGCTCGACGGCCTGCTGCGCGATGCGGCCCCCGCCGGCGCGGACCTGACCATCGAGGGGCTCGGCGTCGCCCGGTCGGCCTTCATCGACCCCGAGCACCCCGCGCTCGGAGCGGCCGCCGCCGGCTTCGAGCGCGCCCTCGGCGTGCGCCCGGCCCCGATCCGCGTCGGCGGGACCCTTCCGGTCATCGCCACGCTGGCGGATCGCGGGATCCCCACGGTCCTCTCGGGCTTCGGCCTGCCGGACGACGCCATCCACGCCCCGGACGAGCACCTGCGCGTCGAGCACCTCGAGCTCGGCACCGCGGCGGCCATGGAGATGCTGACCGCCTTCGGGGAGCTCGGAGCCGGGACCGCGCCGTGAGTGGGGCGGGGGACGGGTCGGATCGCGCGGCGGTCCACGCCCTCGTCTCGGAGATCGACTACCCGATGTACATCGTGACCGCGGCCGCCGGCGGGGAGCGCGCCGGCTGCCTGGTCGGGTTCACCACCCAGTGCAGCATCCACCCGCCGCGGTTCCTGGTCTGCATCTCGGACAAGAACCACACGTTCGGCGTGGCGCGCGAGGCGGAGGTCCTGGTCGTGCACCTGGTTCCGGAGGAGGCGACGGCGCTGGCGGAGCTCTTCGGCTCGGAGACCGGCGATCGGGTCGACAAGTTCGCCCGCTGCGCCTGGCGCGAGGGCCCGGGCGGAGCCCCGGTGCTCGAGGAGATCCCCACCTGGTTCGCCGGCCGGGTGCTCGACCGCCGGCCGGTGGGCGACCACTGGGCCTTCCTGCTGGCGCCGATCGCGGCCGACGGCGAGGGCGGGGACCGGCCCTTCACGTTCCACCGCGCCAAGCGCATCCAGCCGGGCCACGCGCCATAGAACACGGGGGCCGATCGCCCGGGGTACGCGGGGCGCGCGGTCATTAGGGTCCCCCTCGCACGGGACGTCGACGAAAGGGACCCGATGGCGGAGCTTTGGGGCGGGGAGACCCGCAAGGCGGTGGACAACTTCCCGGTCTCGGGAGAGCGGGTGCCGGTGCCGGTGGTGCGCTGGCTCGGCCGGATCAAGGGCGCCGCCGCCCGGGTCAACGCCGAGCTCGGGCTCCTCGACGCCGACCTGGCCGAGCGGATCGGCACGGCGGCCGACGCGGTCGCCGCCGGTGAGCACGATGACCAGTTCCCGATCGACGTCTTCCAGACCGGCTCGGGCACCTCGTCGAACATGAACGCCAACGAGGTCATCGCGAACCTCGCCGGCGAGGGCGCGCACCCGAACGACCACGTGAACATGGGCCAGAGCTCGAACGACGTCTTCCCGTCGGCCGTGCACCTCGCCGCCCTGCAGGAGGCCACCGAGTCGCTCCTGCCCGCGCTCGCCCGCCTCGGCGACGCGTTCGCCGCCAAGGCGGAGGAGTTCAAGGACATCGTCAAGTCCGGCCGCACGCACCTGATGGACGCCGTGCCGGTCACGCTCGGCCAGGAGTTCGCGGGCTACGCCGCCCAGGTCCGCCAGGGGCACGCCCGGGTCTCCGACGCCCTCCCGCGCCTCGGTCAGATCCCGCTCGGCGGCACGGCCGTCGGCACCGGCCTGAACACCCATCCGGACTTCGCCGCCAAGGTCCGCGAGCGCCTCTCGGCCGAGACCGGCCTGACCATCAGCGCGCCGGCCGACCCGTTCGAGGCCCAGGGCAACCGCGACGGCCTCGTCGAGGCCTCCGGCGCGCTCAAGGTCGTCGCCGTGTCGCTCACGAAGATCGCCAACGACCTGCGCTGGATGGGCAGCGGCCCGCGCGCCGGCCTCTCCGAGATCTTCCTGCCCGAGCTCCAGAAGGGCTCCTCGATCATGCCGGGCAAGGTCAACCCGGTGATCCCCGAGGTCGTCGCCCAGGTCTCCGCCCAGGTGATCGGCAACGACGTCGCGATCACCGCCGGCGGCATGCAGGGCAACCTCGAGCTGAACGTGATGATCCCGCTCATGGCGCGGAACCTCCTCGGCTCGATCCACCTGCTGTCCTCGGCCGGCCGCCTGCTCGCCGAGAAGTGCGTCGACGGCCTCCAGGCCAACGTCGAGATGTGCACCCGGCACGCCGAGGCCACGCTGGCCACGGCGACCGCGCTCAACCCGTACATCGGCTACGACAAGGCCGCCGCGATCGTGAAGGAGGCCACCGCCTCCGGCCGGCCGCTGCGCGAGGTCGCGCGCGAGCACGGCGTCGACGAGGCCACCCTGGACGAGGCGCTCGACCTGCGGAAGATCGCCGCCGGGAGCGCCGCCTAGCCGGACCCGCGGTGCGGCGCCGGCCCGCGGGGCCGGCGCCGCATCAGAACCCCAGCATCATTTTGAAGGGGGTTCTCAGGCCTCCCCGCGCACCTCGGCGGCGAACTCGCGGCCTGCGGCGGCCGCGATCGAGAACACGTCGGCCTTGGGCGTCATCCAGGCCGGGGGGCGGGGGAGCTGGCCGAGCAGGTCGGTCGAGACCAGCACCTGCCCGTCGCTGTCGGTCCCGGCGGCGATCCCGATCGTGGGGCAGCCGACCGCGGCGGTGATGCGCCGGGCGAGCTCGGTCGGCACGGCCTCGATCACGATCGCGTAGCAGCCGGCCGCGTCGAGGGCGATCGCGTCGGCGGCGATCCGGTCGGCCTCGTCCGGCGCGGTCCCCTGGCGCCGGTAGGAGCCGGCGGTCTGGGGCAGCAGGCCCACGTGGCCCATCACCGGGATGCCGGCGGCGACCAGGGCGCGCACCTGCTCGACCATCGCGCCCTCGAGCTTCACGCTGTCCGCCCCCGCGGCCAGCAACTCCCGGGCCGAGGCGAGGGCCTCCTCGGGGTCGCGGTAGGTGTCCACCGGCATGTCCGCGACCAGGTGGGTCCGCTCGACCCCGTTGCGGACCGCCCGCACGTGGTGGGCGAGCATCTCCAGCGTCACCGCGCGGGTGGAGTCGTAGCCCAGCTCGACCTCGCCCAGGCTGTCGCCGACGAGGATGAGGTCGAGCCCGCAGCCGTCGAGGGCGAGCGCGGTGGGGTAGTCGTAGGCCGTCAGCATCGCCAGCCGGCGGCCGCCCTTGCGGGCCCGGATCGCCTCCGCGCTGAGCCCCGGTGCCATGCGCCGGAGCTAGTTCCTGCTCTGCCAATGGGCCGGGACCGTGTCGGCCACGAGGCCCTCCACCTGGCGGTTCGCCTCGTCGACGTGGACCACGATCGGCTCGTAGCCGTCCAGGTCCTGGTCGTCGAAGGTCGCGTAGGAGAGCACGATCACCAGGTCGCCGGGATGCGCCAGCCGCGCGGCGGCGCCGTTCAGGCAGACGTCGCCGCGCCCGGGCGGGCCCTCGATCGCGTAGGTCTCGAAACGGGCTCCGTTCGAGATGTTCACCACGTGCACGTGCTCGTACGGCCGGATGTCGGCCGCCTCGAGCAGCTCCCGGTCGAGCGTGATGCTGCCGACGTAGTTCAGGTTCGCGTCGGTGACCGTGGCGCGGTGGATCTTGCTCTTCAGCATCGTGCGGGTGCGGGCGCTGCCGCGCGCCGGGCGCTCGGCGCGGTCGGGTGATGGCACTGGTGCCCTCCGGGCGTTCGGTGTGGGAAGGGGGGAGTTGTCGATCAGCCGCGCCGGCCCCACCCGGGCGGCCACGGCGAGCAGCGCCGGCCCCTCGACGCGCTCGAGGGGGGTGAAGCGGTCGGGGTCGACCACGGTCGCGTACTCCAGCGCGCACCGCGGCTCGGCCTCGATCTCGGCCCTGCAGGCGGCCTCCAGCACGGCGGCGTCTCGCTCGCCGGCGGCGGCCAGGCGCTCGGCGGCGAGCAGGCCGCGGCGCAGCGCGGTGGCGGCGGCGCGGTCCTCCGGGCCGAGGTAGGCGTTGCGGCTGCTCATCGCCAGGCCGTCCGGCTCACGGACGGTCGGTGCGACGACCAGGTCGATGTCGTCGAGGTGCAGATCGCGCACCAGCCGGCGCACGACGGCGACCTGCTGGGCGTCCTTCTGGCCGAAGACCGCCCGGTCCGGGCGGACGGCGATGAGGAGCTTGGCGACCACGGTGGCGACGCCCGCGAAGTGCTCCGGGCGCGCGGCGCCCTCCAGGATGGCGCTCGGGCCGGCGACGGTCACCGTCGTGCCGAAGCCCTCCGGGTAGACCTCCGCGACGTCCGGCGCGAAGACCAGGGCCACGCCGGCGCCGGCGGCAGCCGCGAGGTCGCCGTCCTCGTCGCGGGGATACGTGGCGAGGTCCTCGGTGGGCGCGAACTGGGTCGGGTTCACGAAGAGGCTCACCACCACCAGGTGGCCGTCGGCGCCGGCGCGGCGCATCAGGTCCAGGTGACCCGCGTGGAACGCGCCCATCGTGGGGACCAGGGCGATCGGCCGACCCTCCGACCGGTGCGGCGCGAGCGCGGCGCGCAGATCGGCGACCGTTCGGGCCACCGCGGGGCGGCGGCCGGGCTCGGCGGTGGGCGGGGTCGGTCCGGGAGACATCGAGGGGGGTCCACGCGGCGCGGCGCCCGAAGAGCGGCACGCCGACGGGGACCGGATCGGTCATCCGGCCACCGCCTCTGCGGACCTGCTCCAACTCCTCGAACGGGATGCCGGGCGTCGTGCGCGAGGCGGGCGGGAGTCTACTCAGGCGACCCGACGGCCGACAACTCCATCGGAGCCCCGAGCCGGCCCCCGCAACGTGCGCGAATCCGGCGACCGGCCCGCGGCCGGCCATCCGGCGCCGGCGGTAGGGTGGCCGCGGATGTCGGATCGCGACGCTCGACGGGCCGAGCTGACCGCCTACCACGAGTCCCAGGTGGCGGGCTGCACACGCTGCCCCCTCAGCGCGGGGCGCACGCAGGTCGTGCTCGGAAACGGCGATCCCGACGCGGACCTGATGTTCGTGGGCGAGGCGCCGGGCTACCACGAGGACAAGCGCGGCGTGCCGTTCGTGGGCCAGGCCGGGCAGCTGCTCAACCGCCTCCTGGAGGACATCGGCCTGAGCCGGGACGAGGTTTTCGTCGCCAACGTCCTGAAGTGCCGCCCGCCCGGGAATCGCGACCCCCAGCCGGCCGAGATCGAGGCCTGCGAGCGGCACCTCTTCAAGCAGATCTCGCTGATCCAGCCGAAGGTGATCTGCACGCTGGGCAACTTCGCCACGCGGCTGCTCTCGGGGCGGCCGGCGCGGATCAGCCAGGTCCACGGGCACGAGCTGCCGCTCCAGATCGCCGATCGGACCGTGCTGCTCTATCCGCTCTTCCACCCGGCCGCGGCGCTCTACACGCGCTCGATGCTCGGGACGCTGGAGGCCGACTTCGCGCGCATCCCGGCGCTGCTCGGCTCCGGGCACGCCCCCGAGCCGGCCTCCTTCGAGGAGCCGGAGCCGGACCCCGAGCCCGAGGCGCGGGAGGAGCTCGCGGTGCCGGTGGCCGCCGGTGCGCCGGAGCAGCTCGGGCTCTTCTGAGAACCCCCTCCAAAATGATGCAGCGGCTCCGCTTCAGGCTCGTGCGGGGCGACGTGTCGGGGTGGTGGTCGCGGAGCAGTCGACTCGGCGCCACTGCGAGGGCAGTCAGAGGATCATTTTGGAGGGGGTTCTGAGCTCGCCGGCCGAGTACGAGAGCGCGGGACCGCGCTGCACGGCCGCCCTCGGGGCCGGCCTGGCGGCGCTCGTCCGGGCGGGCGACCTGCTGCTGCTCCGGGGCGAGCTCGGCGCGGGGAAGACGACCCTGGTGCGGGCGCTGGCGCGCGGCCTCGGCGTCGAGGGCCCGGTCACCAGCCCCACCTTCACGCTCTCCCAGCGCTACGCCGGCCGGCTCCCGATCGTGCACGTCGACGCCTATCGCCTGAGCGGCGCCGACGACGAGGAGCTCGGCCTGCTGCTCGACGGCGGGGACGAGGCGGTGACCGTCATCGAGTGGCCCGAGGCCCTGGCCGAGGGGCTGCCGGAGGCCCGGATCGCCGTCGACATGGTCCACCTGGGCCGCGACAGGAGGCTGGTACGCTTGTCCTCCTCCGAGCCCGGTACCCGCACGGAGATCGCCCGCCTCGTTGACGACCTTCGCGCTCGACACCGCCACACCGAGCCCGGGGCTGGCGCTCCTCCAGGGAGATGAGGTCCTGGCCGAGCTCTGGCTCGGCCCCGAGCCCGGAGCCGGCCGCCGGGTGCTCGAGGCGGCCCACCACCTGCTGGCCGCGGCCGGCCTCACGCCGCGGGCGATCGAGCGGATCGTCGTGGGGATCGGCCCCGGCGGCTTCACCGGCCTGCGGATCGGCATCGCCACCGCGCTCGGCCTGGGCCAGGCGCTCCGCGTGCCGGTGGAGGGCGCATCAAGCCTGGAGGCGCTCGCCCTGGGGCTCTGCGAGGTCGCGCCCGGCGGCGCGCTGCTCGCGCCGGTGCTCGACGCCCGCCGCCGCGAGGTGTTCGGGGCCTGCTACCGCCCGCTCGGCGACGGAGTCCTCGAGGAGCTGATCCCGCCGACGGCGATCGCCCCGGCCGCCTTCGCCGCCGCGCTGATCGAGCTGGAGGACCCGGTCTGGGTCGCGGGCGACGGGGTCGCTCGCTACGGCGCAGTGTTTGCGGAGGCCGGCCTGCCGGCGCCGCCGGCGTACTCGAGCGCCCACCGGATCCACGCGGTCCACCTGGCCCGGCGGGTCAGGGCGGCCGGCCCGCGGCCGGTGACGCCCGAGTACGCGCGGCTGCCCGACGCCGAGGTGAACCGCCTGGCGCGCCAGGCGGCGGGGAGGCCCAGGTGAGCCGGCGCTCGCGCGGCGGCGTGGCGCCCGAGACGCCGGCCCGCATCACGATCCGGGAGATGCGCCCGAGCGACGTCGGCCAGGTGATGGTCATCGAGACCGCCACCTCGGCCACCCCGTGGACGCGGGCGATGTTCCTCTCCGAGCTCGGCCGGCCCACCTCGCTCGACCTGGTCGCGGCGTCGGGGGGCCAGGTGCTCGGCTACATGATGGTGTCGCGCTACGCCGACGTCTGGCACATCCTCAACCTGTGCATCCGCGAGTCGGACCGCGGCCAGGGGCTGGGCGGGCGCCTGCTCGAGGACCTCTTCCGGCGCGTGGCCGGCAAGCCGCACCTGGGCTTCACCCTCGAGGTGCGCGTCTCGAACGACCCGGCGATCAAGCTCTACCGCCGCCAGGGCTTCCTCGACCAGGGCGTGCGGCCGGGCTACTACTCGGACAACGGCGAGGATGCGCTGATCATGTGGCGCGGGGGCGGGCCCGAGGTGGGCGAGGAGTGGTGAGAGCCCCGTGGTGAGCGCGCCGATCCTCGCGATCGAGACCTCCTGCGACGAGACCGCGGCGGCGGTCGTCGCCGGCCGGACCATCCTGTCCAGCGTGGTCGCCTCGCAGGCCGAGCTGCATGCGCCCTACGGCGGCGTGGTGCCGGAGGTGGCCGCGCGCCACCACCTCGGCACGGTGAATGCGGTGGTCGACCGGGCGCTGGAGGAGGCCGGCCTCGTCCTCGAGGACGTCGACCGGATCGCGGTCACGCAGGCGCCGGGCCTGATCGGGGCCCTGCTGGTGGGGGTCGCCACGGCGAAGTCGCTCGCCTACGCCACCGGGAAGCCCCTGGTGATGGTCGACCACCTGGCCGGCCACATCGCGGCGCTGTGGCTCGATCCGGTCGCGCTCGACCCGCCGTTCGTGAGCCTGATCGCCTCCGGCGGGCACACCCGGCTGGACCTGGTCACCGACTACGCGAGCCCGCGGACGCTCGGCCAGACGATCGACGACGCCGCCGGCGAGGCCATCGACAAGGGCGCCCGGCTGCTCGGCCTGGGCTACCCCGGCGGTCCGGCGCTGGAGCGCCTGGCCGCGACCGGCGACCGCGGCGCGCACCGCTTTCCGATCGGCCTGGAGGGCCGCGGGCAGCGCGACTTCTCGTTCGCCGGGGTCAAGACCTCCCTGCTCTACAGCGTCCGAGAGCTCGGCGACGCCGTCGAGGCGGCCCGCCCCGACCTGGCCGCGTCGTATCAGGAGGCCGTGATGCGGCCGCTGGCCGACCGGCTGATCGCCGCGGCGCTCGAGGAGGGCGTCCCGACGGTGGCGATCGCCGGCGGCGTCGCCGCCAACGGGCGCCTGCGCGAGCTCGTGGCCGAGGGCGCCGAGCGCGCCGGGCTGCGGCTGGCGGTGCCCGACCGCAGGCTCTGCACGGACAACGCGGCGATGATCGGCGCCGCGGCCCAGTTCGCCCACGCGGTCCCCTGGCCGGACTACGTCGGCCTGGACGCCATGGCCACCGCTCCTCCGGGAGGAATTTCGGCATGAAGCGCCGCCGGCGGCTGGGTGGCCTGGCCGCCGCGGCGGCGCTCGTGGTGGTCATGGTCCCGGCCGCGGCGGTCGCGCAGGTGGCGGCGGGCCGGGACGCCGCGCAGGTCCGCCGCGAGGCGCTGGCCGCCGCGTCCGGCTGGCGGGACCTGCTCGAGGCGCACCGGGCGCCCCAGCGCCCGACCCCGGGCGACACCGAGTCGGCCATCGTCGTGCTGGAGGGCCCGCCGGCGATCGCCGCCGCGCCGGGCGACCGGGCGGCCGCGGCCGCCGAGATCACCGCGCGCCAGGAGGCCGTCGAGGCCAGCCTGCGTGGCATGGGCGCCACGATCGGCCACCGCTACCGGGTGCTGCTGAACGGCCTCTCGGTCGAGATCCCGGCCGGCCGGCTGGAGTCCATCGCCGCGCTGCCGTCCGTCCGCGCGGTTGTGCCGGTGAGCTTCCTCGCGCCGGCCGCCGCGGCCTCCGGCGACGCCGGGGAGGCCGCCGCCACGGCGGCCGCGCCCCCCTCGGCGGTCCCGCCGACGCCCGGCCGGCCGGCCCACATCGCGCTCATCGACGGCGCGGTCGACGCGAGCCACCCCTGGCTGGGTGGCGGGATCGGGCCGACGTTCCCGATCATCGGCGGCGCCGACCTGGTGACCGGCGACGGCGACCCGACCCCCGGGGCGCCCGACGAGGCCGGGGCCGACCACGGCACGGAGCTCGCCAGCCTGGTGCTGCGCTCGCCGGCGCTCGCCGGCCTGGCGCCCGAGCGCTTCCCGCGCCTGCTGGCCTACCGGGTCGTGGCGGGCGAGGCCGTCGAGGGCCGCCTGCGGCCGCTGGCCCGCTCGGACCGGGTCCTGGCCGCGCTCGAGACGGCGGTCGACCCCGACCGCGACGGCGACCCGTCCGACCACGCCGAGGTGATCCTGATCGGCCTGGCGGAGGGCTTCGCCGGGCGCGCCGGCGACCCGGTGGCCCAGGCCGTCGCCGCGGCCGACCGCGCGGGCTCCACCGTGGTGGTGCCGGCCGGCAACGACGGGCCGACCTTCTCGCTGCCCGGAAGCGTGGGCGGGCCCGCGGCGGTCCCGACGGCGATCGCGGTGGGCGGGATCACGCCGGCCCGCGCCCCCCGCACGGCCACGATGCACGTCTCGCTGGGCCCGGCGGCCGCCGCCCTCGGGCCGCTGCCGCTGATGGGCCCGCCGGCGGGGGGCGCGGCGCCGGTCGCCCTCGTGCGGAGCCCCGACGGCCTGGGCGCGGGCGACGACCCGGCCGAGTACCGGGACGCCGAGGGCCGCAGCCGGGTGCGCGGCGCGGTGGCGGTGGTGGGCCGCGGCGGCGGGACGATCCCGGAGAAGGCCGAGCTGGCCGCCGCGGCCGGCGCCGTCGCGCTGGCGGTGTGGGACGTGGAGGGCCCCGCCGTGTTTCCGGGCGTCGCCGGGCCGGGGCTGCCGATCCCGGTGGTGGGCCTCGGCCCGCGCCAGGGGCGGGCGTTGGCCGAGATCGCCGCCAGCCGGCCGGGGCTGCGCGCGACGATCGCCGAGCGGCCCGCCGGGCCGGTGCGGAGGGCGCTGGGCTCGTTCTCCTCCTGGGGCCCGACCCCCGACGGCCGCCCGAAGCCGGACCTGGTGGCGCCGGCGGTCGACCTTCCGGCCGCCACCACCGGCCGGACCCCCGCCGGCGCGCCTCGGGCCGCGGACGTCACCGGCACGAGCGCGGCGGCCGCCCTCGTCGCCGCGCGGGCGCTGCGGCTGCGCGTCGACCGGCCGGAGCTCGGTCCGCGCGACGTCCACGGGATCCTGGTGCAGTCGGCGACGCCCCTCCCGGGCGTCGCGGCCGGGCGCCAGGGGGCGGGCGTCCTCGGCGACACGCTCGCCACCCCCGACGTCGCCATCGACCCGCCGCTGGTCGCGGTGAGGCCGCGCCGGGCGCGCGTCAGCCTGGTCCTCCGCGACCTGACGGGGGCGCCGGGGCGCTACCGGCTCTGGCTGCGCGACGCCGGTGGCGGAACCGTCGCGATCGGCCCGGTCGTGGACCTGGCCGGCGGCGGGAGTGCCGAGGTGCGGGCCGCCCTGCCGGCCGGAGCCGCCGGCGGGCGGCTCGTGGTGACGCGCGACGGGACCGAGGCGGTAGTGGCGAGCGCCCCCGTGATGGCACTGCGGCCGGCGAGCACCGAGCGCGCCGCGCTGGGCCGTCCCGAGGTGCAGGTGGTCGAGGGCCGCGCGCACGTGAGGGTGCGGATCGGACGGCTCGAGCGGGAGGGCGGCCGCGTGCAGAGCGCGCGCCTGCACGGGGTGCGGTTCACCCTGCTCCCGGTCGACGGCGGGGACCCGCTGATGGTGTCCGGCGCCAAGAGCCCGGCGGAGTGGCCGGCCGGCGCCTACCGCTTCCTCGTGGCCGACCGGCTGGCCGACGGGCGCGCCGCGCCGCCCGGCCGCTACCGGCTCCGCGTGGCGGGCACCGGCGCCGACGGCGCGGTCCTCACGCGCGACAGCGCTCCGTTCTCCCTGGACTGAGCGGACTTCCGCCGCCGGGCGGCGGCTCGGCGCGGTTGCGGGGCGCCTCGGCGGGGGACTATTTTGTCACCAAATGTCACAAAGTCCCGTCTCGTGAGCAGCGACCGCCTCACGCTCGGCGTCGCCGCGCGCCTCTCGCGCTACCTGCAGGTGCTGACCCAGGCGAAGAAGATGGGGAAGACCAGCATCTCCTCGCAGGCGATCTCCGAGTACACGAACGTGAACCCGACCCAGATCCGCCGCGACCTGTCGGGCTTCGGCAAGTTCGGCAAGCGGGGCGTCGGCTACGACATCGACGGGCTGATCGCGCAGATCCGCAAGATCCTGCGCACCTCGGGCCAGCACAACATCGCGCTCTTCGGCGCCGGCAACCTCGGCCAGGCGATCGCCACGTCCGGCGTCTTCGCCGACCACGGCTTCCGGATCTCGGCGATCTTCGACGTCGACCCCGACCGGGTGGGCGTGAAGGTGGGGGACATCACGGTCCGCCATTACGACGAGCTCGAGTCGGTGGTGGCCGACGACGGCGTCATGGTCGGCGTCCTGGCCGTGCCCAGCTCGGCCGCCCAGGAGGTGGCCGACGACCTGGTGGCCCACGGCGTGAAGATCATCTTCAACTACTCGGACGCGCTGCTCTCGGTGCCGTCCGACGTGACCGTGCACACGTCGAGCCCGGCCGTCGAGCTCCTGCACGCGCTCTACTTCTACCTCACCTGAACCTCACCTGACCGCGTGGTCGATCTCACCCGCGCGGCCCTCCGCATGGGCGAGGGGGGGATGGCGGCACTAGACTCCCGCCGGTGACGACGGCTGACGGCCAGGGCGCCCCGCGGATCCTCGAGGGCGTCCGCGAGCGGTTCGAGGAGTCGGTCGACCACACCGTGGGTCTCGAGGAGGAGTACCAAATCCTCGACCCGGAGTCGCTCGCCCTCACGAACCGCTTCGAGGACATGGTCGCGGCGGCCGAGGAGCCGCTGGGCGAGCGCCTGGCCGGCGAGCTGATCGCGAGCGAGATCGAGTACAAGACCCGCCGCCACACCGGGTACGCGGACGCGGCGCGCGAGCTGGTGGAGGGCCGCCTGGCGGTGATCGGCCTGGCCGAGCGCCTCGGGCTGGGGATCGGGATCTCCGGGGTCCACCCCTTCAGCGTCTGGACCGATCAGCGCATCATCGACACGCCGCACTACAACCGGCTGAACGCCGAGCTCGGCTACGTCGCCTGGACCAACAACACCTGGTCGCTGCACCTGCACTCCGGGGTGCGCGGGGCGGACCGGGCGATGGCCGTGAGCACCGCGATGCGCAGCGTGCTGCCCGAGCTGCTGGCGCTCTCGGCGAACAGCCCGGTCTTCATGGGGCGGCTCACGCGGCTGCACTCCACCCGGGTGCAGGTCTTCGTGAAGAGCTTTCCTCGCTGCGGGATCCCGGACGCCTACGGGACCTGGGACGAGTACGCCGACGTGGTCGACCTGCTGGAGCGCACCGGATCGATCACCACCGCGACCCAGATCTGGTGGAGCGTGCGCCCGCACCACAGCTTCGGCACCGTCGAGGTGCGGATCGCCGACGGCCAGAGCGAGATGCTCGAGACGCTGGCGGTGGGCGCCCTGGCGATGGCCTGCGTGGCCGCGTTCTGCGCCGACCACGACGCCGGCGCCCCGCTGCCGGCCCACGCCCGCGGCCTGATCGAGGAGAACATCTGGCGCGCCGAGCGCTGGGGCCTCGAGGGCCGGCTGATCGACCTCGACCGCGGCGTCGACCGATCGACGCCCGAGGCGATCGAGGCGCTGCTGCGCTGGAGCGAGCCGGTGCACGAGCCGCTCGGGCTGACCCCCTTCCTGGCCCACATCCCGGCGATGCTGTCCGGCGGCAACGGCGCGATGCGCCAGATCGCCCGCATGGCCGAGCTCGGCGACGCCCGGGCACTGCACGCCGAGCTGGTCGAGCGCACGCGGCGCTCGGCGGAGGAGGCCCTGGCGACCCTCGGAGCGGTGGTGACCCAATGAGGCGCCCAAGGCGGCCCATCGAGATGCGAGCCGACACGCGACGGCCGGGAGGTGTGGAGTGAGCACGGAAGCCGGACCCGGGCCCGGCGGCCCCGAGCAGGAGGGGCCGACCCCCGAGCAGCTGATGGCCGCGTTCGCCGAGCGGCTGGCGCGCACCCCGGTGCGCGACGTGCTGCTCCAGACCATGGCGACCTTCTCGGACATGGCCGGCATCCGGCTCGGCCTGGGCCCGTTCGGCGACGGGCCGCGCGACCTCGCGCAGGCCCGCCAGGCGATCGAGGCGCTGCGCGCGCTGCTCGGGGTGGCCGAGCGCGAGCTCGGCCCGGCGCAGGTGCGGCCCTTCAAGGAGCCGCTGGCCGCGCTCCAGATGGCGTACGCGCGAGCGGTCGAGGGACCGCCGGACGCGCCGGAGGCCGGCGACGGCCCGCCGCCGCCGCCCGAGGGCCCGCCGCCGGGGGAGGACCCGGCCGAGCGGCTCTGGACGCCACCCGGATCCCGGCGCTAGAAGCGCGCGATAACGCCCGTCGCCGGGCCCCGCGCGGGCGCGCGACGGGGTGGCCGTGTGGTAGAAAGCACGCCGGCTGGCGCCATCCGAGGGGCGGCGGTAAACGGCTGCCGGCGTGCCGGGGCGGTCAACCGCCTCGTCTGAGCACGCCGTGCCCGAGGCAAACGATCGCGGAGGAGATTTTTGGCCGACTTCCTGTCGGATAACACCACCTGGCTCGCGGTGGTCCTCGGCCTGGTTGCCGTGGCCTACGGCATCGGCCTCACCGCCTACCTCATGCGCCAGCCGACCGGCGACGAGCGCATGCGTCAGATCGCCGCGGCGATCCAGGAGGGTGCTCAGGCCTACCTGACGCGCCAGTACACGATCATCGCCGCGGTCGCGGCGGTGCTCTTCGTCCTGATCGGCGTGCTCGGCCAGTCCGTGGACTCCACCCTGCTGGGGTGGCCCGCGGCGATCGGCTTCCTGATCGGCGCGGTCGCCTCGGCGGCCGCCGGCTTCATCGGGATGAACGTCTCGGTGCGCACCAACGTGCGCACCGCCGAGGCCGCCAAGGGCGGCCTCAAGCCGGCCCTCGCCGTGGCCTTCCGCGGCGGATCGGTCACGGGGCTCCTGGTGGTGGGCCTCGGGCTGCTCGCGGTGGCCGGCTACTTCCTGATCCTGGGCCAGGACGTCGAGGACGTGAAGCCGCTCGTCGGCCTCGCCTTCGGCGGCAGCCTGATCAGCGTCTTCGCCCGTCTGGGCGGCGGCATCTTCACCAAGGGCGCCGACGTCGGCGCCGACCTGGTCGGCAAGGTCGAGGCGGGCATCCCCGAGGACGACCCGCGCAACCCGGCCGTGATCGCCGACAACGTGGGCGACAACGTCGGCGACTGCGCCGGCATGGCCGCCGACCTGTTCGAGACCTACGCCGTCAC
>JAWVEV010000145.1:0-3980 GCA_033856535.1 Miltoncostaeaceae bacterium | reverse complement strand
GCCCGACAGGCGCGAGTCGGCCAGCCCCTGCCCGAGCGCGTCCTGCAGCGCCAGCCACTCGTCGGACGCCACCGGCACGCCCTCGGCGCGCATGGTGGCGAAGAACCCCTCGAACACGCGGCCCCTTCGGCCGGCTCAGCCCCGGGCGGCGCGGCGGGCGCGCAGCGCCAGGTGCCGGTGGGCCAGCTCCATGTCCTGCGGGGTCTTCAGGATCACGCCGAGGAAGGGCAGCTCGGCGAGGGCCCGCTCGGGGTCGACGCCGCCGATGATCAGCGCCTGCACCCAGTCGATCAGCTCACTGGTGGACGGCCGCTTGTGCAGCCCGTCGACCTCGCGGAGGAGATAGAAGCCCTCGAGGGCGGCTGCCAGGAGGTGGTCCTCGAGCGTCGGGTGGTGCACCCGGACGATCGCCTCCATCTGCTCGGGCTCGGGGAACGCGATGTAGTGGAAGACGCAGCGGCGCAGGAAGGCGTCGGGCAGCTCGCGCTCGGCGTTGGAGGTGATGATCACCACCGGGCGCTCGGTCGCCGCCACGGTCGCGCCGGTCTCCGGGATGTGGAAGCTCATCCGGTCGAGCTCCCACAGCAGGTCGTTGGGGAACTCGAGGTCGGCCTTGTCCACCTCGTCGATCACCAGCACCACCCGGGTCGGGCTGGCGAAGGCCTCGCCGAGCTTTCCGAGCCGGATGTAGCGGGCGATGTCGGAGGGGTCGCCCTCGCCGAACTGGCTGTCGTAGAGCCGTTGGACCGTGTCGTAGACGTACAGGCCGTCCTGGGCCCGGGTGGTCGACTTGACGCCCCATACCAGGAGGTCGAGCCCGAGCGCCTCGGCGACGGCCTCGGCCAGCAGCGTCTTGCCGGTGCCGGGCTCGCCGCGCACGAGCAGCGGGCGCTCGAGCGCGACGGCCACGTTCACGCTGGCGCGCAGCTCCGGGCTCGCGATGTAGCTCGCGGTGCCCGCGAAGGGCCCGTCGGCCAGCGGGGCGATCCGGCGCGCACGGGCGCCGTCCCCGGGCCCGGCGGGCCCGGGGGGCGGGATCTCGGTCAGGCCGCGACCGGCTGGCCGACCATCGCCAGGCGGCGGGCGGCCGTCACCAGCTCGCGCGGCCGCTCGGCGGCCAGGTCGTGGCCCACCTCGGGCACCGCCTGGAAGCGCGCGCCCTGGATCCAGGCCGACAGCTCGCGCTGGGCCTCCGGCGGGACCGCCCGGTCGGCCGCGCCGGCGAGCACGATCACCGGGGCGTGGACCTGGGGCAGCGCGCCGCGCCAGTCCGGCCGGGTGCCCATGGCCTCGAGCGCCAGCGCGACGCCCTCGGCGCCGTTGCGCTCGCGCACCGCCCGCGCCGCCTTGATCCAGCGGTCCTGCCCGTCCGCGTCCTCGCCGCGCGGCCCGACGCCGGAGAGCACGAGCGCGCTCACCAGGCCCGGGTGGCCGAGCGCCAGCGCCAGCGCGGTGGCCGCCCCCAGCCCGACGCCGACCAGCACGGCCCCGCCGCCCTCGGAGGCGACCAGCCGCGCCACGTCCGACGCGAAGTCGTCGATGCTCCACGGCCCGTGGGGCGTGGGCGACGCGCCGTGACCGCGGAGGTCCGGCGCGACGATGCGATACTCCCTGGAGAGATCCTCCAGCGCGGTGAGCATCGCATCACCCGACCTCCCCAGGTCGTGAAGGGCCACGAGGAGGGGACCCTCGCCACGGGTGTGGGTGACCAACTCGATCGCGGGCGGGAGGGATGGCATCGGTGGCGCTCCTTCTTACCACTGTGATAGAGGTTCACCGGTGAGAGTAGACCCCGACGGGCCGCAAGGTCAAACCGGGGGGGCTCGCGCCGATGGCGGGTCGCCCTTCATCTGGACCGGCGGCCGGCCGGCGCTGGACCTCTGCAATACCCGGTTGGCCGAGCGCGAATACCTCAACGCGCCCGCCGACCTGGCGCGCTGGGTGGTGGAGGCCGGGCTCCTGCCCGCGCCGGTCCCCGTGAGCGACCAGGAGCTGTGGGCGGCGCGCGCCCTGCGCGACGGCCTGCGAGCGGGGCTGCTCGCCGGCGAGAAGGACCGCGTGGGCGCGGTCGCGCACGCCTGGCTCGACGGGGCGCCGGGCCGCCTGTGCGTCGAGGGCGCCACCCTCCAGACACGCTTCACCCCCGGCGCCGAGACCGCCTTCTGCGCCCTGGTCTCCGCTGTGCTCGACGCCCTCGAACTGGCGCGCGACTGGCCGGGCCGAGTACGCGAGTGCGCCTCGGTGGCCTGCCCGGTGGTGTTCCTGGACACCAGCCGCAACGGCAGCCGGCGCTGGTGCTCGATGGAGCGCTGCGGCGCCCGCGCGAAGGCGACCACGTACTACCAGCGGCACCGCGGCCCCTAGGAAGCGAGCCGCTCCAGGAACGGGAGCACGGCCTCGACGAAGGCGTCGGGCCGCTCCAGCGCGGAGAGGTGCCCCACCCCGGCGAGCGTCACGGTCCGGGAGTCCCGAAGGCCCGCGGCCAGCCCGGCCATCACCTCCGGCGGGGTGATCGGGTCGGCGTCGCCGGAGATCACCAGAGCCGGCACCCGCATCGCCGGCAGGTCGGCCACCCGGTCCGTCCGGGCGCCGAGCGCCTCCAGCGCGCGCGCCACGGCCTCGGCCGGCGCCTCGGCCGCGATCGCCTCCGCACCGCGGAGGATCGCCTCGCGGTCCGGCCCGGGGGCGACCAGCCGCGCGAGGAGCTCCCGCGTGAACGGGCCGGCGCCCTCGTCGCGCACCCGCGCCGCCGACGCCGCGCGGCCCTGGCGCGCCTCCGCGGAGTCCGCCTCGGCCCGGGTGCCCGCGAGCACCAGGCCGAGCACGCTCGCGGGGTGCCGCGCCGCCACGGCCAGCGCGACATAGCCGCCCATCGAGATCCCGCAGAGGACCGCCCTGCCGCCGGGGGCCTCGCGGGCCACGCCCGCGGCCACAGCGTCGGCGAAGCGGTCGATCCCCGGCCGCTCCTCGGGCGCCGCGTCGCCGAAGCCGGGGAAGTCCGGCGCCCAGGTCCAGCGGCCCGCCCTCAACCGCGGCGCGACGGCGTCGAACGACCGCGCGTCGAGCGGGAACGGGTGCAGGAGGACGAGCGGGGCGGGATCGGCCATGGGGTCGGGCGGCCCCGACGGGATGCCCGCGGGCGCCGCCGCGCGCACGGTAGCGTTTGCGGGGTGCAGGCCGAGGGACCGACCGCATGAGCCCGTCCACCGCCTCGGCGGTCGGGCCGGTCCGCGGGTTGAGCGGCTTCGGGGGGCTGGTGCCGAGCGGCGCCGTCGCCCGCGGCGCCGACACGCTGGTGGCCGCCCTCAGCGTCGAGCACCACGCCGACGGCGCGGTGCTGCCGCTGCTGATCCTGTCCGAGGCGCCCGGCCTGCTCGGCTGGGACGTCGCCGCCGGCCTGCGCGTGGTCGACGACGCCGACCGGCGCTACGCCGTGCGTCCGCTCGCCCAGCAGGCCGGCCTCGGCGCGCTGCAGGCGGCCGCCTGGATCGAGCCGGGCCCGCCGCCCGACGCCAAGATGCTCCACCTGACCGCGACCGGCCTGGTGCGCACCTCGATGGCCCGCGGCGCCGGCGGGGTCGAGCGGCCGCTGTCCGGCGGCACCTGGGAGCTCGAGGTCGACCTGGTGCCGGCGCGCACCGGCGCGCCGCTGCCGCCCGACGCCTCCGGCCACCGCCCCGGCGCCCGGCCGGTGCGGGTGCCCGCCCGCGCCTTCTCGGCCTTCCGCGACCTGGTGCCGGTGGGCCAGGCCCGCATGGTCGAGGGCGCCGCGGTCTGCCTCTGGGCGCTCGAGCGCTACGCCGACCGCGCCGTGCTCACGGTGGCGACGCTCACCGAGGAGCCCCTCCGTGCGGCCCCGATCACCGCCGGCCGCGGCCACGTGGAGGTCTGGGACGACGCCGGCCGGCGCTACGAGGCCGCGCCGATCCACGGGGCCTCGCGGCCCGGGTGGAGCGAGACCAGCCTCGAGGTGGCGCCCG
>JAWVEV010000144.1:0-2528 GCA_033856535.1 Miltoncostaeaceae bacterium | reverse complement strand
GGTCAGGTACTGGTAGCCGTCCGGCTCGATCCGCTGGGCGTACACCGTCGTCGACGGCGGCCGCGACCGCTTGGTCAGCACCGTCAGCGGCTCGGAGGCGGCGCCGCCGGAGGTGACGACGTAGCCGTCGCCGGGCTCCACCTCACGGAACAGCGAGCCGCCCTGCGCGTTCGCCGTGCGCGCCTCGACCGTCTTGCCCGAGTCGTCGAGCAGCTTCACGGCGGCGCCCGCCGGGAGCCCGGTCACGTACACCTGCTCCACGCTCCCCCGCGCCTTGAACGGCGGCTCGGCGGCGGCGGCTGAGCTCGCGAAGGCGAGCAGGATGAGGACGGTCAGAAGGCGGACGCTCCAGTTCATGGTCCGAAGTGAAACAAACGCCGACGTTTTTGGTCGCAGTTCCCGCCATCCTGTGCGCATGAACGTCCGCCTCATCCGCCACGCGACGCTGCAGTTGGAGATCGGCGGGCGCCGCCTGCTGGTCGACCCGATGCTCGACCCGGCGGGCGCCCGCCCGCCCGTCGCCAACACGCCGAACGCGCGGCCGAACCCGCTGGTGGCGCTGCCGGAGCCCGCCGAGCAGGTCGTGGCGTGGACGGAGGCGGTGCTGGTCACCCACCTGCACGCCGACCACCTGGACGCCGAGGCGGACCGGCTGATCGGCGATCGACTGCCGGTGCTGTGCCAGCCCGGGGACGCGGAGACGCTCGCCGGCCGGGGGTTGACCGACCTCCTGCCGGTCGGCGACCGCGTCGAGTGGGGCGGGCTCACGATCAGCCGCACCGGGGGCCGCCACGGCACCGGCGAGATCGCCGACAGGCTCGGGCCCGTCAGCGGCTTCGTCGTCGATGACGGCGAATCCCGGGTCTACGTCGCGGGCGACACGGTGTGGTGCGACGAGGTCGAGCGCGCCCTGGCCGAGCACGCCCCGGACGTGGTGATCGTCAACGCCGGCGGCGCCCGCTTCCTGGAGGGCTACCCGAACACGATGGACGCCGGCGACGTGCTCGCCGTCCGCGCGGCCGCGCCGGAGGCCACGCTGATCGCGGTCCACCTGGAGGCGATCAACCACTGCCTCGAGACGCGCTCGGATCTGAGCGCGGCCACGGCGGCCGCGGAGGTCGTGATCCCGGCCGACGGTCAGGTGGTCGAGGTGCGCCGCCGCGGGGCGGGCGGGGCCGGCTCCTCGGCGATGCCGAGGTAGATCAGCGTCTGCATGGCGCTGAGGCCGACGGTGCCGAGCGCGAGCCGGACGCCGACGGCGCAGACCACGATCGCGGCGGACACGAGCAGGAGCGCGGAGAGGACCATGCGCGGCTGATTCGCCCCGCGGTTTCATAACCCTGCCCCGTCAGCGGGAGGGCAGCACGAGCCGCGACCGCGCCGGGCCGCCGACTGTCACGGTATTGACGCTCGGCGCCGCCGGCACCATGTAGCCGGAGGTGCCCGTCAGGTACAGGCGGATGCGGTGGCCGGCGCCGAAGCGGTTGCCGATCGGCCAGATCTCCACGTCGTAGTCGCGCGCGACTCCGGGGGTGGCGAACGTCTTGGCCGAGAAGTCCGCGTAGGGCTGAACCGTCTCGCCGCTCACCGGATCCACCACCGAGCGTGAGGCGATCGTGCGCGGGTAGCTCGTGCGCAGGCGCCCGACGGCGACCGGGTGGGCCGTCCCGTCCGGCCACACGTCGGCCACGACGGCGTGGATGTCGGTCTCGGGGCTCGTGCTTGCGAGCCGCGCGTGCAGGCTCGCCGGGCCGATCGAGTCCATCGGGGCGCCCAGCGGCGCCGACGTGTAGGTGAGCGACTGCGGCTCGAGCTGGTTCATCTCCGTCGAGGACGGGAAGCGGTCCAACACGCCGCCGAGCGTGTACCCGCCCGCGCCGGTGTTGGCCGGCACGGAGGTCGTCTGCGGGTCGCTGCCCAGCGGATTGGAGGTCGCGCTCGAGTACACCTGCTTGACGCTCACCGGCGCCGGGGCGAGCGAGAGCGTCCCGTCGTTGAGCGACTTCGCCGTGCCGCTCCTGACGTTGCTCAGGTACATCGGCCTCCAGCGCGTCCCCGGCAGCGGCCAGTCCTCCCCCTCCAACCTGACGACCTCGCCGGCCAGCAGCTTCTGGCGGCTGCCCTTGCCGATCCAGGCCTGCACGGCGGGCTCGCGGTCGATGCCGTTGTCGACGCCCAGGAGGTATCGCTCGAACCAGCGCCGGTACTGCGGGAACGGGCCGCCGGTGCCGGCCGGGAAGCCGTCGTGGGCGCCCATCAGCAGCAGGTGGCTGCCGAGGTGGCGGGTGAGCTTGAAGGCCTCGTAGGGGCCGCGGGCCTCGGGGTCGTAGAAGCCGGTGTCGGCCAGGATCGGGACCGTGAGGCGGCTCGGCTGCAGCGTGCGGTCCTGCCAGTACGCGTCCTCGCTCGCGTGGGAGAAGTAGTCCGCGGTGAGCCCGAAGAAGCCGGGCGCGGGGTCCATCGCCATGGTCGGGTCATCCCCGATCCGCGCCGGTCCGGAGGCGAGCGTCAGCCCGCCGATCGTGGTC
>JAWVEV010000143.1:0-34010 GCA_033856535.1 Miltoncostaeaceae bacterium | reverse complement strand
GGGGGGGGGGGGGGGCGCCGAGGTGGACGCGGGGGAGCGCGCCCCTCCGGGCCGCCTGCAGGCGGCCCGGAGCTCGGTTGGTGGTTAGAGGCCCAGGAAGCCCTTCAGCAGCCCGAGCGGGTTGGTGAGGAACGAGGTCAGCGTCTGCAGGGTCTGGCCGAGGACCGACACCGGCAGCTGCGGGTTGTTGATCGGGGCCGCGACGCCGGTGGCGGCGGGCTTCTGCTCGGGCGAGGACTGTACGTCCGAGTCAGCCGCGTTCGCCGACATCGACTGCAGGGTCGCGGTGGACGTACCGCCACCGGCCTGCGTGGCCTCCTGGTTCACGTCGTTGTTGATGGACTCGGCGTTCACCGTGGTCTCGGTGTGCTGGGTCCGGTCACCGTTGTTGACGCCCCAGTCGAGCAGGGCGACCGGCGCGATCGCGTTCACCGGCGCGGCCGCGCCGAGGGCGGCGGCCACGGGGAGGATCTGCTGGCTGATGGCGGCCTGCGTCGCGTCGTTCTGCGCGCCGTTGGTGGCCCTCTGCTGCACGTCCTGGTTGACCCGGTTGTTGGTCGACGTGACGTTCACGTCGCCCTCGGCCTTCTGCAGCGGCACGTTGCCGTTGTTGGAGTCCGGCGCGAGGATCGCGATCGGCGCGCGGGCGTTGACCGGCGCGCTGGCGCCGATGCCCAGGGCGATCGGGAGGATCTGGGAGTTCTTGGAGGACTGGCTCGCCTTGTTGCTCGAGCCGGCGTTGCTGCCCTCCTGATTCACGTTCTGGTCGACGTCGTTGTTCAGCGACTGGACGTTGACGTCCGAGTCACCGTTCTGGAACACGTCGCCGTTGTTGGAGCCCGGCGAGAGGACCGCGATCGGGGCGTTGACGTTGATCGGCACGGCGACGCCGAGCGCGGCCGCAATCGGGAGCAGCTGGGTGCTGACGGCCTTCTGGGACGCGTCGTTGCTCGCGCCCGAGCTGGCCCGCTGACGCATGGTCTGCTCGGTCTCGTTGTTCAGCGACTCCGTGTGGACGTCCGAGTCGTTCTTCTGGTGGACGTTCCCGTTGTTGGAGTCGGGGCTGAGCACGGCGATCGGCGCGTTGATGTTGATCGGCGCCGAGATGCCGAGGCCGAGCGCGATGGGGAGCAGCTGGTTGTTGACGTTGATCTGCTCGCCCTTGTTGCTGCTGTTGCTGCCGCCGGTGACCCGCTGGTCCATCCGCTGGTCGCTCTCGTTGTTGACCGAGCGGCCGGTGACGGTGGAGCTGTTCTCCTGGTTGACCGTGCCCCCGTTGGAGCCCGGGCTCAGGAGGCCGAGCGGGAGGTTCAGGTTGATCGGGGCGGAGATGCTGCCCGTGATCGCGATGGGGGCGATCTGGTTGTTCTTGGAGGTCTGGTTCGCCGTGTTGGTGTTGCCGTGCTGACCGGGCGTGCCCGAGTCCTGGTTCACGACCTGGTTGACCTCGTTGTTCTTCGAGGTCGAGTTCACGGTCGAGGTGCTGTTCTGGGTGACCGGGGCGCTCCCGCCGCCGAGCAGCGGAATGTTCAGGTTCAGGGGAGCGGAGACCCCGACGCCCAGACCAATCGGCAGGATCTGGCTGTTGGTTGCCGTCTGGGTCGAGGTGTTGGTATTCGGCGCGCACACGCCGGTACCACAGGCGAAGGCGTTGGCGCCGCCGAACGAGAGCAGCGCGGCGCTGGTCCCGACGACCAGCAACGAGCGACTCATCTTCTTGGTGGGGCGTCGCATGATGGGTGATGTCTCCTTACGTCGATCGCGCGTGTGGGGAATCCGGGCGCGTGCAGCCGGACGGGCCCTGCCCGCCGGGAGCCCCGTGGGGTGGTGCTAAGCCCTTGAGGTGGGCGAGCCCGCGCGCGCGGAGAGCGCGATCTGGGCAGCCGAACCGGGGGGGTGCGGCTCGAATCGGGTTCTGTCGGGGCCGGACGTCTGCACCCCGCGGAAACCGGCTCGTGCGTTTCCTCGGTTCGTCATGAGCGTCCCTGCCTTGTGGTGGGATCACCGGCACCGGCGTCGACCGGTCCGGACTGCTTCAGTACGGGAGCAATTGAATCGCCGGGCCCCCCGCGGGACACCCCCCGTTCGGGCAGATCGGTCCGCACCGCACGGGTGGCTTGCGAGCCCCCCGGTCGCCCCCGCCGGGGCCGGCGTTCAGTCGGTGAGGTAGCGGGCGGCCACGGCCCGCTCGGCGCGGCCCTCGCGGGCCTCGGACGCGCGGCCCAGCGGGCCGGCGTCACCGCGCTCGCCGATGTGCGGTCGGGGCCAGCAGGCGGCCACCAGCGCGATCAGCAGGGCGTCCCGGATCAGCAGCAGGACGACCGGAAGGGCGTCGAACGCGACCAGGTCCCAGTAGCGGTGCGGGAAGTAGATCCCGGTCGCCAGGAAGGCGGCCAGCGCGATGCCGAGCGCGGCCCGCCCGTAGCGGCCGGCGATAAGGAACGCGGCCGGCATCAGCCAGAGCAGGAACTGCGGCGAGAGCACCTTCCCCGCCGCCAGGCCGGCGGCCAGGGTGGCCGCGACGGCGGCCACCAGGAGGCGCGCGTCGCCCGGCGCGCGCGAGCGGCGCAGGCCCAGGGCGAAGGTGATCGCCACCGCCGCGACCAGCACGACCAGGACCGCGCTCGAGATCGCCGCGATGGCGGCGGCGCCGTCGCCGGAGAGCCCCTGGCTGCCGTAGGAGTTCTCGACGGCGAGGCCGATGTCGGCCAGCTTGTCGAGCAGGATCAGGTAGGCGGACCCGATCGACTCGACCTGCAGCGGGCGCTCGAGGTGGTACCGGGCGATGTCCCAGGTCCCCCCGGGCGAGGCCACCAGGAAGGGCAGCACGCCGGCCGCCGCCAGGCCCACGCCGCCGACGAGCCCGGCGAGCGCCCGGGCGAGGCCCTCGCGGTGGCGCTGGAACAGCACCAGCACCGGCGCCAGGATCAGCGGGATCAGCTTGGCCAGCGTCGCCAGGCCGAACAGGGTCCAGGCGAGCTGCCAGCGCCCGGCCACCATGGCCCAGATCATCCAGCCCATCAGCGCGGCCAGCAGCAGGTCGAAGCGGCTCTCGACCAGGTTTCCGATCAGGAGCGGGCTCACCGCGACCGCCACGCCGGCCAGCAGCTGGCGCCCGGCGCCCAGGTCGAGCTCGCGGGCGATCGCCAGCGCCGACAGCGCGGTGGCGATCAGGCAGAGCAGCATCACGACCGAGAAGACGCCGGCGTAGGGCAGCGGCACGAGGGCGACCAGCGCGAACAGGGCCGCCGCCAGCGGCGGGTACTCGAGCGAGAAGTCGCGATACGGGATCCGCCCGTCGAGCATCGCCTCGCCGGCCTCGCGGTAGACCGGGATGTCGGTGATCACCGCGTCGGCGTACCAGCCGAACTGCATCACCACCCAGACGACCACGGCCAGGCCGACGACCATCCAGGGCACGCGGCGCGGGGTCACGTGGCCACCGCCGGGGCCGCCGCGCTCGCCGGCGCGCGGGCCGGCGCCTCGGCCGTCTCGCCCTCGTCCGGCGCGGGCCACTCGGGCAGCAGCGCCAGCAGCGCGAACGGCAGGAACCACGGGATGTAGAGGTAGAACCAGTGGGTCAGCGTCAGCTGGATGCCGATCGTCAGCGCCCCGCTGAGCGCCGCCATCGACCGCAGGTCGAGCCGGCGCGGCCAGCGCACCAGCGCAAGCGCGGCGAGGACCACGACGACGCTCAGCGCGATCTGCACCGGGCGCAGCGCGGGATGCTGGCCCCAGATCGAGAAGGGCGAATCGCGGCCGATCTGGTAGCCGATGGTGCGGTCATAGAAGGCCGTGATCCCGTCGGTGCCGTCCAGGGCGAGAACCCAGGCGGTGAGCACCGCCGAGCCGGCCACGCCGACCAGCACCCACAGCGGCCCGCGCTTTCCGCCGCCCCCGCGTGGGAAGGGATGGCGCAGCCAGAGCGGCAGCAGCAGGATCGGGGTGAACTTGGCCGCCGCCGCCAGGCCCAGGAAGAGCCCGCGCCCGACCGGGCGGGCGGCGAGCACCAGGCCCCAGACGAGCATCGCGCTCACCAGCGCGTCGTTGGAGTTGCTCTCGAGCGCGTAGCCGCTGAACGGGAAGGCGGCCCAGCCGAGCGCCAGCGCGGTCCCCAGGCGCAGGCCCGACAGGCGCCAGCCGAGGACCAGCATCCCGACCACGCAGAGCACGTCGAACATCGTCGCCGCGCCGTGGGCGGCCGGGAGGTCGTCCCAGCTCCCGCTCCAGCCCAGGAAGTGGGTGAAGGGCACGTAGGCGATGTAGTTGAGCGGGCCGTAGGTGTCGCAGCTGCCGCAGTCCGAGGGGAAGGTGCCGTACGGCGTGGCCCCGTTCAGGATCCGCTCCGCGCCGATCACGCCGGCGTAGCCCACGTCGATCACGTTCGCGTCGAAGGCGTTGAGCCCGTACCGCAGCGCCAGCGTGATCCCCAGGAAGGTCGCGAGCAGCCAGGTGGGGCACCAGCCGATGAAGGCCGGCCGGCGCGCGGCCGGGACGGCGGGCATGGCCGGGGGCGGGGCCGCGGGATCCGCCGGCGCCGGCGCCGGCCGCTTGCGCAGGCCGACCCAGGTGAGCCGGGCCGCCAGGTAGACCATCGGCGGGTAGGCCAGCGGCGTCGAGGTGAAGATCTCGCCCCGGTTGAACCAGATCAGCGAGACGCCGAACGACAGCAATACGAGCAGGTCGAGCGTCCGCCACGACAGCAGCCGCCGGATCCAGAGCAGCGGCACCAGGAAGAGCGCGCAGAGCGGCAGCCAGATCGCGAGGCGGGTGTAGGCCCGGCCGAAGGCCCCCTCGTAGCCGCGCGCCATCGACCAGGCGACCTGCGGCCCGGTGCGGACCTCGTCGACGTGGCCGGTGTCGTCGGCGATGAACGCCTGCGCCTCGACGACCTCCTCGCCGTCGGCGTCCTCGCTCATGTACCAGGCCGTCCACTGATCCTTGCTGGCGTCCAGCTCGGAGATCGTCCGGGTGATCTTCTTGCTCGCGATCCAGTCGCGGATCCGCGCGTCCCGGTCCGCGATCGCCTGAGCCTTGGTGTCGGTCAGGGTGGGCTTCGGGGGCTTGGGCACCCCCGGCGGCGGGTCCTGCGCGCCGGCCGGGCCCGCCAGCAGCGCGAGCGCGCCGACCAGGGCCGCCAGCGCGGCGAGGAGAGCCCGCGCGCGCGGCGACCGGATCGGCGTCACGGCGCTTAAGGGCCTGTCAAGAAGGCCGCTCGGGCGTCTGGCGGCTGCAAACCGTCGCCCTCCGCCCCGCCCCTCGATGGGCCGTGCGCCCGGCACTGACCCAAGGGAGGGGCGGGGCGGATCGCTCGGTTTTCGCTCGCCAGCCGCACGACCGTCACGTTTCTTGACAGGCCCTTACCCCCGGTCAGCGGAAGGACCAGCGGCGGTTGAGCAGGAAGTTGACGGGCACGGCCAGCGCGATCGCGATCGCCTGGGCCGGCAGCGCGTCGACGCCGGCCCTGACCAGGCCCTCCAGCGCGACCAGCCCCAGCCCGAGGGCCACCAGGCTCACGGCCAGGTAGCGCAGCGCCTGCAGGTGCGCCGGGAGCTCGTGGCGCTTGAAGGTCCAGTACTTGTTGAAGACGAAGTTCGTCGACCAGGACACGGCGAAGGACCCCAGCGCGGCCAGGATGTGGTGCGCGTTGGCCCCGTGCAGGAGCAACGCGAAGACCACGAGGTTGACCACGTACCCGGAGGCGCCGACGCAGCAGAAGCGCATCAGCTGGGCCCAGTCGCCGGGCCGTGCGCGCCGCGGATCGGGCACCCGGAGGATGGCCGTCGCAGGGCGGGGCGCGGGTGCGGCGGGCCGGGTCGGCACTGGCGGCGATGGTACCAGAGGCCCCTTCGGGGTCCGCCGTCGCCGGGCGGCCTAGACTGAGTGCTTCGTACGGCGCGCCGACCAAGGGAGCGACCTCGCCCGCCGACGCCGAAGAGACCCGGACGCGACCCCCCGAGACGGCCCTCGAGCCGGTGGACTCGGCGCGCTATGACGCGCGCTTCGCCTCGCGCGCGGCCGGCATCGTGTCCTCGGCGATGCGGGACATGATGTCGCTCGCCGAGCGGCCGGAGATCATCTCGCTGGCGACGGGGCTCCCCGACACCGCGTCGTTCCCGACCCACATCTACGACGAGATCATGCAGGTGGTCTCGCGCGACCACCTGACCGCGGCGCTCCAGTACGGGCCCACCGAGGGCCTGATGGAGCTGCGCGAGCTCTGCGTCCAGGTGATGGGCAACGAGGGCGCGCCGGCGCGGGTCGAGGACGTGATGATCACCAGCGGCGGCCAGCAGGCCATCGACCTGTCGATCCGCACCTTCGTGAACCCGGGCGACGTGGTGCTGGCCGAGGGCCCGACCTACCCCGGCGCGGTGCCCTGCTTCACCACCTATGAGGCCGACGTCCGGCACGTCCCGATGGACGACGACGGCCTGCGGATCGACGTCCTCGAGGAGACGCTTGACGCGCTGGCCAAGGAGAAGCGCTCGCCGAAGCTGCTCTACACGATCCCCACCTTCCACAACCCGGCCGGCGTGACCATGTCGCGCGAGCGCCGGGAGCGGCTGATCCGGATCGCCCACGAGCGCGAGCTGTTGATCGTCGAGGACAACCCCTACGGCCAGATCCGCTTCGAGGGCGAGCAGCTGCCGACGCTCTACGAGCTCGACGCCGGCGCCGGCTGGGTGATCTACCTCTCGACGTTCTCCAAGCTGCTGGCCCCGGGCCTGCGCGTGGGCTGGGTGGCCGCGCCGCCGCCGGTGCTGCGCAAGATGAACCTGGGCAAGCAGGCCGCCGACCTCTGCTCCTCCACGATCGGCCAGCGCTTCGTGGTCGAGTACATGCGCCGCTACGACTACCGCGAGCACGTGACGCGGCTGAACGACATGTACCGCCGCCGGCGCGACGCGATGTTGCGCGCGCTGGAGGAGGAGCTGCCGGCCGACGCCACCTGGACCCGGCCGAACGGGGGCCTCTTCGTCTGGGCGACGCTGCCCGAGTACTTCGACACCACCGACCTGCTGGCGTCGGCGACCCGCCGCGAGATGGCGTTCGTGCCGGGCCGGGCGGCGTTCCTCGACGGCCGCGGGCAGCGCTCGATGCGCCTGAACTTCTCGGGCGTCCCGGAGGACCGCATCAGCGAGGGCGTGCGCCGGCTCGGGACGGCGGTCCAGGAGATGGTCGAGAACCACGAGGCGTTCGGGGGAGGGGCATGAGCCGCGTCGCCGTGCTGAAGGGGGGCCGCTCGCTCGAGCGCGAGATCAGCCTGCGCTCCGGGGGCAACGTCGAGTCGGCGCTTCGCCGGCTCGGCCACGACGTCCTGTCGGTGGACGCCGACCGGAACATGGTGCGCACGCTGCGCGCCGAGCGCCCGGACGCCGCCTTCATCGCGCTGCACGGCAAGGGCGGCGAGGACGGCACGGTGCAGGAACTGCTGGAGGTGCTCGAGATCCCTTACACCGGCTCGGGCGTGCTGGCGTGCGAGCGCTCGATGGACAAGGTCGTGGCCAAGGCGCACTTCGCCGCCGCCGGCCTGCCGACCCCGCCCGCCTACGCCTTCAGCCAGGACGCCTTCCGCGAGCTCGGCGCGGCCGAGGCGCTGCCCGACATGGTCGAGCGGCTGGGGCTCCCGCTGGTGGTGAAGCCGGCGCGCCAGGGCTCGGCGCTCGGCATCGGCGTGGTGCACGAGCCGGGCGACGTCGCGGCCGCCCTGATGGCCGCGCTGGCCTACGACGACCGGGTGCTGCTGGAGCGCTTCGTGGCCGGCCGCGAGCTGGCGGTCTCGGTGCTCGGCACGAGCGACCCCTGGGCCCTGCCGGCCGTCGAGCCGGTCACGGTCGGGCGCGAGTTCTACGACTTCGAGGCGCGCTACACGCCCGGGCTCACCGAGCTGCGCGCGCCGGCCGACCTGCCGGCCGACGTCGCCGACGAGGCGGGGCGGATCGCGCTGGACTGCTACCGGGCGCTCGGCTGCCGCGGCTTCGGCCGGGTCGACATGATCCTCGACGCCGACGGGGGCCTGTGGGTGCTCGAGATCAACGCGATCCCGGGAATGACCGACACCAGCCTGCTGCCGCGCGCGGCGGAGGCCGCCGGCCTCAGCTTCGACGACATCGTCGAGCGGGTGCTGGACGACGCCGCCCTCGGGCCTTAGGCCGCGGCGGCCCGCCGGTCGCTCTGCAGGGCCAGGAGGGCGTCGAGGACCCGGTTGACCGGGGTGGGGACGCCGGCGAGGGCGCCCTGACGCATCACGAAGCCGGTGAGGGCCTCGCGCTCCAGCCGCTTGCCGGCGTCGAGGTCGCGGGCGGTGGAGGGCCGGTAGTCGCGCAGCTGGGGGTTGTCGGCGGCCATCTCGTCGATGTCCTCCCGGGTCAGCCGGACGCCGCGCGCGAGGGCCACGGCGGCGGCCTCCTCCATCGCCTCGCGCACCAGCAGGCGGGTCTCCGGGGTCGCGAGGGCCTCGCCGGCGGTGGCGCCGGTGATCGCGCAGAGCGCGTTGAAGCCGATGTTCCAGAGCAGCTTGTGCCACTGGTCCCGGACGATGTCCTCGCTCAGCACCACCTCCCAGCTGCTGCCGAGGACCGCGGCCAGCGCCCGCGAGCGCTCGGTGATCCCGCCCAGGGGGTCGCCCACCTTCACCCAGCCCTCGGCCTGGTGGTGCACCCGGCCGGGCGCCGAGACCCAGAGGCCGACGAACGCGATGCCGGCCAGGACCCGGCCCTCGCCGAGGGCCGGCGCGGCGCGCTCGGGGTTGTCCACCCCGTTCTGCAGGGAGAGCACCAGCGTCTCGGGCGCCAGCGCGGGGGTCAGCGCGCGGGCCGCCGGTAGGGTGTGGTGCGACTTGACCGTCAGGATCGCGAGGTCGGGCGGGGCGCCGGCGTCGGCCGGCGACGCGAGTGCCCGCACCGGGGCGCGCCAGACGGACCCGTCGGCCTCCTCCACCTCGACCGACCCCCGCTCCCGGAGGGCGTCAAGATGCGGCCCGCGCGCGACCAGCGTCACCTCGTGCCCGTCGCGGGCGAGCAGCGCGCCGTAGTACGAGCCGACGGCGCCCGCCCCCACCACCATCACCGATGACACCCGGGCCCACCCCCTCATCCGGCCGGCTCGACGCGCATGACGAGGCCGGCGCCCGCGTCCTTCGGATCGCCAACGAGGCCCGGGCCAACGCGCTCGACCCCGGCATCCTGGCCGCCCTGGCGAGCGAGCTGCAAGGGCCGTCCGTCGCCGCGGCGCGGGCCGTCCTGCTGACCGGCGCCGGCGAGCGCCACTTCTCCGCCGGGCTCGACCTGGCCGACGGGACCGTCGACGAGCTCGCCGCCCGGGTGCGCGACGGCGAGCGGCTGCTGGGCGAGGCCGCCCGCGCCATCGCGGGCTGCCGGCGCCCGGTGATCGGGGTGGTAAACGGGACCGTCATGGGGGGCGCGCTGGAGCTGGCCATGGCATGCGACTTCCGCATCGCACGCGAGGGCGCGCGGCTGGCGATGCCGGCGGCGCGGCTCGGGGTGGTCTACTCGCCCGAGGGCCTGCGCCGCTTCGTGGCGGCGCTCGGGCCGGCGCGCACCCGGCGCGTCTTCCTCACCGGCCGGCCGGTGGAGGCCGCGGAGGCGCTGGCGCTCGGCCTGGTGGACGAGGTGGTTCCGGCCGAGGAGCTCTGGCCGGCGGCCCTGCGCGCGGCCGAGGAGATCGGGCGGGCGGCCCCGCTGGCGATCGAGGGGACGCGGGCCGTCATCCGGGCGATCGAGGGCGACGGCGACGTGGCCGGGATCGCCGCCGAGTGGCGCGAGCGGGCATTCGGAAGCGCCGATCACCGCGAGGCGCTGGAGGCCTTCCGGGCGCGCCGGCCCCCGGAGTTCGAGGGCAGATAGAGAAAAGGGGGGCGGCGACCGGAGCCGCCCCCCCCGACGGCGAGGCTAGCTCGCGACCCCCGCCCCGCCGACCTTCTCGGCCTGCTGGGCGATGCGGGCCGCCAGGTCGGCGGCCGCGGCGTCGTAGGCGTCCGGGTCGGCCCAGGTGCCGCGCGGGTCGAGCAGCGCGGGGTCGACGCCCTCCACCTCGAGCGGGACCTCGAACCCGAAGTTCGGGTCCGTGCGGGTGGGCGCGTCGTCGAGGTCGCCCGACAGCGCCGCGCGCACGATCGCGCGGGTCGCCGCGATCGGCATCCGGCTGCCGACGCCGTAGGCGCCGCCGGTCCAGCCGGTGTTGATCAGCCAGGCGGTGACGCCGTGCTTCTCGAGGCGCTCGCGCAGCAGCTCGGCGTAGACCGTCGGCGGCTGCGGCAGGAACGGCGCGCCGAAGCAGGCGCTGAAGGTCGCCTCGGGCTCCTTCACGCCCACCTCGGTGCCGGCGACCTTGGCGGTGTAGCCGGCGAGGAACTGGGTCATGGCCTGCTCGGGCGAGAGCTTCGCGAGCGGCGGCAGCACGCCGAACGCGTCGGCGGTGAGCATGACCAGCGAGGTCGGGTGCCCGGCGCGCTTCTCGGGCAGCGCGTTCGGGATCGACTCGAGCGGATAGGCGGCGCGCGTGTTCTCGGTGCGCGAGGAGTCCTCGAGGTCGAGCCGGCGCGTGTCCGGGTCCATGACGACGTTCTCGAGCACCGTGCCGAACATCCGGGTGGTGCCGAAGATCTCGGGCTCGGCCTCGGCCGACAGGCCGATCACCTTGGCGTAGCAGCCGCCCTCGATGTTGAAGATGCCGTCGTCCGCCCAGCCGTGCTCGTCGTCGCCGACCAGCGGGCGCTCGGAGTCGGTCGAGAGGGTGGTCTTGCCCGTGCCCGAGAGGCCGAAGAAGACCGCCGAGCGGCCGTCCGCGCCGACGTTGGCCGAGCAGTGCATCGGCAGCACGCCCTCGTTGGGCAGGCGGTCGTTCATCAGGGTGAAGATCGCCTTCTTGATCTCGCCGGCGTAGGCCGTGCCGCCGATCAGGATCTCCGACTTGCTGAGGTCGAGGATCACGAAGTTCGGCATCCGGGTGCCGTCGGTCTCGGGATCGGCTTTGAAGGTCGGCGCGTGCAGCACGAGCGCCTGGGGCCGGTGGACCGCGATCTCGTCGTCGCTCGGGTTGATGAAGAGGCACTGGGCGAAGAGCGTGTGCCACGCGCTCTCGGAGACCACCCGCAGCGGCAGGCGGTGGTCCGGATGCGCGCCGGCGAAGGCGTCGAGCACGTACAGGTCATCCCGCTCGGACAGGTGCGCGCGGACGCGCGCGGCCAGGGAGGCCGCCTTGTCCGGCTCGATGGCCTGGTTGGGCCCCCACCAGACGCGGTCCTCGCTGCCCGGCTCGCGGACGAGGAACTTGTCCTTCGGCGCCCGGCCGGTGTGCGCGCCGGTCGATACGACCAGCGGGCCGCCCTCGGCCAGCTGCGCATCACCCCGCGCCAGCGCCTGCTCGTACAGCGTCTCCGCAACCGGGTTCCACCAGACCGCCCCGGCGGGCGCCAGGCCGTGCTCCGAGAGCCCGACCGGCCCGCGCCGTCCAGTGTCTTCGCTCAACTTCTGCTCTCCTCGACCGTCGGATCCAAGAATCGCCCCTCCTTGCGCTCGCCCTCGCCACCGCGCCCCGCGAGGCCGTAGACCAACGCGGGGACCGCGACCGCCGCCGGCAGCGCGAGCCATGAGCCGGCGAGGTGGAGTGACACGCCGGCGGCGACGCCGAGCATCCACGCACCCAGGCCGGCCGGGCTCCAGCCGGACGGCGCCCGGCGGCCCCAGAGGGCGTGGGCCCAGCATACGACGACGAGACCCGGTGCTGCGAGCGCCATCAGGGTCAGATAGGGCAGCATCAGATCCGCGAAACCGGCCACGGCGAGCGCGCCGCCGGCCGCCGCCACCGCGACGAGCGCCGGCCGGTGGCCGACCGCGGGGACGGCGTGCGTGACCGAGAGGGCGCCCGAGTACAGGTTGGTGAGAACCGACCCGGTGCAGCCGAGCGCGACGAAGAGGTACGCGACGTTCGGGCTGCCCAGTTCCCGCAGAACATCGGCGAGGTCCCAGGTGCCGGTCGCGGCCTGGAGCGCCGCGCCCGCGATGGCGAAGCCGATCAGCGGGATCATGAGGCCGGCGAGCGCGCACCAGACCACCTGGCGCGGCCGGCGCAGGTCGTGGGTGAAGTCCGGCGTGCGCAGGGCGAACGCGGCGCCGTAGCCGATCACGATCGCGACGCCGGCGAGGACGCCGGTCGGGTCGGTGGCGGTGTTCGGGCCGGAGAGCGCGACATCGCTGTGGTCGAAGGCCCGGTCGAGGCCGTAGACGGCGAGGACGACCGTCGCGCAGCCGGCCATGAGCGCGGAGATGGACAGCGCGCCGATGCCGCGCCAGACGACCGCCAGCAGCAGGAGAGCGAAGAGCACGATCCCGGCCGGATCGGGGAGGCCGAGCAGCCGGGCGAGCGCGGAGCCGCCGACGCCGGTGTTCAGCCCGAACCAGCCGAGCATCATCGCGAGCATCACGATCGAGGCGGTGCGCCGGCTGGCGCGCTCGCCGAGCGGGCCGGCGACCAGCGCGTTCAGGGGGAGACCGGTGCGCTGGCCGAGGAGCCCCTGGGCCAGGGCGAGGCCGGTGAGCAGGACGGAGCCCACGACGAGCACCGCGAGGAGGGTCGCCCCCTGGAGCCCCTGGGTGACGCCGCCGCCCATCATCATCGCCGCGGGGCTGGTGCCGATGCCGACCCAGGGACCGACCCGTTTCAGCCACCCCGCGCGCTCCATCGCGCGATGGTAGCCCGGGGAGGGGGGCTCTCAGCCCAGTGCGATCCCCGAGGGGCGGCGCAGGTGGGCCGAGACGTACCGGATGCCCTCGGGGCCGGCGCGCAGGGCGCGCTCGGCGCCCTTGGGCACCAGGGCGGCCCAGCCGGCGGCGACGGAGTGGGCCACGCCGTCGATGGCGACCTCGCCGGAGCCCTCGAGCACGACCCAGAGCACGTCGCGCTCGGCGTTGACGTGGGCGTCGACACCGCCGGCCGGCGGCCAGACGACGAGGTTCACGTTGAGGTCCGCGCTGGTCGCCGACCAGGCGACGCCGCGCCCGTCCGGCGCGAGGAGGTCGGCGAGCTGGAGCGGGTCGGCCGGGGGGCGGGTCACGCCCCCCAACCTACGCCGGCATCAGGCCGCGAGCTCGCTGCATTCGAGCGACAACCTCACGCCCCAGCCGTCGAGCCGGCGCGCCAGAGGCGTGCCTCCCAGCTCGGCCGCCTCGGCGCGCATCCAGGCCGCGATGCGGCGCAGCGCGGCCTCCTCGACGGGCTGCAGCGGGCAGGGAGCGGGCCGCGCCGCCCACGGGTCCGCGAAGCGGGCGCCGTTCGGGCTCATCAGCGCCTGCAGCTCGGGCAGCACCCGCGGGCCCCAGACGCGGAGGTCCTCGACGTCCACCTCGAGGTGGCGCGCGAGCCAGCAGCCGGCGTCCAGCTCGGCCGCCTCGGCGCGCAGCAACGCCGACACGCGGCGCAGTGCCGCCTCCTCCGCGGGGCGCGCGCGGAGCGCGCGGCGGGGACGTTCGAGGGTCGCGTGACCGGTCATCCTCAGCACCTCCTGCGACGGGAGCGGCCACGGTAGCAACGGTCGGTTGACGCTCGGTAGAGGTCTTGTGGCCGAGATGTGAAGCGGTGTGAAGGCCCTCGGGCCATCCGCGCGGCCGAGGGCCGCGGCCGTCCGGTAGCGTCGCGCGCCATGCGCCGCGACGAGCTCGCCCGGCTGGGGATCCAGCTTCCCGTGCTGCCCACGATCGCCCTGGGCGGGCTGCCCGGCGGCACCGGCTGGGCCTCCCGGCTGGAGCGGATCGGCCTGGACGTGGTGGCCAGCGGCGCGTCTCCGGACACGCCCGAGAGCTGGGCGGCGGCTCGAGCCGAGGTGCCCCACCGGCCCGTGAAGGGGATCGGCGGCGACCCGCTGGAGCTGGACCTCGCCGGCTGCCGGATCGTCGAGACCTCCGGCTACGTGCCGGACGGCGTCTACCGCCTGGGGCCGGACGAGGCGCTGATCCCGGCCGTCGTCGGGACCGATCCGGCGGTCGAGGACCTCAACGACGTGGGCCGCGCGATCCTGCGCGCCGCGCGCGAGGGGACCGCCTCCGCGCTCTGGGCGGTCGCGACGCCGGGGCTCCACCTGCTCCCCGCGGAGGTGGTCGAGGCCAAGCTCGCCGCCCTGGTGGAGGGCGCGCGCCAGGCCCGGTTGGCCCTCGCCAAGGAGCAGTTCGACCTCTGATCGGCGCCGCATGCGGCGATCCGCGGAAAACCGGCTACCATGGCCGCAACTTCCGGAGCCTCCCGTCGGCGATCGCCGTCGCGAGCCGCCCGGAATGAGCAGCGCGGGACGGCACTCGGCCGCCCGCTGGGGAGAACGTCTCGGCCCCGGGCATCGGCCCGCGGTAATCGGCGGACTCCCGACCGATCCGCGGCACGACGCCGCAAGGAGACACACCCCATCGAATCAACCACTTTCGCCGACCTCGGCGTGAGCGACCGCGTGCTCGCGGCGCTCGCCGCCCGCGGCATCGAGACCCCCTTCCCCGTCCAGACCCTCGTGGTCCGCGAGGTCCTGAACGGCCGCGACGTGATGGTGCAGTCGCCCACGGGCTCGGGCAAGACGCTGGCCTTCGGCCTTCCCATGATCGAGATGCTGGAGCCCGGCGGCGCGCGCCCCGGCGCCCTCGTGCTGGCCCCCACCCGCGAGCTGGCCAGCCAGATCGAGGACGAGCTCGGGGCCCTGGCCGCGGCCCGCGGCATCCGGGTGGCCGTCGCCTACGGCGGCATGGACATCGCCGCCCAGGCGAAGGCGGCTGCCGTTTCCGAGCTGCTGGTGGCCACGCCCGGCCGGCTGCTCGACCTGGTCCGGCGCCGGCTGGTGTCGCTGGACGACGTGCAGACGCTCGTCCTGGACGAGGCCGACCGCATGCTCGACATGGGCTTCCTGCCCCAGGTGCGCGACATCGTGCGCCGGGTCCCGGCCGACCGCCAGACGATGTTCTTCTCGGCCACGCTCGACGGCGAGGTCGGCGGCGTGGCGGCGGAGTTCACCCGCTCCCCCACCCGGCTCCGGCTGAACGAGGCCAAGGGGTCCGAGGACTCCCTGTCGATGCGCCTCGAGCACGCGTTCGTGGCCACCACCTCGCATGACAAGCTCGAGGCGCTGATGGCCCTCATCGCCGACGAGGAGGACAGCGTCCTCGTCTTCTGCCGCACCAAGCGCGGCGCGGCTCGCGTCGCGGAGCGGCTGTCGAAGGAGAAGGTCGGCGCCGGCGCCCTGCACGGCGACCTGACCCAGTCCGCCCGCGAGCGCGCCCTCCGCCGCTTCACCGACGGCCGCCCGCGCGTGATGGTTGCGACCGACGTGGCCTCGCGCGGCATCGACCTGGACGACATCGGCCTGGTCGTGAACTACGACCCGCCGAACGACCGGGACACCTACACGCACCGCGTGGGCCGCACGGCCCGCGCCGGGCGCGAGGGCCGCGCCGTGACGCTGGTGCTGCCGGACCAGGTCGACGAGGTGGGCCGCATCGCGATGGCCCTGGGCCTGGACGAGGCCTGGGCCGAGACCGGGTACGACGCCGTGGCGCCGCGGGTGGTCTACACCTCGCGCCGGCGGGGCTCGGTCTTCGCGCCGACCCGCCAGCGGTCGACCGGCACCCCGGCCCCCGAGACCGAGGGCGCGCCCCGGCGCAACCGGGTCCCCCGGGGAAGCCGGTCCGCCGTGAGCGCGACCGTCACCCCCGCTCCGGAGACCGAGGGCGCGTCGCGGCGCAGCCGGGTCCCGCGGGGAAGCCGCACGGTCTAGAGGGTTTTCGCCGGCGCCGGCCCCGGGCTCAGACCCGCGGGCCGGCGGCGACGCGACCGTTCGCGTTGACCGGGTCTCCCGATGACCCAACACTTCCGAACACTTTCGGCGGTCGACGAGGTGGCGCTTGCGGGATCGGGAACAGCTTCACCGGCGCCTCCGACGTCCGGCCGCCTCGGGCATGGTCGTCGCTCTGCTCGCGGCGATCGCCGTCATCGTCTTCGTCGCGCGCCCCGACAGCCCCGCGGCCGCGGTCGGGTTCCCCACTTCCCGTGCGGCCGCCCGGCCGGAGCTGATTCCCTTCGCCGACCGCTACGCGCGGTGCCAGTCGATGGTGCGGGGGTCGACGGCGCAGCGCCGCTGCCTCGTGCCGGCGGTGCGTGAGCTCGAGCGGGGCCTGTCCGCAGCGCGTCGCGCGGGCGCTTCCCGCGAGGAGCTCGGCGCCCTCGAGACGCGTCTCTTGCTGGCTCGCAGCGATCTGCGAGCCCCCGCCCCGACACCCGCGGCCCGGCGGCGCTTCTCGCTCTCGCCCGCCCAGGTGACGCTCGCCCGTCGGATCATGGCCCGGGACCGGATCCTCGCCCGGATCGCCGGCGACCAGCGCATCACGCTGCAGGACATCGGTCCTGCCCAGGACGAGCGGGGGACGTTCGGCGCGTTCGCGATCGTCGGCTGGCCGCGGCCGGTCACGCTCCGCGACTTCGCCTGGCCGCGACTGGGCGGTTGCCAGGACGGGCGTCCCTTCCGCGGCTCACGGCGGGTTCGGGTGCCGCTCGTCTCCGATCTGAGCCAGGCTGCCGTGACCATCGACCTCCGGCTCGGTCGGGTCGTCGTCATCCAGTCGGGTCCGGATCAGCTTGGCGCCGCCTCGCCTTCGACCGCGCCGACGCCGCTAACCCCGGGCCCCGAGGGGCTCGTCCTCGGCCCCAATGACTTCTCGATCGCGCACGTCGTCTCGACGACCTCGTCCTTTGGCAGCTTCGTGGAGGAAGGCATGTCACAGAGCCTCTTCTGCGCGCTCGGGCCGGTGGGGCGCATCGCGGGCCACGGCGTGGTGCTGCGGCCCGCAGACGGATCCCCGGGTCTCGTGGTGAGCGCGGTCATCGTCACGGAGAGCCCGGCCGCCGCGCGGCGCCTCGTCCGCCTGGCGCGGCCGCTCGCCCGCTTCATGGACATCCGGCCTCGCGCCATCGCCGCTCCGCGGCAGGTCGGCGACCACGCGGACGCCTACGTCGCGACGGCTCTGAACGCGGAGGGACGACCCAGCGGCCCAGCCGTCGTATGGACCCACGGCAGGCTGGTCGGGGCGGTCTTCCAGACGGGCACGGGAGCGGCGGCGCTTGACGCCCTGCTCGGCTTGGCCGACGCGCAGGAGGCTCGGATGGCTGCCGCGGCAGGCTGACGAGCGGCGTGAAGCCGGCGCCGCGCCTCAGCTCGTGGGAGCGATCACCCTCAGACCGTGGCGCGCCGCCCCATCGGCGAGGGTGCGATCGAATGTCATCACCGCGTCGAGGAGTCCCGCCTGCGCGAGACGAAGCGCCGTGACCAGGTGCAGAGCGTCCAACGTGGCTACGCCCGGCGGCTCCACGACCTCGGCGGCCGCGAGCGTCTCGTCATCCAGCGGCAGGAGGGCGACGCCAGCCAGCAGTCGGTCGGCCTCGACCAGCCGTCCGGTGCGCAGGCCAAGGCGCCGGAGCTCGACGCGTGCCAACCGGCTCGCGACACGCTGGTCGAACTCGCGCAGCGCCGCGAGAACCGCCGGCGCGTCCGGCTCGCCCAGAAGGACTCGACCGAGAGCGCTCGTGTCGAGGTAGACGAGCGCCAACTCAGCGCTCCGAGCCGGGCTCCCGACGGGACTCAGCCAGAAAGGCGTCGGTCGTCCCGGCCGGCGTTTTTGCGGGCGACAGGCGTGCGGCGATGGACTCCAGCGGCTCGACCGGAACGGTGGCGCCGAAGCGAGCGGCGAGCTCGGCGTACTCATCGGAGGTCGCTCCGACGAGTCGCGCGACCACCCGGCCGTGCTCGGTCACGAGGAACCCTTCGCCCTCCTTGACCCGCGCCACGTAGCGGCTGAGGTTCTGCCGCAACTCGCGAATCCCGACGGTCTCGGCCATTTGTGCGTCAGACTGTAGCACTTCTTTGGGCCACCGTTTGACGCCGCGGACGCCGAGGACAGCAACCGGTGAAGCGTCGTCGCCAGTCCTCACACGAGACATCACGCACCCGTGCGGGCGGTGTCCGCCGTCTGCGACGAGTGGCACGCGCTCACCGGTCCGACCGGGCGGGCGAGCCTGCCGATGCGGACCCCGGCGATCGCGAGGCGGCGGATTGTCCGCGGATCAGATGCTCGTGACGCAGCCCAGCGGGGCCAGCTTGGGCGGGGTGTTCGTGACCGACAGGTCGAGGACGTCGAGCCGCCGCGTCCCGAGGGTGATGCTCAGTGAGCGACCGCTCACGACCTTGATCGCCCCGCGGGGCCCGCGTGCGTTCGTCGAGATGAACCGGCCGGTCATCGACACCAGGTAGACCGGAGTTGCGCTCGAGACGATGTCTCCCGACACCAGCTCGACGGCGGGCCGTCGCGTACTCCGGACCACCCGGACGTGCTTCGGGTGGCGCTCGTTCCAGTCCTCGCTGATGCGGTCGGCGACCCGGGCGATCCGCGCCGCCGTCACGTCTCCCACCGCGTCGCACTCATGCGGCGCCGGGCCCTGGGCCGTTCCGAGGGCCGCGCCCGCGAGCGTCGCGAGGCCGGCAACCGCGGCGATTGCGGCGCGGTTGCTTGTCAGGAAGCTGCCCATCTCCCGCGCAGTAGAGCGTGCGAGAGGCCCGGTGTCACGGACCTCGGGAGCCCGGGCTACGCGGCCGGGAGCGCGCCGAAGCGCCGGTCGCGGCGCCCGAACTCGGCCAGGGCGCCGGCGAGGTCCGCCGGCGTGAACTCGGGCCACATGAGCGGGCTGAAGACCATCTCGGCGTAGGCGCACTCCCAGAGCAGGAAGTCGCTCAGCCGCTGCTCGCCGCCGGTGCGGATGAGCAGGTCGACCGGCCGGGCCGGGCCGCCGTCGGTCAGGCCGCCGAGGGCCAGGTCCAGGGCCTCGTCCGGCCGGCGATGGTCGCGATCGAGTGCCAGCGCGGCGCGGGCGATCGCCTCCCGCGAGGAGTAGTCGAGCGCGATCCGCACCTCGACCCGCCGGCCGTCCCGAGTTGCGTCCTCGGCCCGCTCCACCGCCGCGAGGAGCGGCGCCGGCAGGCGGTCGCGCCGGCCGATCACCCGGATGCGGGCGCCCTGGCGGGCGCAGGCGACCGCCTCGCGGCGGAGGGTGCGGGCGATGAGGCGGAACAGGCCGTTCACCTCGGACGCCGGCCGCTGCCAATTGTCGGCCGAGAAGGCGTACATGGTCAGGACGCCCACGCCGAGCGAGGGCGCCGCCTCGACGATCCGGCGCGCGGCGCGGGCGCCGGCGGCGTGGCCGGCCAGGCGCGGCCGGCCACGGCGGGCGGCCCAGCGGCCGTTGCCGTCCATGATGACCCCGACGTGCAGGCCCTCCGGGCCGCCGTTCATGCGTCCTCCGGGTTCCGCTCGGGGCGCACCGTGCGGATGAGCCCCTCCATCAGGTCGAGGTAGCGCTCCAGCGCGCGCCGGCCGCGTGGGGTCAGCTTGTACTCCGTGCGCGGCTGGCGGCCGGCGAAGAACTTGCGGCAGCTGACGTAGCCCGCCTCCTCGAGCTTGCGCGCGTGGGCGGAGAGGTTGCCGTCGGTCGCCCCCACGATCTCGGTGAGCTCGCCGAACGCGAGCTTCGGGCTCACCGCGAGCGCGCTCACGATCCCGAGACGCACCCGCTCGTGGATGAGAGGGTCGAGGGGCGGGGCGGCGCCGGCGCGGGCGCGCTCGGCGGCGGGGCGGGGGGCCCGGCTACCCACCGTGGCGGACCGCGACGACGAGGCCGAAGAGGATGCTGAGCCCGCCGAATCCGGCGGCCATGAAGGCGTCGCCCCAGCTCCAGGGCGCGAAGAGTGCGGCGGCGCCGACGGCCATGAAACACGCGCCGGCGAGCGGCACCGCCGGCGCCGATCGGCCGCCGCCCGCGGCCAGGCCGCTTCCGTAGAGCAGGAGCCAGAGGCCTGGGAGGAACTCGATCATGTCGATGCGCGCGAAGGCGAGCGTGATGACCGCGCCGGCGAGGACGGCCGGCGCGAGGCCGAGCAGGAAGCGCCGCCCGGACGCCCCGAGCACGCGGGTGCGCGTGGCGCGGGCCTTGCGGACCATCGTGACGGCGCCGATCGTCACCGCGAGCGCCGCCTCGGCGAGCCAGACGGCGAGCCACCAGCCCTGGTCGTCGATCCGCGAGGCGATCGCGGCCGCCGCCAGCGCGGTGACGCCCATCAGCACCGTCCCCCACCCGGGGATGGCGCTGAACGCGGCGGCGCGCTCCATCGTCCGCCGGATGATGCCGAGGCTCTCGACCGGCCCGAGGTCGGGCGGCCGGTCGGGGTCGGCGAGGAGCGTGGTCCCACGGAAGTCGTCCATGCGGCGGAGGATGCAGGACGTGCCGCATGATCGTCAAGTACTTTGCGTCGCAGAGAACATGACCTGCGATGCAGACACCGCCGGCGCCGCCGGGGCCGAGGGCCCGCTGGCGCCGTCTGCCCATGGGCCGAGGGCCCGCCGGCGGCGTCTCAGACCGAGCGGCGGCGTCGCAGGACGGCCTCGACAGCCTCGCCGATCGCCGGCGCGCCGATCATGATGCTTGCCCAGAGGGCGAGCGAGTTTGAGGTCGACAGGTCAGACCAAGAGGCCACCAGCGCTCCGAGGATGAATCCCCACGTGGCTCGGTCCACGACGCCACGCGTGCGCGAGATCTCGGAACGGTACCCGGGATGGGCTCCAGCGGCTCGCGGATCCGCCGTCGCTGCTCGTACTCGACCCGCCGCCGAGCAACCTCCGCGCGCGCGGCGCGGAGCGCCCAAAGGGCCGCCACGATGACGCCGACGACAACGGCCGCGAGGGGGCTGAGGCCCGGATCCGCGAGGTACGAGGCGAGGCCCAGCGCCACCACGGCCGTCGCGATCGCGACGACTCCGATGCGCAGCGCGACTTGCTTCACCAACGTCGGCATGCCACCCCGCGCGTGGTCGATCCGGCCTCGGTGTCCTCTGGTACCCGATTCCGGCGAAGGCTCCGCGAAGGACTCCGGCCGATGAGGCGGCATCGATCGCTCAGATGACGGGCCATCTGCGGAAACGACGGCGTCAGGTCCCGCTCCCGAGAGACGATCACCCGCGCGCGAGACACGATTCCTCCAAAGTGTGGAGAGGTCAGCACGTGGGCAGCAACGGAACCATGACGCGCATCGGTCGTGGATGGCGACTTGCGAAGGGGAGCATCGGCCTCGTCCGCGCCGCCCCGCGCGTCATGCTGTTCCCCGCGCTCGGGATGCTCGGCGGTCTCGGCGCCGCGGCGTTGAGCTTCGGACTCATCGGCGAGCGCCCCTGGGATCCCGGCCTCACGTGGCCGTACGTCCTCGCGTTCGTCCTCAGCGCCTACGCCGGCTGGTTCGTCAACGGCTTCTTCGGCGTCGCCTTCGTCGCGATGGTCTGCCGAACCATGGAGGGCCGGCCGGCCTCGATCGGCGAGGGCCTCGCCGTCGCGCGAACCCGGATCGGCCCGATCGCCTGGTGGGCGCTGCTCGCGGCGGGGGTCGGCGCGATCCTGGACTCCCTCCGCCAGCTCATCCCCGGCGGCGCCGGCGAGCGGATCGCCGGCTGGATCCTCGGCACCGGCTGGACGCTCGTGAGCTTCTTCGCGATCCCGATCCTCGCCCTCGAGGGTCTCGGGCCGCGAGAGACGCTTCGGCGTTCGGCGGGCCTCTTCCGCCAGCGCTGGGGCGAGCAGGCCGCCGGCATCGGCGGGTTGACGGCGCTCTTCATGCTGGTCTGCCTGCCGGCCGGGATCGTGGTCGGGATCGGCATCGGGCTGCTCGAGGCCGCGTTCACCGCCGGGGTCATCCTGATCGCCATCGGCGCGACATTCGGAGCGGCGGTCCTCGTCACGCTCAGCGCGGTGACGAACACCTTCAGCCTGGTGCTTTACCGCTTCGCCACCACCGGACAGGCGTCCGGGCCCTTCTCGGCGGGCGAGCTCGAGGAGGCGGTTCGGCGGCGCCGGCGGTTCGGGCGGCGAACCCCCAAGGACTGACGCGCGGCCCTTTCGCCGCGAGCCTCTTCACGCGACTCCCCCGCCGCTTGAGCCGGCACGCCCGATGCCGGCGCCCTGAGCTTCACCGCCTCGGGGAGCCTCAACCGATCGCCGGCGGGTCGACGGGCGTCCTGAAACGGCCTGCCCCCGGACCGAAGAGCCCGGATCTCGTCCCAGAAGTCCTCCCGGGACGGGCGCGCCGCCAGGTCGACATCACGCGACGCGGCGGGTCAGTCGGCCTGCTCTCCCGGTGAGCGGTCGATTCGTAGCGCTCGACCCCTCCAGGCGAGGACTGCGGAGCGAAGAACAAAGCAGAGGCCCACGAAGATCCCGACGTAGCTCGTGGGCTGCGGGTCGTCGTCGAAGAGGACGAAGCCGAGGCCGACCCCGGCCAAGGCGAGGCCGACGACAAGGCCACTCCGCGAGCTCAACGGTTGGCGACGTCCCTGGGAGAAGTCCTCCATCGGCAGCGGTGCTACCCGTATTTGGAAGACGGCGCGAGACGATGCGCGTGCTTGCGCGGACTCGTATCGGCTCATGGCGTGCCGATACGTTCTGCGAACCACTCCGGGCGACCGGGGACATCGTTCGCCGGGAGCCTGGATGACACGACGGATCCTCACCGCCGCAACCATCGCCGCAGCAGCGCTCCTACCGGCCGGCGCCGCGCTGGCGCTCGGCGCGTCGAGCCAGCCCGTCCGTCAGACGCTCGCCGCACCCGGCCCGCCCGCCGGCGACGCCGCCGGCATCGCGCTGGCGCGCCTCGCCAACGCCTACTACGCCAAGCGGCCGGTCATGGGCGTCGAGCTGCGGATCCCCACGTATCCGGGCATCCAGGTGCACCGCCTTCTCCTGAAGCGCGGGCTCATCGAGGGGGCGCTGGTCAGCCTCGCCATCGGCAAGGACCGGGGCTTCATCATCGGGTCCCCGACGGGCGACTTCGAGCGATACGGCGGCGAGCGCTGCTGGTACCGCCGGCCCGGGAGCAGCCCACGGGAGCCGATGATCACCGTGCGCGGGTCGCTCTCCTTTGCGCCGATCTCGGTCGGCTCGCTCACGCGGCTTGAGGTCAGCGAGCGCGATCCGAAGACCGGCCGACACCACCGGATCCAGTACAAAATCGATCCGGGCACGGGCCGGATCGCGACCATCGCCCAGGAGCACGTCGCCACCGTGCGCACCCTGCCGGCGCCGCTAAAGATCCCGGTCCCGAAGCCGCTCTGCCCCGACAGCGAGTGACGAGCGGCGAGGCAGGGCCGGCGCTCGACCGGCCGACGCGCCGGTTCGCGCACCTACTCGTCTCCGCGCTGGGGTCGCTGGTTGCAGGGATCGGCGTCCTGATCGACGCGGAGCCCAGCGAACTGGTCGCGATCGGCTGTGGCCTGCTGGGCCTCGCGGCCGCCCTCGTCGTCCATTGGCTGCAGAAGGTCGGGGCGCCGCTGTCCATCCGCATCGCCGTGCCAGGCCTCCTCCTCCTCTCGCCATCGCTTTGGCAGATGTGGGAGACCGGAGCCTCTGGAGAGAGCGTTCAGACGGTGGGTCTCCTGCTCGGCGCGCTCGCCGTCGGCGGCGTGATCGGCGTGATCCTGTTGCGTCGGAAGCAGCGCTCGTAGATGGGCCGCGAGAGGCGCGCGGCCCGCGGCTTGCCGAGGTCGTTCAGTTCCATCGCGACTGCGACCGGATGCTGATCGTCGCCGGCTTCGCCGTCGCCCTCCAGGTGACCGGCGCCGGCCCGCGCGGAGCCCGTCAGATCGGGCGCACGGTCTTCCTGAACACCGACCTTGCGACGGTCGTGAGGCGCCTGCCGCGATGGGCCGGCCTGCCGTTCATCAAGCCGGGACTCCCGCTCGGCGCCAACGCTCGATCGTGCTACCGGCAGCTCGTGGAGCGCGGGCCGGCGGTGCGCGGCTTGGTCGCCGAGAGCCTCTTCGACCCGACGACGCCGCCGCTCCCGCCATCCCCTCCGGGAAAGGCCGTCTGACGGCCGCGTCAGTCGCAGCCGGGCGGGCGCCTACGCCGGCGGTGGAAGCTCGAATGCACAACGTGGCCCTGGAGCGCGGGCCAGTCGGCGATCGAGGGTCACCAGCGGAACGTCGAGATCCTCAGCGACCGCGACGTACCAGGCGTCGTACGCGGTGACGGCACCGCGGAGCGTCCAGGCCCGCTCGGCAACGTGCTCGTAGGGAACGAGCCGCACGTCAAGGTGTTCGAGGGCTGCGTGGGCCTCGCTCGCGCGCTCGTCCGAGATGGCACCCGCGAGCGCCCGGCGGCGCAGGACGTTCGCGACCTCGGCGGGGAGAAGGTGCGGCGCGACGAGCGGGCCGGTCGAGAGCAGTTCCGCGGCCCAGCGGCCGACCGGTCCGTCGTCCACCAGCGCGGCCACCGCGGCGGTCGCGTCGGGCACGAAGATCACCGACGGTCGGCGTCCCTGTCGGCCAGGATGTCCTCGGCCGACAGGCGAGTGCCGGCCGCGGCCTTGCGCGCGCGGATCTCCTCCCAGAACTCGTCGCGCGACGGGCGAGCGGCGAGTTCGATCAGCTCCCGCCGGAGGTGCTCCTGAAGCGACCGACCCGCTCGGGCGGCGCGCGCGGCGAGCTCGTCCCTGACGTCGTCCGGGACGTTTCGGATGGTGACGTTCACCGGCATGCATGCAGTTTGCATGCATGCCGGGCGACGGTCAAGCCGGGTCGTAGCCCAGGTTCGGGGACAGCCACCGCTCGATCTCCTTCACCGGCATGCCCATCCGCTCGGCGTAGCTCTCCACCTGCTCCTTCGTGACCGGGCCGACCGCGAAGTAGCGGGCCTGCGGGTGGGCCAGGTAGAGGCCGCTCACCGAGGCCGCCGGCAGCATCGCCAGGCTCTCCGAGAGCGACATCCCGATCTCGCCGGCGTCGAGCAGCTCGAAGAGGCGGGTCTTCGGCAGGTGGTCCGGGCAGGCCGGGTAGCCGAAGGCCGGGCGGATGCCGCGGTACTGCTCGGCGATCAGCTCCTCGTTGGAGAGCGTCTCGCCGGCGCCGTAGCCCCACTCGCGGCGGGCGCGCTGGTGCATCAGCTCGGCGAAGGCCTCGGCCAGCCGGTCGGCGATGGCCTTGGCCATGATCGCCGAGTAGTCGTCGTGCTCGGCCTCGAAGGCCTTGACCACGTCGTCCACGCCGAGGCCCGCGGTCACCGCGAAGGCGCCGATGTGGTCGGGCAGGCCGGTCTCGATCGGGGCCACGAAATCCGACAGCGCGTACTGCGGCTTCTCCTCGGCCTTGATGCGCTGCTGGCGCAGCATCGGGAACCGGACCAGCTCGGTCGTCCGGTCCTCGTCGGTGAACAGCACGATGTCGTCGCCGACCGCGTTCGCCGGCCAGAAGCCGTAGACGCCGCGGGCGCGGATCTTGCGCTGGGAGATGAGCCGGTCGAGCAGGACCGTCGCGTTGCCGTAGAGGTCGCGCGCCGCCTCGCCGTAGGTCGGGTGGTCCAGGATCGCCGGGAACTTCCCCTTCAGCTCCCAGGCGGCGAAGAAGAAGGTCCAGTCGATGTAGCGGGCGATGTCCTCGAGCGCGACGTCGGTCACCTCGCGCCGGCCGATGAACGCCGGCGCCGGCACGTCCTCGGCCCTCCACTCGATCGCCGGCCGCCGCGACAGCGCCTCGGCGTAGGGGTGCAGCGGGCGCTCGCGCCGATTGGCGTGCAGCTCGCGCAGGCGCTGCTGATCCTCGCGCACGCCGGCCTCGAAGACGGGCCGCCGCTCGGCGTCGAGCAGGCTCGAGACCACCCCGACCGACCGCGACGCGTCGAGCACGTGCGTGACGCTGTTCGAGTAGGCCGGCGCGATCTTCACCGCCGTGTGCTGCTTGCTGGTGGTCGCCCCGCCGATCAGCAGCGGCAGGTCCATGCCGCGGCGCTCCATCTCGGCCGCCACGCCGACCATCTCGTCGAGCGACGGGGTGATGAGCCCGCTCAGGCCGATCATGTCGGCGTCGCGCTCCACCGCGGTGTCGAGGATCGTCTGGGCCGGCACCATCACCCCGAGGTCGATCACCACGTAGTTGTTGCAGCCCAGCACCACGCCCACGATGTTCTTGCCGATGTCGTGGACGTCGCCCTTCACGGTGGCCATCACGATCGTGCCGTTGCGCCGCCCGACCGCGCCGGCGGCCAGGGCGGCCTCCTTCTCCTCCTCCATGAACGGCTCCAGGTAGGCCACCGCGCGCTTCATCACGCGCGCGCTCTTGACCACCTGCGGGAGGAACATCTGGCCAGCGCCGAAGCGGTCGCCGACGACGCTCATGCCGTCCATCAGCGGGCCCTCGATCACCTGCAGGGGGGCGCCGAGCTTCTCGCGGGCCTCCTCGGTGTCCTCCTCGATGTACTCGACGATCCCGTTCACCAGCGCGTGGGAGAGGCGCTCCTCCACCGTCCCCTCGCGCCAGGACAGGTCGACGGCGCGCTTCGAGGCACCGCCCTTCACCCGCTCGGCCAGCTCCACCAGCCGCTCGGTGGCGTCCTCGCGCCGGTTGAAGAGCACGTCCTCCACGTGCTCCAGCAGCGTCTCGTCGATCTCCTGGTACACGATCAGCTGGCCGGCGTTGACGATGCCCATGTCCATGCCGGCTTCGATCGCGCGGTAGAGGAACGCGCTGTGCATCGCCTCGCGGACGACGTCGTTGCCGCGGAAGGCGAACGAGAGGTTGCTGACGCCGCCGCTGACGCGCGCGCCGGGGCACTCGGCCTTGATGCGCCGGGTGGCGTCGATGAAGTCCAGGGCGTACTCGGCGTGCTCCTCCAGCCCGGTGCCGACCGCGAAGATGTTCGGGTCGAAGATGATGTCCTCGGGCGGGACGCCGACGTCCTCGGTGAGGAGCTTGTAGGCGCGCTTGCAGATGTCGACCTTGCGGTCGGCGGTGTCCGCCTGGCCCAGCTCGTCGAAGGCCATCACGACCATCGCCGCGCCGTAGCGGCGGGCGAGGCGGGCGCGCTCGAGGAACTCCTCCTCGCCCTCCTTGAGGCTGATCGAGTTGACCACGGGCTTGCCCTGCACGCACTTCAGCCCGGCCTCGATCACGGTCCAGCGCGAGCTGTCGATCATCACCGGCACGCGCGCGATCTCCGGCTCCGTCGCGATGTAATTGAGGAACGTCGTCATGGCGCGCTCGGAGTCGAGCATGCCCTCGTCCATGTTCACGTCGATCAGGTTGGCGCCGCCGTTCACCTGCTCGACGGCCACCTCGAGGGCCGTGGTGTAGTCGTCGGCCCGGATCAGGTCGGCGAAGCGGCGCGACCCGGTCACGTTGGTGCGCTCGCCGATCATCTGGAAGTTGGCGTCGGGGCGCAGCACCAGCGGCTCGAGGCCGCTCAGCCGCGTCAGCCGCTCCTGGTCGGGCCGCACCCGCGGCGCCGCCGCCGCGGCGGCCGCCGCGATCGCCTTGATGTGCGCCGGCGTGGTGCCGCAGCAGCCGCCCATCATGTTCACCAGGCCGCCGCCCGCGAACCCCGAGAGCTCGCCGGCGGTCTCGCTCGGCGTCTCGTCGTAGTCGCCGAAGGCGTTCGGCAGGCCGGCGTTCGGATAGCAGCTGGTGAAGCAGTCGGCCACGCGCGAGAGCTCGGCCATGTACGGCCGCATCTCGGCGGCGCCCAGGGAGCAGTTGATCCCCACCGACAGCGGCCGGGCGTGGGCGATCGAGATCCAGAACGCCTCGATGGTCTGGCCCGAGAGCGTCCGCCCGCTGCGATCGACGATCGTCACCGAGATCATCACCGGCGGCCGGATCCCGGTCTCGTCGCCCACCAGCTCGATCGCCATCAGCGCGGCCTTGGCGTTGAGCGTGTCGGTGATCGTCTCGACCAGGAGCAGGTCGGCGCCGCCCTCGATCAGGCCGCGCACCTGCTCGGCGTAGGCGTCGCGCATCTCGTCGAAGGTCACGTCGCGCGCGGACGGGTCGGTCACGCTGGGCGAGATCGACAGCGTCCGGTTGGTCGGGCCGATCGCGCCGGCCACGAAGCGCGGTCGGTCGGGCGTGCGCTCGGTCCAGGCGTCGGCGGCGCGCCGCGCCAGGGCGGCGGCCTCGCGGTTCATCTCCCGGACCACGTCCTGCATCCGGTAGTCGGCCTGCGCGATGGAGGTCGAGCTGAAGGTGTTGGTCTCGAGGATGTCGGCGCCGGCCTCGAGGTAGGCCTCGTGGATCTCGCCGATCACGTCCGGCCGGGTCAGCACCAGCAGGTCGTTGTTACCGCGCAGGTCGATCGGATGCTCGGCGAAGCGCTCGCCGCGGAAGTCGGCCTCGGTGAGCCCGTAGCGCTGGATCGCGGTGCCCATCGCGCCGTCGATCACCATGATCCGCTCGGCGAGGATGGTCTCGATGCGCTCGCGGACCCCCTCGTGGCGGGCGACGGCGGGCGCGGAGGCGGTTGAGCTCATCTCTTCAGGGTACCGACTGGCCCCAACTCGGCACCCGAGCCGACTAGTGGAAGACCACCGTCCGCCGGCCGTGGACGATCACGCGGCGCTCCAGCCACACCTGGACGGCCTCGGCGAGCACGCGGCGCTCCACCTCCATGCCGCGCTGGATCATCTCCTCGACGTTGTGCTGGTGGGTCACCGGCACGGCGTCCTGGGCGATGATCGGCCCCTCGTCGAGGTCGGCGGTGGCGAAGTGCGCCGTCGCGCCGATCATCTTCACGCCGCGCTCCCACGCCTGGTGGTACGGGCGGTTGCCCTTGAAGGCCGGCAGGAAGCTGTGGTGGATGTTGATGATCCGCTGCGCGTAGCGGTCCACGAAGCCCGCCGAGAGGATCCGCATATAGCGCGCCAGCACCACCAGGTCGGCGCCGGCCTCCTCCAGCAGGCCGAGGATGGCCTCCTCGGCGGCCAGCCGGTCCTTCGGGTCCATCGGCGCGTGCCGGAACGGCACGCCGTAGCGCTCGGCCAGCGGCCGCAGGTCCTCCTTGTCGCCGATCACCAGCGGCAGGTCGAAGCTCAGGACGCCCGACTCGCGCTTGCTGAGCAGCTCCTGCAGCGGCGCCGGCTCGCTCGACACGAGCACGCAGACGCGCGGGCGCTCGCCCGGGTCGTGCAGCCGCAGGTCGGCCTCGAGCAACTCCATCAGCTCGCGCAGGCGGTACTCGAGCTCCTCGAAGGTGATCCGCATCCCGGCCGGGTCGGCGTGGATGCGCATGAAGAAGAGGCTCCCCTCCTCCACGTGCTGCTCCAGGTCGAGCACGTTCAGGCCCGCGTCGAAGAGGAGCCCCGTGACCCGGGCGACGATGCCCGGTTGGTCCGGGCAGGAGATGAGGAGGATCACGGCCCGGGGCGGCCCCGCGGGGCGTTCCGGAGCAGCGGCGCCAGCACCGGCCCCGCCAGGATCGCCACCAGGATGATCCCGACCGCCACCCAGGCGAACGCCTGGTTGTCGAGGATCACCGCGAGCAGCCCGAACACGAACGAGATGAGCGAGGCGGTGACCAGGCGCACGGCCTTCTCGGCGCGCGCGGTCACCGCTCCACCGCCGTCATCGCCACCACCGCGTTGTGGCCGCCCAGGCCGAAGGAGGTCGAGAGCGCCGCGCGCACCGGGGTCTCCCGGGCCGTCCCGGCCACGTGGTCGAGCGGCAGGCAGTCCGGGTCGGGGTCGGTCAGGTTGAGGGTCGGCGGGAGGATCCCCTCATGGACGGCCAGCGCGGTGAGGGCGCCCTCCAGCGCCCCCGCGGCGCCCATCGTGTGGCCGTGCATCGACTTGGTGGCGCTGACCGCCGTGCGTTCCGCCACCTCCGCGCCGAGCCCGGCGTGCAGGATCCGCGCCTCGGCCGGATCGCCCGGCTTGCTGGCGCCGCCGTGCAGGTTCACGTAGCCGACGTCCTCGGGCGCCAGGCCGGCGTCGCGCAGCGCGGCGCGCACCGCGCGGGCCTGCGGCTCGCCCGTGGGGTCGGGGTCGGTGATGTGGTGGGCGTCGGCGCTGGCGCCGTAGCCGGCCACCTCGCAGACGATGGTCGCGCCGCGGGCGATCGCCGCGTCGAGCGGCTCGAGCACCAGCACCGCGCCGGCCTCGCCGATCAGGAACCCGTCGCGCGAGCGGTCGAACGGCCGCGGGGCGCCGGGCGGGTCGTCGTTGCGGTGCGAGAGCACGCGCATGGCGTCGAAGGCCGCCACCCAGAACGGCGTGAGCATCGCGTCGGCGCCGCCGGCCAGCATCACGTCGGCGTCGCCGCGGCGCAGGATCGCGGTGGCGGCGCCGATCGCGTCGGTGCCGGCCGCGCAGGCGTTGCAGGTCGTGGTCACCGGCCCGCGCAGCCCGAGCAGCATCGAGACCTGGCCGGCACCCATGTTCGCCACCGTGGCCGGGATCGTGAAGGGCGAGACCCGGCCCGGGCCGCGCTCGAGCATCAGCTTGTGCTGGCTCTCGCGCACGCCGCCCCCGCCGCCGGCGCTGGCGATGACCGTGCCCACCCCGACGCCGTCGCCCGCGATCGCGAGGCCGGCGTCGTCCAGGGCCAGACGGGCGGCGGCCACGGCGAACTGGCTGAAGCGGTCCATGCGCCGTGCGGCCTTGTGCTCCATGAAGTCGCCCGGCACGAAGTCGTGCGCCTCGCAGCCGATCGTGACCTTGCTCTCGCCCATGTCGTGGTTGGCGATCGTGCGCGCACCCGAGCGGCCCTCGGTCGCGGCCTTCCAGACCGCCTCGCGTCCGATGCCGAGCGAGGAGACCACGCCGATGCCGGTCACGACGACCCGCACGCGCCCGTTGGCGCCCATCAGAGCGCCGCCAAGGCGATCACCGCGTTGTGCCCGCCGAAGCCGAACGAGTTCGAGAGCGCCACGCGCACCGGGGCGCGCCGGGCGGCGTTCGCCACGTGGTCGACGCCGGCGCAGGCGGGGTCCATGTCGTCCAGGTTGATCGTCGGCGGCACCACGCCGTCGCGGATCGCGAGCGCGGCCAGGGCGGCCTCCAGGCCGCCGGCGGCGCCCATCGCGTGGCCGTGCATCGACTTGGTCGAGCTCACCATTACCTCGCGCGCGCGCTCATCGCCCACAAGCTGGCGCAGCGCCCCGATCTCCACCGGGTCGCCGGCCGGCGTCGAGGTGCCGTGGGCGTTGACGTAGTCGATCTCCCCCGGCTCGAGGCCGCCGTCGCGGAGCGCCGCGCGCATCGCCTGCACCTGGCCGCGCCCGCTGGGGTCGGGCTCGGTCACGTGATGGGCGTCGCCCGACATCCCGTAGCCGCGCACCTCGCAGATCGGCTCGGCGCCGCGCGCCAGCGCGTGCTCGAGCTCCTCCAGCACCAGCACCGCGCCGGCCTCGCCGGCGACGAAGCCGTCACGGCCGACGTCGAAGGGCCGGCTGGCGGCGACCGGGTCCTCGTTGCGCCGCGAGAGCGCCCGGGTGGCGTCGAGGGCGGCCATGGTGAAGGGGGTGATGCCCGCCTCGCTGCCGCCGGCGAGCATGACCTGGGCCGCGCCGGTGCGGATCAGCTCGGCCGCGTCGCCCACGCCGTGGGTGCCGGACGCGCAGGCGGTGACCGGGCAGCTGATCGGCCCGCCCAGGCCCAGGGCCATCGAGACCCAGCCGGCGGACATGTTCACGATGATCGTCGCGACGGCCAGCGGGGAGACCCGGTCGGGGCCGCGCTCCAGGAAGAGGCGGTGCTGCTCCTCGAAGGTCTGGTTGCCGCCGGCGCCGGTGGCGATCACCGCGCCGACTCTCTCCCGCTCGCCCTCGACGTCGAGGCCGGCGTCGATCAGCGCGAGCCGCCCGGCGGCCACCGCGAGCTGGCTCACCCGGTCCATGCGGCGGGCCGACTTGCGGTCCATGTGGTCCTCGGGCACGAAGCCGGCCACCTCGCACGCGATGCGGCAGTGGTGCTCCGAGGCGTCGAAGTGCGTGATCGGGCCGGCGCCCGAGCGGCCCGCGACCGCGGCCCGCCACGTCTCCTCCGTGCCGATCCCGAGCGGGCTCACGAGGCCGACGCCGGTCACCACCACCCGTCGGGGATCGCTCATGCGGGCAGCATGACGAAGCGCGCCGACAGAAGCCTCATCAGATCCGCATCCCCCCGTCCACCGCCAGCGAGGCGCCGGTGACGAACGACGATGCGCCCGAGCAGAGGAAGACGACCGGCCCCACCACGTCCTCCGGCTCGCCGAACCGGCCCAGCGCGGTGGCGTCGAGCATCCGCTGCCGGCCCTCCTCCGGGATCGCGTCGGTGAGCCGCGTGCGGATGTAGCCGGGCACGACGGCGTTCACGCGCACGCCGGTGGGCCCGAGCTCGCGGGCGAGCGCCCGCACGAGCCCGATCACGCCCGCCTTGGAGGCCGCGTAGTTGGCCTGGCCGGCGTTGCCGTGGGTGCCCACGATCGACCCCAGGGCCACGATGCTGCCGGCGCCGCGCTGGGCCATGCCGGCCCCCGCCGCCTGGGCCGCCTCGAAGGTCCCGCCCAGGTTCACCTCGATCGGCTCGGACCAGGCCTCGCCGACCATCCGCACCGCCATCCCGTCGCGGGTCACGCCGGCGTTCAGGACCGCGGCGTCCAGCGGCCCCAGGGCCGCCTCCACCTCGTGCACCGCCGCCGCGCTGCTGCCCGGCTCGCGGGCCTCGGCCCGGCACACGTGCGCCCGGCGGCCGGTTCCCTCCACCGCCTCGGCCGTCCGCTCTGCGCCCTCGCGGTCCGCCGCGTAGGTGATCCCGACGTCCCACCCCGCCCGCGCCAGCCCCTCGGCGCACGCGGCGCCGATCCCGCGGCTGGCCCCGGTGACCAGCGCGACCGGCGTCACCCCCCGCGGCCGGCGAGGGCCAGCACCGCCGGGAGGTCGTCGGGGGTCCCGACGTGGAAGGCCTGCACGTCGCGGCGCACCCGCCGCACCAGGTCGATCAGCACCCGCCGGTTGCCGAACTCGACGAAGCTGTCGACGCCCATGTCGAGGGCGGTGCGGACGGCGGCGGTGAAGCGCACCGGGGCGGTGAGCTGGTGGGCGAGGAGCGAGCGGAGGCGCTCGCCCTTCTCCAGCGCCGCCGAGGTGGCCGACAGGAAGGGCACCGACCCGGTGGAGATCCGCACGTTGGCGAGCGTCTCCTTGAGGCGCTCGGCCGCCGGCGCCATCACCGAGGAGTGGAACGCCCCGTCGACGTTCAGCAGCTTGGCCTTGATGCCGCGCGCGTGGGCCAGGTCGAGCAGGCGCTCGATGCCGTGCTTCAGGCCCGAGGCGACGATCTGGCCGGGGCAGTTGTAGTTCGCGGGCCAGACCTCGCCGGCCTCGAGGCAGAGCGCCTCGACGTCCTCGTCGCTGGCGCCGAGGAGCGCCGCCATGCGGCCGGGGTGGAGCTTGACCACGTCCCCGGTCGCCGCGCTGCGCTCGACCACCAGGCGCAGGGCCTCGGGGAAGCTCAGGCTGCCGCAGGCCACCAGGGCCGCGTACTCGCCGAGCGAGTGGCCCATGGTGAGGTGGCCCTCGAAGCCCCGCTCCCTCGCGACGCGCCAGGCGGCGACGGAGGTGACCAGCACGGCCGGCTGGGTCCGGTCGGTGGCCATCAGCTCGGCGGCCGGGCCCTCGAAGCAGAGCTTGGCGAGGTCGTAGCCGAGGACGTCGTTGGCCTCGTCGAAGGTGGCGCGAGCGATCGGGAAGGTCTCGGCCAGCGCCTTGCCCATGCCCACCTGCTGGCCGCCCTGCCCCGGGAACAGGAGCGCGATCAGCGGAGGGCCCCCTGGGAATCCCCGGAGGCGATGCGTCGGATCAAGCTCGTCTCCTCAAATGCTTTGCGGCGCGCGGGCACCTTCGCCACGCCAACCGCGGCATGGTAGAGGGCGCGACCGGCGGGGGTCAAACCCTCCGCGCGCACTGACGCACCCATCCGTCCATGCCCCATCATGGCCCGCGGGGGCGGACGGCAAACGCGGCGGACTACCATCCGCCCCCGTGAGCGCCCCCCTGATCCCCCACCGGCACTTCTTCGACAACCCGGAGCGGGCCCTCACGCGCCTGTCCCCGGATGGCTCGCGGATCTCCTGGCTGGCGCCCGTGGACGGGGTCCTGAACGTCTGGATCCGCCTCGCCGCCGGCGGCGACGCC
>JAWVEV010000142.1:0-66060 GCA_033856535.1 Miltoncostaeaceae bacterium | reverse complement strand
CCGCCGGCGCGCGACCAGCGAGAGGACCCGCGTCAGGACCCGGTTGCCGAACCGCCGGTGCGGGCGCATCCACGCGATCTCGCCGGCGAAACGCGAGCCCACCACGTAGTCCGCCTCGCCCGCCAGGATCGGCGCGGCCAGGCGCTCCAGCTCCTCGGGGGCGTACTCGCCGTCGGCGTCGCAGAAGGCCACGACCGCCGCGCCGCGGGCCACCGCCTCGGCGAAGCCGCGGCGCACCGCGGCGCCGAGGCCCCGGTTCACGCCCATCGCGACCACCTCGGCGCCGGCCGCCGCCGCGGCGGCGGCGGTTCCGTCGGCCGAGCCGTCGTCCACCACGATCGTCAGCGTCGGGCGGCCGGCCACCGTGGCCGGGACCCTCCCGACCACGTCGGCCACCGTCGCCTCCTCGTCGTGCGCCGGCAGCACCAGCGCGACGGGCGCCGCCGGGTCGGGCGCGACGGCGGAGACCGGCCGCGGCGGCAGCGCGCGCGGCAGGCGCAGCCGGCCGAGCAGGCCCGGCGAGGGGTGCGCGAGCCCGATCGCGCCGGCGACCAGCGCGTAGGCCGTCTTCAGGGCATGGGCCGCCAGCGCCGCGGCGAGCGCCGCGCCCGGATCGGCGCCGAGGGCCACCAGCGAGGCCGTCGCCGCCGCCTCGTAGGTGCCCAGCCCGCCGGGCGCGATCGCCACGGCCTGCGCCGCGATGGTGACCGCGGTGACCAGGGCGGCCTCGGTCGGCGACAGGTCGATCCCGGCCCAGGAGGCCGCCTGCCAGAGCACCGCGCTCTCGAGCAGCCAGGCCACGACGGCCGCGGCCGCGACGGTCGGCCCGGCGGCGCGCACCGCGATCCCGCGCCGGCGCCCGAGCGAGGTGAGCCAGATCGTGCCCGCGATCCAGAGCGCGGCGGCGGCGCCCAGCAGCACCCAGCGGCCGGCGCCCACGACGTCGTCCGCGACGTGCGGGCCCAGCGCGACCGCGATCCCGACCACCGCGAGGAAATCCGCGGCGCGGAGCATCACGGTGGAGGCCGTCGCCGCCCCGGCCGGCACCCCGGCCCGCCGGACGACGGACACCACCCGCAGGGGCTCGCCCAGCCGCAGCGGCAGCAGGTGGTTCCCCGCCAGCGCGACGTGGATCGCCGCCAGCGACTGCCCGAAGGAGAGGCCCGGCAGCACCCGGCTCCAGATCGCCCCGCGGATGGCGAAGGCGAGCGTGTAGGCCGCCAGCGCCCCGAGCAGGCCGAGCGGCGACCGGACGGCCTCGCCGGCGGTGTCGCCGAGGGCCCCGAGGTCGAGCGAGACCGCGATGTAGATCGCGCTCGCGACCAGCGCCAGGACGCCGGTCCCGACCGCGGCCCGTCGCGCGCCGGGACCGAGCCGGATCCCGCGCGGGAACGGATCGGACGGCCCGCCCACGGGCCGATAGGGGTCCCTTACCTTCAACCTCGGCGCACCTTACACTCACGCCCGTCCCCGATCTGGAGGTTTCCGTGCGCACAGGCGCGCTGCCCGGGCTGCTGTTCGCGCTGGTCCTCGCCGGCTCCGGCTTCGTGCTCGCCGGCTGCGGCGACCGCGAGGCGCTGACGATCTACTCCGGGCGCACCGAGAACCTCGTCGGGCCGCTGCTGGAGCAGTTCGCCGAGGAGACCGGGACGGCGATCGACGTCCGCTACGGGGACACCGCGGACCTCGCCCTGCTGCTCGCCGAGGAGGGCGACCGCACGCCGGCGGACGTCTTCTTCGGCCAGAGCCCGGGCGCCGCCGCCTTCCTCGACAAGGAGGGCCTGCTGCGGAGCCTCCCGCAGGAGGTGCTCGACCTGGTCGACGAGCGCTTCCACGCCGCCGACGGCCATTGGGTCGGCGTGAGCGGCCGCCAGCGGGTGCTGGTCTACAACAAGGACATGGTCGCCGAGGCGGACCTGCCCGACTCGGTCTTCGACCTGACCGCGCCCGAGTACCGCGGCCGGGTGGGGCTCGCGCCGTCCAACGGCTCGTTCCAGGACTTCATCACCGCGATGCGCTCGCTGGAGGGCGAGGGCCGCGCCGAGGCGTGGCTGCGCGCGATGGCCGACAACGACTCGCCGACCTACGCCAACAACAACGCGATCGTGGAGGCCGTGGGCCGCGGCGAGGTGCCGATGGGCCTGGTCAACCACTACTACAACGAGCGCTTCCTGGCCGAGGACCCGAGCCTGCCGAGCCGCAACCACACGCTGGCCGACGGCGACGTCGGCACGCTGGTGATCCCGTCGAACGTGAGCGTGCTCGAGGGAACCGACCAGCCCGAGGCGGCCGAGGAGTTCGTCCGCTTCCTGCTCACGGAGGAGGCGCAGCGGTACTTCGCCGAGGAGACCTTCGAGTACCCGCTGGTCGACGGCGTCCCGCCGGTCGGCGACCTGCCCCCGCTGGACGCGCTGCGCCCGCCGGACTACCTGCCGGAGCAGCTCGCCGACCTGGAGGGCACCGCGCGGCTGATCGCCGAGAGCGGGCTCGATTAGCGGCTCCCGCCAGGCATGGCCGGGCCGCGTGGGCTTCCGGGTCCTCGTGGCCGCGGCCGCCCTGCCCTTCGCGGGACCGTTCCTCTACCTGATCATCCGCGCCGCGGAGGGCGACGCCGCCTGGGAGCACGCGCTCCGCGAGCGCACCCTGGGCCCGCTCTGGCGGACGCTGATCCTGGGGAGCAGCGTCGCCGTCGCGGCCGCCGCGCTCGGCACCGCGGTGGCCTGGCTGGTGGCCCGGACCGACCTCCCCGGCCGGCGGATCTGGGCGGTGCTGCTCGCGCTGCCGCTGGTGATCCCGTCGTTCATCGGCGCCTTCGCGCTGATCGCCGCCTTCTCGCGCGGGGGGCTGCTCGAGCGGGTCACGGGCATCGGCGGCCTGCGGTCGGTGAGCGGCTTCTGGGGCGCCTTCGGGGTGCTCGTGCTGCTGACGTACCCCTACGTGTACCTGCCCGTGGCGGCCCGGCTGCGGGCGCTGCCGCCCTCGATGGAGGAGTCCGCCCGCCTGCTCGGGCGCGGCGCCTTCGGGACCTTCCGCACCGTCGTCCTCCCCCAGGCCTGGACCGCGGTGCTCGCCGGGGCGCTGCTGGTCTTCCTCTACACGATCAGCGAGTTCGGCCTGGTGCAGCTGCTGCGCTACGACACGCTGACCCGGGCCATCTACGCCAACCGGGTGATCGACCCGCCGGTCTCGATCACGATGAGCCTGATCCTCGGAGCGCTGGCGATCGCCGTCGTGGCGCTGGAGCGCAGGCTCGCCCGGCGCCGGCCGGGGCCGCCGCGGCGCGAGGGCCGGGCCCTTGTGGTGCCGCTCGGCCGCTGGCGCGCCGGCGCGCTCGGCCTGGTCGGCGGCGTGGTCGGCCTGGCCCTGGTGGCCCCGGTCGGCGTGCTCGCCTACTGGGCGCTCCGCGGGCTGGGCGAGGGCGCCTCGCGGTCCGGCGCGCTGGTCACGAACCCGAGCGAGCTCGTCGAGCCGGCGATCAACACCTCGATCGCCAGCCTGCTCGCCGCCGCCTGCGCGGTGGCGGTGGTGCTGCCGGTCGCCTACTTCACCGCCCGCGGGCGGGGGCGCGCCGGCGGCGTCGCGAACGCGGTCGTCGTGGGCGGGTTCGCGCTGCCCGGGCTGGTGATCGCGCTCGCGCTGGTCTTCTGGACCCTGGGCGCGCCCGAGCCCCTCGCCTCGCTCTACCAGACCCTTCCGCTGCTGGTGGGCGCCTACGTGCTGCATTTCGGGGCGCTCGCGCTGGGGACCGCCCAGGTCGCGGTGGCCGGCATCCCGCCGGCGCTCGAGGACGCCGCGCGGGTGCTCGGGCGCGGCCGGCTGCGCCGGCTGGTGCAGATCGAGCTGCCGCTGATGGCGCCCGGGCTCGCGGCGGGCGCCGGCCTGGTCCTGCTGTCCGCGATGAAGGAGCTGCCGGCGACGCTGCTGCTGGCGCCGGCCGGCTTCCCCACCCTGGCGACGCGGATCTGGAGCTCCGCCGAGGACGCCTTCTGGGCCGACGCGAGCCTGGCCGCGCTCGCGTTGGTGGCGGTCTCGGGGGTCCTCACCTGGCTGCTCCTGATCCGGCGCGGGCGGGCAGTCGCGTGAGACGCCCCTGGGCGGCTCTCGCGACGGCGAGCGGGCCGGCGAAGCCGGCCCGACGAGCGCTGAGCCGGCTGCGGCTCGCGATGCTGGCGGTCGCCCTGGTGGCGGCGCTGGCCGCCGCGGCGGGGATCCCGACCAAGGGGGCCTACGGCGGGCAGACCACCGCCGACGAGCCGCACTACCTGATCACCGCGCTCAGCCTGGCCGAGGACGGCGACCTGGACGTGAGCGACGAGCTCGCCGCGGGGCGCTACCGGCCGTTCCACGAGGTGGACCTGCCCCAGCAGGCGGCGCCGCGGGCGGACGGACGGCTGATCGAGCCCCACGACCCGCTGCTGCCGGCGCTGCTCGCGCTGCCGATGGCGCTCGGCGGCTGGGTCGCGGCCAAGCTGGCGCTGGCGCTGATGGCCGGGGCCCTGGCGGCGCTGCTGGTCTGGACCGCGGTGCGCCGCTTCGAGGTGCCGCCGGTGCCGGCGGCCGTCACGGTCGGCGCGTTCGCGGCCTCGGCGCCGCTGGCGGCCTACGGCTCCCAGGTCTACCCCGAGCTGCCGGCGGGGCTCTGCGTGGCGGTCGCGATCGCCGCCCTCACCGGCCCGCTCCGCCGGGGCGGGCTGGCCGCGCTGGCCCTGGCGATCGTCGCCCTCCCCTGGCTCGCGACCAAGTACGCGCCGGTCGCGGCGGTGCTGGCGGCGATCGGGCTGTGGCGCCTGGTGCGCGCGGGCCGCGGGGGGGCGGCACTCCGCCTCGGCGCCGGCCTGGCGGCGGCCGGGATCGCGTTCCTGGCGGCGCACCGGGCTCTCTACGGCGGCTGGACCCCGTACGCGTCGGGCTCTCATTTCTCGGCCGACGGCGAGCTGTCGGTGGTGGGGAGCGACCCGGACTACCTCGGGCGCAGCCGGCGCCTGGTGGGCCTGCTGGTGGACCGCGACTTCGGCCTGGCGGCATGGCAGCCGGCCTGGCTGCTGGCGGTGCCGGCGCTGGCCGCGCTGGCGCGCCGCCGGCCGCCGGGGTGGGCCGTCCTGGCGACCCCGCTCGCGACCGGCTGGCTGGTGGCCACCTTCGCCGCGCTGACGATGCAGGGCTGGTGGTTCCCGGGCCGCCAGCTGGTGGTGGTGCTGCCGGCGGCCGTGCTGGCGGTGGCCTGGTGGGCCGGCCGCACCGCGCCGCGGGTCGCGCTCACCGCCGTCGCCGGCGCGGCCGGCGTCCTCACCTGGGCCTGGGTCGCGGCGGAAGGCGCGGCGGGCGGCCTGGCGTTCGCGGTCGATCTCTCTCGGACCACGGCCCCGCTGTACCGGCTCGCCCGTCTCGTGCTGCCGGATTACCTCCACGTCTCCACGACCACCTGGGTGCTGCACGGGATCTGGACCGTCGCGGTGCTGGCGCTGGCCGCGCTCGCGTGGCGGCGCGAGGGCGGGGCCGGGCCCCTCGGGCGCGGGCTGTTCGTGCCGCCGCGCCGCGCCGGCGCCGCGCCGCCGCTCGGAGGCCGGCGTGCCGGGTAGCCGCCGTGCCGTCGTCACCGGCTGCGCCGGTTTCATCGGCTCCTGGGTGGCCGAGGCGCTGGTGGCCGAGGGCTTTCGCGTGCTCGGCATCGACGCGTTCAAGGGGGGCCGGCGGCCCGAGAAGGAGGCCAACCTGGGGGCGCTGGCGCGCGAGCCGCGGTTTCGCCTGCTGGAGGACGACCTGCTCACGACCGACCTGGGGCGCGCCTTCCGCGGGCATCCGGTGGTGATCCACCTCGCCGGGCAGCCGGGCGTGCGGGCGAGCTTCGGCGCCGGCTTCGCCGGCTGCGCGGCCGACAACCTGGGCGCCACCCAGGCCGTGCTCGAGGCGGCGCGCGCGACCGGCGCGCGGCGGGTGGTGTGGGCCTCCTCGTCGTCGGTCTATGGCGACGCCGCCGAGCGGCCCTGCCGCGAGGGCGCGCCGACGCGCCCGCGGTCGCCCTACGGGGTGACCAAGCTGGCCTGCGAGGGCCTCGCCGCGATCGCGCGCTCGGGCGGGCTCTCGGTGACCGGGCTGCGCTACTTCACCGTCTACGGGCCGCGCCAGCGACCGGACATGGCGCTTCGCCGCATGTGCGAGGCGCTCGCCGGCGGACCGGCCTTCCCGCTGCTGGGCGACGGCGGCCAGTCGCGCGACGTGACCCACGTGACCGACGCCGCCGAGGCGACGGTGCGCGCCGCGATGGCCGCCGAGGTGGCCGACGTCTACAACGTCGGCGGCGGACAGGAGGCCTCGCTGGCCGAGCTCATGGCCGAGCTGGCGGCGCTGGCCGGACACCCCGTGCCGGTGCTGCGGCGCGACCCGGCGCCGGGCGACGTGCGCCACACCGCCGCGGACACGACCCGCGCCCGCCGCGACCTGGGCTGGCGTCCGCGGGTGGGCCTGCGCGAGGGCCTGGCCGGCGAGCTGGCCTGGGTGCGCGCCCGGGCGAGCCGGTTCGACCAGGTGCGCTTGATCGCGGCCGAGCCGGCGCCGCCCCCCGAGCGGGAGGCGGCGCTGCGGCGCTGAGCCCTACCGGGGCTCCCGCCACATGGCGTGGAGCGTCGGGCCATCGGGGACCGGGATCGCGCCCCGGAAGACGAAGCCGTGCCGCTCATAGAGCGCGCGGTTGCGCTCGCTCGTGGCCTCCAGGTACGCCGGCACGCCCTCGCGGTCGGCCCGCTCGAGGACCGTCCGGATGAGCGCCGAGCCGATGCCGCGCCCCTGGGCCTCCGGCACCACCGCCAGGATCTGCAGCAGCAGGTGCGGCTCGGCCGGCACGTGGGCGTGCAGGATCTCGTCGAGCCGGAAGGCGCGTTCGGCGTCGGCCCCGAGGATCCGGGCCACCTCGGCGCCGAGCTCCCGCTCGGCCGCGGCGTCGGCGAAGAGCTCGCGCCCCTCCGGCAGCCACAGCGCGGCACCGGTGCCCGCGGCGTCCAGGTGGGTCTCCTCGTGGGCGATGAAGGCGCGGGCGTGCCCCCGGAAGAACTCCGGGAACAGGCGGCGCCGGCGCTCCTCGTCGGGGACCAGCCAACGGCCGACCGGGTCGTCATGGAAGGCCGCGGCGACGACGCGCGCCACCGTCGCCTCGTCGGCGGCGCCGGCCCTGCGGACCTGCACGTCGGGGGTGATCTCGCTCACGGGCATCGCGTCCTCCTCGTTCTCGACTCGTGTCGAGGACGAGGATCCGGCGCGCGGGGGTGCCGGCGCATGGGCAGACCTCCCCATCTTTGCGCGCGTCAGCCGGCGGCGGCGGGCAGCAGGTCGTGCCGCAGGGCGAAGAGTGCGGCCGCGGCGCGGCTGGAGACGCCGATCTTGGCGTAGACGTGCTGGACGTGGTGCTCGGCCGTGCGCGGGGAGATGTGGAGCCGCTCGGCCACCTCGCGGTTCGAGCGGCCCTCGGCGATCAGGCCGAGCACCTCGGTCTCGCGGGCGGTGAGGCCGGCCGGGCGCAGGTCGGCGCGCCGGCGGCGGGCGCCCCGGCCGGCCGCGTCGAGCACCGCGGCGACGGCGTCCGGGTCCAGCCGGCCGGCGCGGGCGTCGCGGCGGAGCTCGGCCGCGGCCGCGTCGGGGCTGAGCGGCCCCCGGTGGGGCCGTCGCTGGGTCATCGCCTGGAAGGCGTCAGCGGCGGCCAGGATGCGCGCCGCCATCGGGATCTCCCGCGCCCCGCAGGCGCGGTGGTAGCCGGAGCCGTCGAGCCGCTCGTGGTGCATCCCGGCCAGCGGCGCCATCGGCGCCAGCGTCGGCGAGCCCGCCAGGATCCGCTCGGAGCGGTAGGCGTGCAGCCGCACCGACTCCCACTCGCCGCGGGTGAGCGGGCCGGCCTTCTCCCAGATCGCGTTGGGCACGCCGACCCGGCCCAGGTCGTGGAGCAGGGCGGCCACGCGCAGGCGCTCGACCGCGGCGTCGTCGAGGCCGCCGCGGGCCGCCGCCGCGCTCGCCAGGTCGGCGACGCCGGCGGCGTGGCCGTGCAGGTACGGGGTCTTCAGGTCGGCGAGATCGCCGAAGGCGGCAGCGACCTCGGGCAGGTCGGCGGGCTCGCGCATCTCCGGCGGGCCGGGCTCGACCTCGAGGATCAGCTCGTGCAGGTCGGCGCCGGCCGCGGCCCCCGCCGGGTCGCCCCCGCCCGCGACGAGCGCCGCGACGACGGCCGGGTCGAGCAGGGAGCCGGACCGAGCCCGAAGCCCCTCGGCGGCCGCCCGCTCGCCGCGCACGACCGAGAGGAACGCCGCGTCGCCGGCGGCGCGCGCGATCCGCGCGGCCGGGGCGATGTCGTCGCCGGCCAAGCCCAGGACCGACGTGCCGTTCCAGTGCTCGCTCACCTCGTGCAGGGCGCGCTGGGTGCCCTCGGGCAGGCCGAGCCGGCGGGCGGTGTCGCGCCCGACCTCGCAGGCGCCGCTGTCGAAATCGCGCCCGAATGCCGCGCCGTGCTCGGCCGCCCACGCCATCACGCTCCGCCGCCGCGGCGCGCTCATGCCGCGGGTGAGCTCGGGCATCAGGGTGGCGGCCACGTCCTCCGGGTCGGCCACGTTGGCGAGCGAGGAGGCCCGGCCGACCGCATACTCGTCGCCGATGGCGGCGGCGGACTCGTGCGAGAGCGCGACGCAGCCCACGTGCATCAGGAGCGCCGTGTAGTAGGCGTCGCGCACCTCGTCCTCGGGCGAGCCCATCCGGCGGGCGACGTCGGCGGCGATGGCGCAGGCGCGCATCGCGTGCTCGTCGGGGAGCCCGAAGCCGAGGTCGGCGACGAGCGAGAGGGCGCCGATCAGGTCGGCCAGGCGCAGGCGGTCGGCCACGGGCCGATCATGCCTCTTCAGAGGCCGAAGACGATCCCGGTGGGCGGGGCGCCGGCGGACAGGCCCGGAAGCGCGGCGCGCAGCAGGCGCTCGAAGGCCGGCGCGCTGGCGCGGAAGAGGCGGTCGAGCGTCTCGGGCGGCGTGGGCGGGTCGGACACGCCGTTGGCGTGGTCCGTGACGTAGCCCACGAGCGCCAGGGGCAGGCCGGCCTCGCCGGCGAGCACGACCTCGGGGCCGGCGGTCTGGCTCACGCAGGAGACGCCCGCGGCCCGCAGCGCCCGGATCTCGGTGGCCGTGTTGAAACGCGGGCCGTCGACGTGGCCGTAGACGCCGCCGTCGCGAGCCGTGATCCCCTCGGCGCCGGCGGCGTCGAGCAGCGCACGGCGCAGGCCAGGCGCGAAGGGGCTCTCGAAGATCCAGTGGCCGCGGGACGGGTCGCGCGGGTCGGTGAAGAGCGTGCAGAGCGAGCCGTCGGCCATCCGGTTCGACGGGAAGTGCAGGTCGTCGAAGACCACCATCGAGCCGAGCTCGAGCGCCGGGTCGCAGGCGCCGCACACCGTGGTGGCCACGATGGCGTCGGCGCCGAGGGCCGCGAGCGCGGCGATCGTGGCGCGCGGGGTGGTCTGGTGCGACAGGCGGGCGTGGCCGGCGCCGTGGCGCGCGACGTGCAGCACCCGGTGGCCGTCCCACAGGCCCGAGGTGACCTCGACCGCGCCGTGCGGCGTCGTGATCAGGTCGATGGCCGGATCCTCGAGGCCGGCCAGGGAGTACAGGCCGGTGCCGGTGATCAGGCCGAGCGGGCGCTCCGGCGCATCGGCGGGCGGCATGGGCACGCGCGAGATGATGCCGGACGGGACCACGGGTCGCGCGACGGGCGCCGGGCCCGGGATACCCTGCCCGGGCTTTGTGGTCGCCGTGGGCGGCGACCGCAGGCTGAGGCTCAGGACGCCGTAGGCGACCCGCTACGGGCGCGCTCGGGGCGTGAACGCTCCGAAGCTGGGCGGCGCGATCTCGGGCGCGGCCCACGCGGACCCGGTGCCTCGTCCGGCGCCCACGACCGGATTGAAGCTGAGGATCGAGAGGCCCTGACCCGCGGCGTCGACGACCGCCACCAGGTACGGGCGCCCGGCCAGGCTCTTCAGCAACGCGGTCAGCGGGTCGCTCTCGTTCGCGAGGGACGCGTCGTTCGGAACCGCCGGCCTCACGGTCAGGGACACCGCCCCGAGGGCGCCGATCGGGCGCGCGCCAAGGAGCTCGAGGCCGGCCGCGGCGGCATCCCGGCGCAGAACCGCCTCGTCGATCGCCCGGTCGCCGGCCGCGAGCGCGCGGGCCGCCGGAAGGTCGACATCCCCGGCGAGCGGCGTGTCGAGGTCGCCGTCGGGCGCCCGATTCTGGACGTCGACGCGCCGCGCCGAGATGGCCGGGTCCGCCGCGAGCGCCGCCGCGACGACCGAGCCCTCCCAGGTCGCGATCGCAGAGGGCGCACCCATGGGCGCGTTGAGCCGCACGCTCAGCGCCTCGGGCGTGACCTCGATCTCCTGAAGCGGTGACGTCAGCGAGAACGACGCCAGATCGCGGACGATCGCCGCCGACTCGGCCGTCGTCGCCTCGATGGCCGGGCTCGACCGGACGGCCGTCGTCCTGACCGCTCGCGAGATCGGCACCGAGGAGCGGGGTGCCGTCATCCCGGGTGGAGTGACCACGCCGAAGCCGGGCGCCGACGGGGCGACGGTGTCACCTCCCGGCGACATGACGCCGATGGCGATCACGACCCCGACCGCGCCCAGGCCGGCGAGCGCCGGCGCCGCCCACGGCGCACGGCGTCGCCGGTGACCCGGCCCGCGAGGTGCCTGCGCGGGGATGGGCGCAAGCGCGGCGCGCGCCCAGTCCTCGTCCGCCGCGTGCAGCGCGGCGCGCTCCGCCGGGCCCATCCGGAGCAGGGGATCGAGGGCCGCGAGGTCGTGGATCGCCAGGCCGATCGGATCCTGCGTCATGTCTGCTCCTGAATCGGGCTTCGCGTCGGCGGCCCGAGCGGGGTGTCGTCGAGTTGCTCCAAAGCCCGGGCAAGCCGCCGGCGCGCGCGATGCATCCGGACCGCCAGCGCCGGCCGGCTGATGCCGAGCACCCGCCCGGCCTCATCGGGGGTCAGGCCCTCCCACGCCACGAGGGCCAGGACCTCCCGGTCGCGCGCCGCCAGGGTTGCGAAGGCCGTAGCGAGGGCGCGCGTCGGCAACCTCTCGGCGGGATCGCGGGTCCAGGGCTCCGGCTCGGCCGACAATCGCTGCCGCGCATGGACTTCGCGCTGAGCGCGCCGTTGGTGGTCTCGGAGGACGTTGCGCGCGACCGCCAGCAGCCAGGGGACGGGCTCTGACGGCACGCGATAGAGCTTCTGCCAGGCGACCAGGAAGGTCTCGGCCACGACGTCGCGCGCCTCCGCGGGAGCGCGACGCCGGGCATACGCGAGCACCAGGGCGTGGTGCTCCTGCCAGAGCGCCTGGAACCGCCGCTCCCGGTCGTCGCGCCGCTCGTCGTCCACACCCCCTCTATGTCGAACGAGCGACGGGGATTACAGCCGGGCGGGCCGGTGGGAACCGCCGGCGGAGCGGGCTCAGCCCGAGTTCGCCTCGCAGCCCCAGCCGTCGTGGTCGCCGTCGAGGCGGTGCGGGTCGCTCCCGACGACGCGGACCGTGCCCGGGACGTCCTTGCAGTCCAGGTCCGACGAGCTGAGCGGGACGCAGGCGCCGGCGTAGTTCGGGTCGCAGTTGCCGGAGCTCGGAGCCGGCGGCGGCGGCGTGGGCGCCGGCCGCGCCACCGAGGGGTCGGGCTTGGTCGTGTTCCCGTGGCAGGTGCCGCCCCACAGGCCCACGCCGGCGGTGCGCGCCCGGCCCTGCGCGGCCTGGAACGTGCCGGCGTACTCGAAGGGCACGCCGCCGTAGACGTAGACCTTGGCCGCGCCGTGGGCGACGAGCGTGAAGTTCACCGAGCCGCGGGAACCGGCCTTCCCCTTCGGGTAGACGTAGGCGAGCAGGCGGCCGTAGCGGTCGCGGGTGTCCTGGGTGGGGTCGGTGACGAGCCGCACCGCCTGGCCGGGCCGCAGCAGCCGCTTGGCGGCCTTCGTCGCGGCGGGCCCGAAGCACTGGACCGGCTTGCTCGGGTGGCGCGTCTCGGGCGTGTCGATGCCGACCAGGCGCACCGTGGTCAGCTCGCCGCGCGCCCGCACCTTGAGCGTGTCGCCGTCGACGACCGAGACCACCGTGCCGTCGAGGGTGAACGCCCCGGCCGCCGGCGCCAGCGCCAGCCCCGCCGCCGCGAGCGCGATCGCGCTCGCCAGGATGCGTCCCTTGGCCATTCCTCGCCTCCGTCATCCGTGACGTCCGGTCGAGTGGGAGCATCGGAGTCCGCCGGCGAGGTCTTGAGCGCCCGGCCGGCTCGTCGGATGAGATCTGGGTAAGAACGCCGGGAAGGAACCGCTTTCCGCGTTGATTCGTTGGATGGGCCTTGATCCGTGTTCCGACCTGTCGGTATGCCTTCGCGGGACGCTCGACGACGGAGGCAAGGGATGGCCACGAACGGTGCAGTGCAGGAAGACGCGGCCGATCAGGAGCGGCGCGCCGCACGGTCGCGCCGCCTGATCCTCGGCGCGCTGGCGCTCGTGCCGCTGGCGACGGTGCCGGCCCAGGCGGCCATGTCCCCGCCCGTCCCGGCGGCCGCGCTCCGGCACGCCACGATCGACCTGGGCGATCAGTCGGTGCGCGTTCAGGTCGGACCGGCAGGGGTCTGGGCCATCGCCACGGACTCGAGCTTCGTCCAACGCATCGACCCGCGCAGCAATGAGCCGCTCGGGCCGCGGATCAACCTCCCGGAGCGCGCGGCGAGCGTCACCGTCGACCTGCGCGGCATCTGGGTCACCCGCTACGTCGACACGACCTTCACGACGCTCGAGCGGATCCGGTTGGCACGCGCCTCAGGCGCGCAGATCGGGGAGCCGGAGCCCGTCCCGGGGCCCCAGCCCGACAAGGACGGCAAGTTTCACGCTCTCCTGCCGCTCGGCTGGGAGATCGAGACCACCGACGACTTCCACGACTTCCCGGTCGCGGTCCGGCGGGACTTCTACGACGCCGAGCTCCAGCGGGTCACCCTGGGCGTCAACTACGTCACCAGCACCGCCGTGGATCACCTGGGCGTGCTCTGGGTGGGCGGCTACCCGAGCGCCCGCAGAGTGCGCCCCGGCGCGGAGCACGCCGAGGCCGTCATTCCCGCCGCGCGACAGGGGGCGATCGCCGTCGGCCAGAACGCCGCCTGGCTCGTCGGGCAGTCGGCGCGCGGCCTCGGCGATGGCGACGTCACGCTGACCAAGCGGCTGTTCCGTGTCGACCTGCGAACCGGCAGGCAGGTCGGAAAGCCGCTGACCCTGGGGAGCGTCGTCCAGCGGCGCGGCGCGTACGACCGCGACATCGCCGTGAACCGGATCAGCATCGGGAAGAGCTCGGCCTGGATCTCGGGCCCGACGCCCGGGACCCTGACCCGGGTCTACCTGGCGAGGCGCTGACTCAGCCGGCCCCTGCGTCTCGGTCGGGCGGGACGGTCACCCGGAAGTCCGGCCGGGGCGCCGAGAGGAGGAAGTCGGGGCGCACGCACGGGCCGGCGGCGCGGTGCTCGAAGGTGTGCTCCAGCTCGATCCGGCACTGGGGGAGCGGGTCGCGGACGGCGCGCAGGCCGCCGAAGCCGAGCTTCGTGCGCTGGATGATCCTGAAGCGGGCGAGATCGATCTCGGCGCCGTGGACGCCCTCGATGCAGCCGAACCAGGTGCGCCCGTCGCGCTCGTACGAGTAGACCCGGGAGCAGCCGGACTCCAGGCAGCCGGCGGGGTGCACCACCCGCTCACAGCCCACCGGGCAGCGCCGGCAGGAGCCCGCCTCGCGTGCCCGCGGGCGGTCCGGCAGCGGAGTCCAGGGTTGTTCGTGCGTCGACACCTGAAATCCATTGAAGACACTCCCCCCGAGGGGGTCAAGCACCGCCCGGTTAGGCTACGCAGCGCTCGCCGAACAGTGTCTTCAGCGAGGCGACCAGGCTCCCGTCGCGCGGGTCGACGCAGTACTCCTCCCCCAGCCGCAGCCGCTTGCGGCGGCCCTCGGGCGCGGCCATCTCCAGCACCACCGGCGCGGAGCCGCGGTGGTCGGCCAGCAGCCGGCGCAGCATGCCGAGCTGGTCGAGCTGGAGGCGGTCCATGTCGACCCGGACCAGCAGGCGGTCCTCCTCGGCGCCGGGGTCCGGCGTGAAGGAGCGGACCGACTGGGCGACGACCTTGGTCTCGCCCTCCCCCTTCTGGTCCACGCGGCCCGTCACCAGCAGGATCGCGTCCGGCGCCAGCAGCTCCTTCGCCTCCGCCAGCACCGCCGGCACCACCACGACCTCGACGGCGCCCTCCAGATCGTCCAGGCGGATGAACATCATCGGCTCGCCGCGGCGGGTCATCACGCCCTTGGTCATGCCGACGATCCCGGCCACGGTGACCATCTCGCCGTCGGCCCGGTCCGCGAGGCCGGCCAGGCCGCAGGTGGTGGCCCGCGCCATCTGGCGCCGGCAGTCGGCCAGCGGGTGGCTCGAGACGTAGAGCCCCAGGGCGTCCTTCTCGGCCTGGAGCAGCTCGTCGCGGGGCATCTCCTCGGCCGGGATCACCGGGTCCATCTCCATCGCCCCGCCGGGCTCGTCCTCCATCCCGCCGAAGAGCGAGCCCTGGCCGGCCGCGGCGTCGCTGCGCCGGCGGGCCGCCTGGGCCACCGCCGCGCCGACGGCGCCGAGCATCCCCAGGCGCGTGTCGCCGGTCGCGTCGAGCGCGCCGGCGCGGATCAGGCACTCCAGCGCGCGCTTGTTCACCTGGGCCTGGTCCACCCGGCGGCAGAAGTCCCAGATCGAGGCGAACGCGCCGCCGGCGTCGCGCGCCGCGACGATCGCCGCCACCGCGTTGTCGCCCACGCCCTTCACGGCGGTGAGGCCGAAGCGGATCTCGCGCTCGCCGGTCACCGAGAAGTCGGCCCGGCTCAGGTTGCAGTCCGGCGGGAGCACGGCCAGGTCCATCTCGGCGCAGGCCGAGACGTAGAACGGCACCCGGTCCTTGGTGTCCATCACCGAGGAGAGCAGGGAGGCCATGTACTCGGCCGGGTGGTTCGCCTTGAGGTAGGCGGTCCGGTAGGCCAGCAGCGCGTAACAGGCCGCGTGCGACTTGTTGAAGCTGTAGTCGCCGGCCGCCTCGCAGAGGCCCCAGAGGCTGTTGGCCACCTTCGCCGACGTGCCGCTCGCCTTGCAGCCGGCGATGAACTCGTCCTTCAGCGAGGCCATCAGGTCCTTGTCCTTCTTGGACACGGCCTTGCGCAGGTCGTCCGCGCGCGAGGGCGAGAAGCCGGCGAGCGCCCGGGAGATCAGCATCAGCTGCTCCTGGTACACGGCCACGCCGTAGGTCGGACCGGTGATCGGCTCCAAGCGCGGGTCGTCGAAGGTGACCCGGCTGGGGTCCTTCTTGTTCCGCGCGTAGGTGCTGATGAAGGCCATCGGACCCGGGCGGTACAGGGCAACGAGGGCGATCAGGTCGGCGAACTCGGTCGGGCCGACCTCGCGGAGGGCGTCCCGCATCCCGCTCGACTCGAACTGGAACACGCCCACCGAGTCGCCCCGGGCGAGCATCGCGTAGGTGAGCTTGTCGTCGAGCGGGATCGTCTCGATGTCGAGCTCGGTGCCGGAGCGGTCCTTGATCAGCGCCTGCGCGTTCTGGATGACGTCCAGGTTGCGCAGGCCCAGGAAGTCCATCTTGAGGAGGCCGAGGCTCTCCACGTCGTGGTCGGGCACCTGGGTGACCACGTTGCCCTCGTCGTCCCGGCGGACCGGGAGGAAGTCGGTGATGTCGCCGGGCGCGATCACGACGCCGGCGGCGTGGACGCCCTCGTTCCGGACCAGGCCCTCGAGCGGCCGGGCGGTGTCGATGATCTCCTTGGTGGCCGGGTCGACCTCGTAGGCGTTCGCCAGGTCGCTGCCCGGCTTCATCGCGTCCTCGAGCTTGATGCCGATCGGCCGCTCCGGCACCAGCTTGGCGATCCGGTCCACGACGCCGTAGCTGTGCCCGAGCACCCGGCCGGCGTCGCGCACCACCGCGCGCGCCAGCAGCTTGCCGAAGGTGCCGATGCGGGCCACCGCGCTCGAGCCGTACTTCTCGGTCACGTAGCGCACCACGGAGTCGCGGCCCGCCACCGAGAAGTCGGTGTCGATGTCCGGCATCGACTTGCGCCCCGGGTTGAGGAAGCGCTCGAAGAGCAGGTCGTGCGCCAGCGGGTCCAGGTCCACGATCCGCAGCGTGTAGGCCACGAGCGAGCCGGCGGCCGAGCCGCGCCCCGGGCCCACCGCGACGCCGTTCTCGCGGGCCCAGCGCATGTAGTCCCAGACGATCAGGAAGTAGCCCGAGAAGCCCATCTCGGCGATCACGTCGAGCTCGAAGCGCAGGCGCTCCTCGGCGTTGGCCGGCGCCCCGCCCGGGTAGCGCCGGGCCATGCCGTCGCGGCAGAGGCGCTCCAGGTAGGCGTCCGGCGACTCCCCGTCCGGCACCGGGAAGACCGGCAGCTTGACCTCGCCGAGCGGCAGCTCCAGCGCGGCGCAGCGCTGGGCGATCTCCATCGAGACCGGGATCGCGTCGGCGTAGTCCGGCATCGCGGCGAGCATCTCGGCGCCGGTCTTGAGGAAGAACTCCTTGGTGTCGAACTTGAAGCGCTTGGGGTTGCTCAGCACGTCGCGCGTCTGGATCGCAAGCAGCGCCTCGTGCGCGTCGGCGTCGTGCTGGCAGACGTAGTGCGCGTCGCAGGTGGCCACCGCGGTGCGCCCGCTCTCCCTCGCGAGCTGGGCGAGCTGCTGGTTGATCTTCTTCTGGACCGGGATGCCCGAGTCCTGGAGCTCGATGTAGACGTCCTCGGGCCCGAAGATCTGGCAGAGCGTGTCGAGCTCCTCGCGGGCCGCGGGCAGGTCGTCGCCCTCGAGGTGGGTGCAGATCGTGCCCGAGAGGCAGCCCGACAGGGCGATGATCCCGTCGGCGTGGCGCTCCATCGCGGCAAGGTCGACGCGCGGCTTGCGGTGGTAGCCCTCGAGGAAGCCGGTGGAGCAGAGCTTGATCAGGTTGTAGTAGCCCGTCGCGTTCTCGGCGAGCAGCGTCAGGTGGGCGCGCTTCTCCCGGGACGGGCGCGACGCCCGGTCGGGCACGACGTAGGCCTCGAGCCCCACGATCGGGGTGATGCCGCGCTTGCGCGCCTCGCGGTAGAGCTCGACGGCGCCGCTCATGACGCCGTGGTCGGTCAGCGCGACCGCGCTCTGGCCCATCTCCTCGACCCGGTCCAGGAGGCGCGGGATGCGGCACGCGCCGTCCAGGATCGAGTAATCCGAGTGGACGTGCAGGTGGGCGAACTGGGGCGCGGCGCTCGGAGCCATCGTGGGGGTCAGGTTACCTCAGGCGCCCCGACGGACGGATCGCCATTTGGCGCTAGATGCGGGGTTCGCTGCGTGTCGGACCCCCCACAGGTGGTGCCGGTCAGCCGCGGCCCTCTCGCGGTCGCAACCAATGACCAGGTCGATCCTGGCCCAGCAAGGCGAGCGCGAGAAGGCCGGCGAGTGCCGACGCAACGAACTGCGCGGGTGGAGTTTGACCCGCACTCGGTGTCAACGAGGGCGGGTCAACTCCAGGGAGCTCAGGAGAAGCTCGTGCTCGAGCTGCAGGCTCTGGGCGCTGGTGCCGCACACCGGGCGGCGACGAAGACCGAGACCGCGCACCGTTGCCCTTGGCGTCCTAGGTGGTCGCCCGGGCTTTTCGCCGGGCTACTCAGTCCTCGCGCGCGGAGGCGGTGAGGCCGCCCGCCCCCATCCGCTCGGTCCCAACGGGGCGCTCGGGCTCGAGCGGCGCGGTGGGCATTCCCGGCCGCGGCGAAGCGGCGGGCCGTGCTGCGTCGAACCTCAGCGCAAGCTGGCCCTCGAGCTGGCCGTCGTGCTGAGGATCGCCGTCGCGCTCGTCCCGAGGCTCGACCACAACCCCGGTCGCCTCATGGGAGGTGCGTCCCTGGATGGCCGCCATCTCGTTGACCTCGCTCGCGTCCGGGAACGGACGCCGCCGGGGTCTGGGGCAGCGCTGCCACCGGCGCGGAAGGGGCCCGGTGGCGAGTGCGGCGACGGTAGCACGGGCGGTTGACCCCGTCCATCGGGTCTCGATTGACGCGCCTTCGCCCGACTCCCACTGGCCGACGAGGAGCGGGGCAGCAGCCCCTCGGCTCGCAGGTAGTCGAGCACCGCCCGCGCGACGGTCGCCGCGATCAAGTCGGTCCGGCGCAGGAACGCGTCGTCGGCGCCGGCGGCGCCGGCCTCCAGGATCACCCGCGCCCCGGCTCGCGTCCGGTAGAAGCCGTAGTAGCGGTTCATGCGCGGGTTGGAGCGCGAGGAGATCACGCCGCCGAAGGTCGCCGTGGCGCCGTTGCGCGCCGAGACCGGCCCGAACCGGGCCGCCAGCCGCACCGCCAGCCGGCGCGAGGCGCGCTCCACCGCGGCGCTCACGGTCGTGGCCGGCCGGTGCGGCGCGCTGTCCGAGTACGGCACCGGGCTCGGCGTGCCGGTCCCCTCGCCGTGGTACCAGTTCTCGCCGGCCCCGGCGAGCGCGTACCCCACCGCCCCGCGCCCGCCCGGCGCGTCGTGGTGGATGCTGATGAACGCGGCCCCCGTGGCGCCGATCGGCGTCACCCGCCCCGGCGTCGCCCGCGCGGCGACCCCGGCACGCCGCAGGCGCGTCACCACCGCGCGGGTCACGCGGGTGGTGAAGGCGATCTCCGAGCCCAGCGGGCCCGAGGCCCCCGTCTGGGCCAGGTAGCCCGGCTCGCGCGGGCCGGCGTGGCCGGCCTGGACCCACACGACCGGCCGCGGATCCTGCCCCGGGCTGGCCGCCGGAGCGGCGAGGGCCAGGGCGGTCAGCGCGCCGGCGAGCCCCAGGCCGCCGGTGCGCAGAGCGCGGTTACGACGCGTCGGGCGTCACCAGCGGAGCCGAGAGCAGCACGCCCCAGTCGCCGCCGACGGCGAAGAGCTTGCCGTCGGCCGACCAGGCCGCCGCCCGGGCGCCCCGGATCCAGCGCACGATCTTGCGGTCGTCCGGTCGCACCACCGCGACCACCGTGTAGCGGTTCTCGCGCACCGTGACCGCCACCAGGCTCCCGTCGGGCGCCTCTGCGATGACCGGGGGCAGCGACTCGGCGAGGGCGATGGCGTGCTCGATCGCCGGCAGGTCGGCCGCCGGGTCGTCGCCCGGGCGCTCCTCCAGCGCCAGGGAGAGGTCCGGCAGCGACCACGCCCGCTTCACGTAGGGGCTGATGCCGCGCAGCACGTCGCCCTCGGGGTCGAACGACAGCCAGTGGGCGGCCTCGCGCGCCGCGGCGATCACGCGGATCGGGCCGGCGCCGGCCAGGTCGGATCGGTCCTGGATCCCCACGGTCGGGAGGTCCAGGCTGGGAGGCGGCGAGAGCATCAGACCACTGGGCGGCAACGGGCGCCTGCGGCCGGGCCGGCCGGCGATGTGGTTGGTGTGGCTCGTCACGGCCCACGGCCCCGGGTCGTCCGGGATGAAGGGCGGTGGCCCGAGCGGGCGCGTGCTCACGCTGACTCCTCCTCGATCGCTTTCAGCCATGCGGTGCCCCAGTCGCCGGCGATCACGAGGCCCTCGTCGGCCGGTGACGTGCCGATCGCCCGCGCGCCATGGATGTATCGCACGAGCGCGCCGTCCCGCGCCCTGACCAGGCAGGCCGCGGCGGGGTCCGACGCCCCGGAGCCGAGCGAGGCCAGCTCGCCGTCGGCCGAGAGGCCGATGCTCGAAACCGCCGGCAACGGCGACGCCCACGAGACCTGCCGCGACCCGTCGACGCCCCAGAGGCTCAGCGACCCGTCCTCGTGCAGCGCCAGGGCGACGGGCGCCTCGGCGGCGGCCGCGAGGGCCGTCACCGGCGAGCCGTCGGCGTCGGCGGTCCCGACCGGGCCGACCGCGGCGCCGGCGGCGACCAGCAACGTCCCGTCGGAGGCGTAGGCGATCGCAGCGGGGGCGCCGTCGTGGCGTGCGGCCTGGTCCGAGGCGCCGATGTCCTGCTCCAGGATCGCGCCGTCGCGCACTGCCGCCACGCGGCGCCCGTCGGGGCGCACCGCCACCGGACCCGGGCCGAGGTCGGCGACGATGTCGCCGAGGCTCGGGAGCACCACCGCGCGCCAGCCGGCGTCGTGGTGGAGCAGGCCGGCGTTGGCCAGGGGCGCGCCCGCGACGCCGTCGAGGCCCGGCGGGCGGCGGTCGTGGATCAGGTGCATCGCCGGCGTCCGCATGCTGGCGGCGACGCCGCGGCCGGCCAGCAGCACCAGCTCGCCGCCGGCGATCACCAGCGCCTGATCGGCCGGGAAGGGCGCCGCGCCGAACAGCCGCATCGTCTCGCCCGGGGCCTGCTCGAACCCGCCGGGCGGCTCCGCCCCCACCAGCCGCAGCCCGGCCGAGCCGCGCTCGACCCGGGCATAGGCCGGGACGCCGCCCGGGTTGATCCGCAGGGTCGGGGCGGGGGCGGAGCGCCTCATCCCAGCTCCCTCGCCTCGGCGATGCGGTACGCCATGCGGCTCTGCAGCGAGAACAGCTCGATGAAGCCCGGCGCCGCGTTGTGCGCGAACGAGGCGTCCGCGTTGAACGTCGCGAGGCTGCGGCTGTAGATCGCGTTCGGCGAGCGCCGGGCGACCGCCGTGGCGGTGCCCTTGTAGAGGCGCATGGTGATCTCCCCCTCCACCCTCCGGTTGACGTGCTCCATCAGCGCGTTGAGGTCGGAGAGCAGCGGCTCGTACCAGAGGCCCTCGTAGACGATCTGGGCCCAGAGGGCGTCGAGCTGGGGCTTGAGCGCGTTCTGGCGACCGGTGCAGACCAGCTTCTCGAGCTCGCCGTGCGCCGTGAGGATCACCTCGGCGGCCGGCACCTCGTAGATGTCGCGCACCTTCAGGCCGACGACCCGGTCCTCGATGTGGTCGACGATGCCGACGCCGTTGCGGCAGGCGATCTCGGCCACCCGGCGGATCAGCTCGACCAGGCCGAGCGCCTCGCCGTCGAGGGTCACCGGCAGGCCGTCGCGGAAGCCGATGGTGATCTCCTCGGCCCGGTCCGGGGCGAGCCGCGGCAGGGTCACCAGCTGGAAGACGTCCTCCGGCGGCGCCTGCTCGAGGTCCTCGATGACCCCGCCCTCGGACGAGCGGCCCCAGAGGTTGTCGTCGATCGAGTACGGGCGCTCGACCGTCGAGGTGACCGGGATGCCGTGCTCGCGGGCGTACTCGATCTCCTCGTCGCGGCCCATGCGCCACTCGCGCACGGGCGCGATCACCTTGAGGTCGGGCGCCAGCGTGGCCACGGTCGCGTCGATGCGGACCTGGTCATTGCCCTTGCCGGTGCAGCCGTGGGCGATCGTGTCGGCGCCGTGCTCGCGGGCGGCCTCGCAGGCCAGCTTGGCGAGCAGCGGGCGGCCGAGCGCGGTGAAGAGCGGGTAGCCGCCCTGGTAGCGCGCGTTGGCGAGGATCGCCGGCGCGACGTAGTCCCGCGCGAACTCCTCCTTCGCGTCGACCACCAGGCTGGCGACGGCGCCCAGGTCGATCGCCTTCTGGCGCACGGCCTCGAAGTCGTCGTCGGGCTGGCCCAGGTCGACGCAGAGCGCGACCACCTCGGCGTCGTAGTGGTCCTGGATCCACTTCAGCATCACCGAGGTGTCGAGGCCGCCCGAGTAGAGCAGCACCACGCGGTGCACCTCGTGGGGCAGGGCCAGGTACCCCGCGACGGCGGGGGCGGGCGGGACGTCGGACACGGTCTCCTTCCGGTCGGGCGGAACCGCGGAAGTTTAGCTCGGCCCGCCCTCCCGGCCCGGCGCTAGGCTCCCCCGCATGGACGGAGGACACGCCGAGATGGGGGCGATCGCGGTCGACGAGGTGGCCCGCCGGCGCGGCTGGTCGCCCGCCCAGGTCGCGAGCGCCCGCCGGCTGATCGACTCCGGCAACGACCGGCTGGGCTTCAAGGCCTTCGAGGAGACCACGGTCGGCGAGGGCGACGACGCGATCGCCGGCGAGGGCTGGGTGCACTACCTCTACGAGGAGCGCATCGAGGAGGTCGAGCCGCTCCTCTAGGACCGTTTGGCCCGGACACCGAGCCGCACGGTAGGCGTGACACGGGACATCTCACGGCCCTGTCACGGGATCCTCACGCGCCCGCGTGCTCAAATCCGCCGCGCGGCGGGCCGATGAGGGGACCATGACCGCTCGCCGCGACACCACCGCCCGCCAGGCGCCCGTCCCGCGCCGGCGCGATCTCAGCTCCCGCGACCGGGGGCGTCCCCAGGACGCGTACCCGGATCCCCGGATGCCGTCGGAGACCCCGGGTACGATGGTCGCGTCCCGTCCCCTCCCCCGACGCACAGGGATGAAAGCCGACGGAGTCGTCTCCGCCTTCACCGTCCCCGCGAGCCTCGAGTCGCTCGCGTTCGTCCGGACGGCGACGGCATGCATCCTCCAGCGCGCCGGTTGGCCGGCGGCCGACTCGGGCCGCGTCCTGCTCGCCTGCGGCGAGGCCGTCAACAACGCGATCGAGCACGGCTCGCCCGAGGGCGGCCACGTCCGGGTGGAGCTGGTGGTCACCCTGCGGTGCGTCCGGATGCGCGTGATCGACGAGGGCACCGGCGTCCCGATCCCGGTCTGCCCCAGCGTCCCGCCGCCGGTGACCGCGGCGCGCGGCCGCGGCCTCCTGATCATGCGCACGCTGGCCGACGACATGACCATCCGGCGCGTCGGGACCGGCACGTCGATCGGGCTGCGCTTCGAGCGCGCTCACGCCGCCGCACCCGCGAGGCGCGCCGCCTAACCCCGGACCCGTCCGCCCGGCCGCCGCGGCGGCCGTCCTAGACTCCCGGCGCGATGTCGCCGGAGCCCGTCACCATCCGCGCCCACGGCGACCTCGACCTCGAGGCGCTGGAGCGCGTCGCCGACGGGGCCGAGCTCCGGCTCGACCCCGGCCTGCTGGCGTCGGTCGACGAGGCCCGCCGGGAGATGCTGGCCGCGCTGGCTGTCGCCCCGGCAGGCGTCTACGGCGTCTCCACCGGCACCGGCTACCTGGCCGGGACCGCGCTCGACCCGGACGACCTGGCCCGCCACGCCCGCGAGCTGCTGCTGGGTCGGGCGGTCGGCTCGGCGCCGCACCTTCCGCGCGACGAGGCGCGGGCGCTGGTGGCGGCCCGCCTGGTGAGCCTGCTGAGCGGGCACGCCGGCGCCTCGGCCGCCCTCTGCGCGTTCCTCGCCGACCGGCTGAACGACGGCTTCGTGCCGGCGGTCCCACGCGGGTCGGACGGGACCGCCGGCGAGGTGATCGCGCTCTCCCACGCGTTCCAGACCGTCCTCGGGGTCGGTCTGGTGCTGACCCCGGACGGAGGCGTCGAGGACGCCGGCGCCGCCCTGGCCGCGCGCGGCGCGGCGCCCTACGCGCCCCTGGTGAAGGAGGGGATCGCGCTGTTGGCGGGCGCTCCGGGGACGATCGCCGTGGCGATGGCCCGGCGGCGGGCCGGCGCCGTCCTGGCCGGGCAGCTGCGCGTCGGCGCGGCGGCGGCCATCGCGGCGATCGGGGCGCCGCGCGGGCCCTACTCGGCGGAGGCGGGCGAGCTGGCGGACGACCCCGTCCTGGACGAGGTGCTGGAGGACCTCCGGGACCTGCTGGGGCCGGACCCCGAGGACGGCGGCGGGGGGCGCCCGCAGGCGCCGGTGTCGTTCCGGGTCGCGCCGCAGGCGCTGGCCCACCTGGACCGGACGCTCGACCGCCTGGAGGCCGAGCTGCGCCGGGCCCTCGGGGCGGTCTCGGATTCGCCCGCCCTCGCCGGCGGGCGCTTCGTCTCGACCGGCGCCTTCCACGAGATCGGGCTCGCCGCCGGGATGGACGCGCTGGCCCTGGCCCTCGCCCACGCCGGCGAGCTCGCGACCGCCCGGGTCCACCGGCTGCTCGACGCGCGCTTCAGCGGCCTGCCGGACCAGCTCAGCCCCACCCCGGGCCCGCGCTGCGGGCTGGTCGTGGTGCACAAGCGGATGGTCGGGACGGTCGGCGAGCTGCGCCGGCTGGCGGCGCCGGCGACCCTGGGCCTGACCGACACCTCGCTGGGCCAGGAGGACGCGATGACGCACGCCTTCGCCGCGTCCGAGCAGCTCCGACGCGCCGAGGGGCTCGTGCGGGAGCTGGTGGCCTGCGAGCTGCTCGCGGCGCGCCAGGCCTGGCACCTGCGCGGCGCGGCCCCGGCGGCCGGCGGCCTCGCCCGGATCGCGGCCCTGGTGGCCGACGCGGTGCCGCCGGTCGACGAGGACCGCCCCCTGGGCCCCGACATCGACGCCCTGGTGGCGCTGCTCGCCTCGGGCGCCATCGAGGCGACGGCCCCGAGGTGATCCGTGAGCGAGCTACCCCTCGATCCCCAGGTACGGCGAGGCGACCACGGTCCGCGCGCCCGGCGTGCCGCCGATCGTGATCTCGCGGACCGCCCGGTTGTTCGCCGCGGTCGTCTCGATCAGCCGCCCCTCCGGGTTCGCCGCGACCTCGATCCGGTACGTGCCGTTTGGCAGGTCCGTGATGTCGAAGGACTGGCCGGGAAGCGACTGGACGTAGGTGTCGCCCCAGCCGACCGGCAGCACCTCGCGCAGCGAGAGCGAGGCGCGGTTGCCACACTCGCTGAACCCGATGGAGTCCGGTCGCCAGTCGGCGCCCGGCACGGTCAGGTCCTCGGCGTCGGTGGCGGCCAGGCAGAACGCCTCCTTGCCGCTGCGCAGCACCTCGGCCCCGGAGGCGTCGAGCAGGCTGTAGCGGGCGAAGTCGGTGAAGTGCCAGTGCTCGTGGCCGGCCCGGACGTCGTACTCGAAGCTGCCGACCCTGCGGTACCCCACCCGCACGTCGTTCCTGAAGAAGTTCTGGTACGCGTCCATCAGGTCCTGACCGGGGATCCGGAAGCCGTCGGCGACCAGCGGCGCCGGCCCGGCGTTCCAGACCGTCGCCGAGAAGTTGACCGTGTCGCGGCCGGTCTCGTCGACCGCGGTCGTGATGCCCCACGCCGGCAGCGCGGCCAGGTCGGGCCGGGTGTCCATCGCGGGCTCATCGAGCGGCGGCTCGGCCGGCGGCGCCTCGGGCGCCATCGCGTCCGCGCGAAGGGCGGCGACCATCATCGGCATCTCGTGCGGCGGCGGCTCGGCGCCGGGGTCGGTCGGCGGCGCCGCCGGGGGCTCCTCGAACACCTCGGTCCGCACGTGGAGCATGAAGTGGACCTCGGCCGCGTCGTCCGGGATGCCGAACAGCTCGCGGAAGCGCGGCGCGATCGCCAGGCGCGCCGAGTACATCCCGTCGGGGAGGTCGAAGGTGCCGCCGTCATAGCCGAGCGCCGAGGCGCCCCAGCCGCCCTCGATCCCCCAGACCTGGCCGAGCGTGAACGGGTTGCCGCCCTCGTACCCGCCGCAGGCGTCCGGGTAGACCGGCTTGTCGGAGGACGCCGGGTCGAAGCGCGAGCGCGAGACCGGGCAGAAGCTGGTGGTCTTCTCGAGCACCACCTCGCCGGCCTCGTTCGTGACCGTGAGCTCCAGGAACCCGGCGAGGCCGCCGGGCACGAAGCCCGCCACCGCGTCGGCCGGCAGGGGACGGTCGGCGTTGCCGCCGTCGACGTGTATGACCTGCGTGACCCCGATGGGCTGGCCGAGCGCCGACCGCGCCAGCCGGATCTGGAACGGGGCGCCGACCGGCGCCACGACCCAGGCGGGCACCTGCCCGAAGGCCGGCTCGCCCTCGCCATAGCGCACCGCGTCGGCCTGATCGGACACGCCGACCAGCTTCAGCGCAGGCTCGGGGCCGGCGGCCAGCGCGGTCCCGCCGAACCCGAGCGCGACCGCCATCAGGGCAGCCGCGGCGACCCCCGCAACACGCTTCCCCATTCCGGGCCTCCGGGGGCGATGAGTGCCGAGCCGCGCGATCCTCTCACGGGCCGCGGCCGGCGGGAACGCGCGACCCGCCGTCAGGCGGCGGGCGCGGCCGCGAGCGGCGGCAGCACCTCGCGGAGCGCCGCGAGCAGGGCGTCGAGGTCGTCCTCGCCGATCACCAGCGGCGGCAGGAAGCGCAGCGTGCGCTCGGTGGTGTTGTTGGCGAGGAAGCCCGCCGCCAGCAGCGCGTCGACGGCCTCGGCCGCCCGGGGGCGCGGCAGGTCGATCGCGCACATCAGCCCCCGCCCGCGCGCCTCGGCCGCGAGCCCGTCGGCCACCAGGCCCCGCAGCCCGGCCAGGAAGCGGGCCCCCAGCACCCGCACCCGCTCCTGCAGTGCCGGGCTCTCCAGCACCGAGCAGGCGGCCAGGCCGGCGGCGGCCGCCAGCGGGCTGCCGGCGAAGGTCGAGCCGTGGTCGCCGGGGCGCAGGGCCGCGTCGATCCCCGGGCGGGCCACGATGGCGCCGATCGGCACCCCGCCGCCCAGGCTCTTCGCCAGGCACATGACGTCCGGCACCACGCCCGCCTCCTGGTAGGCGAAGAGCGAGCCGGTGCGCGAGAGGCCGGTCTGGATCTCGTCGACGACGAGCAGCGCCCCGTACCGGTCGGCCAGGCTGCGCGCCAGGACGATCAGGTCCGGATCGACCGGGTGGACGCCGATCTCGCCCTGGATGATCTCCAGGAAGATCGCCGCGGTCCGGCCGTTCACGGCGCGCTCGAGCCCCGGCGGGTCGTCGCGGTCGACCAGGGTGACGCCGGGCACCAGCGGCCGGAAGGGGTCCTGCTTGCTCGGCTGGCCGGTCACCGAGAGCGCGCCCAGGGTGCGCCCGTGGAAGCCGTCGTTCAGCGCGACGTACTCGGTGCGGTGGCCGCCGGCGTGGCGCCGCGCCAGCTTCAGCGCGGCCTCGTTGGCCTCGGCCCCGGAGTTGCAGAAGAAGACCCGGCCGCCCAGCGAGTTGTCCCGGATCCACTCGGCCAGGCCGATCATCGGCTCGGTGTAGTAGAGATTCGAGACGTTGATCAGGGTCGCGGCCTGCTCGCTGATCGCCCTCACCACCGCCGGATGGCAGTGGCCGACGTTGTTCATCGAGATGCCGGCCATGCAGTCGACGTAGCGCCGGCCCTCGGCGTCGAAGAGCCCGGCGCCCTCGCCGCGGACGAAGGCCACCGGCTGGCGCTTGTAGGTCGGCATCAGCGCGGCCGCCTCGCGCTGCACGAGCACCTCGTCGATCATCGGGCGCTCACGAGGTGATCTTGGTGCCGATGCCGGCCTCGGTCAGGAGCTCCATCAGGACCGAGTGGGGCACCCGGCCGTCCACGATGTGGGCGGCCTCGACCCCGCCGCGCAGCGCATCGGCGACCGCCCTGAGCTTGGGGATCATCCCGGCGCCCACCGCGCCCGAGGCCATCATCCCCTCGAGCGTCGCCAGGTCACATTCGCTGACCAGGCTGCCGCGGTCGGTGACGTCGGCGTAGAGGCCCTCCACGTCGGTCAGGAAGATGGCCTTGCGGGCCCCGAGCGCCGCGGCCAGCGCGCCGGCCACCGTGTCCGCGTTGATGTTGTAGCTCTGGCCGTCCTCGCCGACGCCCACCGAGGCCACCACCGGCACGAAGTCCTCCAGCCGGGTCAGGACCGTCGGGTCGATCGCCGCCACCCGGCCCACGAAGCCGAGGTCGGCGTCCGGGCTGTCCTCCTTGGCGGCGGTGATCAGCCGCGCGTCGTCGCCGGACAGGCCCACCGCCGAGACGCCGGCGACGTGGAGCTGGGCGACGATCTCCTTGTTGATCTTCCCGACCAGCACCATCTTCACGAGCTCCATCGTGGAGGCGTCGGTCACCCGCAGCCCCTGGACGAAGCGCACCTCCAGACCCAGCCGGTCCGAGTAGCGCGAGATGTCCGGGCCGCCGCCGTGCACCACCACCGGCCGCATGCCGACCAGCTTCAGCAGCGCGACGTCGCGCGCGAAGGAGGCCTTCAGCTCGGGCGTGGTCATCGCGGCCCCGCCGTACTTGATCACCACGGTCGCGCCGGCGAACTCGCGGATGTACGGCAGCGCCTCGAGCAGCACCGCGACGCGCTGCTCGAAGTCCTCCCGCCGCTTTGGCACCCGCAGGTCGCTCATGTCGGGTCCTCGGCCACGGCGCGCAATGCTCGCACAACGCGAACGGCCGGGAAGACCCGGCCGTTCGGAAACTCAGGACCCGCCGCGAGGGCGGTGAAAGGGGCTAGTGCTCGGCGCCCTCGACGGCCTGGATGGCCATCAGGGCACGCTCGAGGCGCTCCCATGCGCGGCTCTCGGCCTCGGCGTGGGCTACCTCGTTCCCGTAGAGGTGGGCACCGCGGGACACGGCGAGGTAGTCGGAGCGCGCGCGGTCCAGCTCCGCCTGTGCCTCGGGCTGTGTGTTCCTGTCCATTGAAGTGCCCCCTTTCGCGTGGGGATCGGCCCGCTCACGTTGTACTCCATCATCGGCCACGTCGCCCCGTCCGATAGGAGGGAGGTCATTTGCCGAGCGGGGGGTTCCCGGGGCGCCGGGGGTCCAATCACCCGGCCGCGAAGCGCCTTCTCAGGGCCGGATTTAGGTGTGGTACTCGGCGTTCAGGGTGACGTAGGCGTGCGTCAGGTCGCACCACCACAGCACCGCCGAGGCCGCACCGCGCCCGAGGGTGACCTCCATGTCGTACTCGGCGCGCTCGAGCACCGCGGCGGCGCCGGGGCTCGGCACCTCCTCGCCGTCCACGGTCACCCGCAGGAGCGCCGGCGCGCCCTCGCGGCCGACCAGCGCGTGCCCGGCCGACTGGGCGATCCGGCCCCAGTTCGGGTCGCGGCCCGCGGCCGCGGTCTTCACCAGCGGCGAGTTCCCGATCGCCCGGGCGACGGCCTCGGCCTCCTGCGCGTCGGCGGCCTCGCGGACCGTCAGGCGCACGGCGTGCTCGGCGCCCTCGCCGTCCTTGACCATCTGGATCGCGGCCCAGCGGCAGACCGCGGCCAGCGCGGCGCCGAGGCGCTCGAGGTCGTCGCCGCCGAGCGGCGGGCCCTCGCCGTTCGCGAAGACGAGCAGCGTGTCGCTGGGGCTCATCTGGCCGTCCACCGAGATCCGGTTGAAGGAGGTCGCGGCGGCGGCGGCCGTCAGCCGGCGCAGGTCCTCCGGGGCCACGGCGGCGTCGGTGGTGACGTAGGCCAGCATCGTGGCCATGCTCGGGCTGATCATCCCGGCGCCTTTGGCCGCGATCCCGAGCGTCACCTCGCCGGCGGCCAGCGGCACCCGGAAGGCGCCGCCCTTCGGCGCGCGGTCGGTGGTGCAGATGGCGGCGCCGAAGTCCGGGCCGCCCGCCCGGCCCGCCGCCGCGACGGCCCGGTCGATGCCTGGCAGCGCCAGGTGCATGGCGAGCCGGTCGCCGATGGTGCCGGTGCTGCAGACCGCGACCTCGCTCGGCTCGAGGCCGAGGCCGAGCGCCGCCCGCCCCGCCATCGCGTGGGCGTCCTCGACGCCGGGGGAGCCGGTGGCCGCGTTCGCCGAGCCGGCGTTGACCACCACGGCCCGCAGCGCCGAGGTGTCGAGCCCCCGGTTGCGCACGACCGGCGCTGCGGGCAGCGCGTTGGCGGTGTCGACCAGGGCCGATGCCACCGGCCGGTCGCTCGCGAGCACGCCGATGTCCAGCGCGCCCGAGGCCTTCAGCCCACAGGCCGATCCGCCCGCGCGGAACCCGGGCGTCGAGGTGACCGACCCCCCGGGCAGGAGCTCGACGCCCTCGGGCATCTCCAGCCAGTCCTCGCGGAGGACCGGCGGGAAGCGCGACTCCCCGCTCAGAGCCCCTCGTCCTCCGGCCGGCCCGCCATGAGGTTGAGGTTCTGGAGCGCCTGGCCGGCCGCGCCCTTGCCGAGGTTGTCGATCACGCCGAAGGCCGTGACGCGGCCGCCGCGCGGGTCGACCAGCGGGCAGACCTGGGCGAAGTTCGTGTGCTGCACGGCGCGCATCCCGGGCGGGCGCTCGATGACCTCCACGAAGGGGTGCCCGGCGTAGAAGTCGCGGTAGCGCTCCAGCAGCTCGGCCTGGGTGGGGGTCGCGCCGGTGAGCCGCGCGTAGCAGGTGGCCAGGAGACCCCGGTCCACCGGCACCAGGTGCGGGGTGAAGGTCACCTGCAGGCCGAGCTCCTGCTCGATCTCCGGCGTGTGGCGGTGCGAGTAGACCTTGTAGGCCGAGACGCTCTCGGTGACGCTCGAGAAGTGGACCGCCTCGGTCGGCGTCTTGCCGGCGCCGCTCACGCCGCTCTTGGCGTCCACGACCACATCGGCGAGCTCGCCGGCCAGCGGCAGCAGGGCCAGGATCGACGCCTCGGGGTAGCAGCCGGGGTTGGCCACCACCCGGGCGGTCGCGATCCGGTCGCGGTAGCGCTCGGACAGGCCGTAGACCGCCTCCTCGAGGAGGTCCGGCCGGGGGTGCTCGAAGCCGTAGACCGCCGGGTAGAGCGCGGGGTCGCGCAGCCGGTGGTCGGCCGAGACGTCCACCACCCGGACGCCGCGGTCGAGCAGCTCGGCCACCAGCGGGGCCGCGGTGGCGTGCGGGTAGCAGACCGCGGCCAGGTCGCCCTCGGCCGCGACGCCGGCGTCGGGCGGCGTCAGCTCCTTCAGCACGCGGTACTCGGGCGCGACGTCCACCAGGCGCCGGCCGGCGTCGCCGCGCGCGGTGATCGCGCCGAGCCGGAAGTGCGGGTGGGCGTCGACCAGCGCCGCGAGCTGCGCCCCCGCGAACCCGGCCGCCCCGAAGACGTGGACCGTGCTCACGCGCGCAGGCGGGCGCCGCGCTCGCGCAGCGCGTCGGCCACGCGCGCCACGGCCGCGTCGATCTCGGCGTCGGTCAGGGTGCGCCCGGGCTCGACCAGGGTCATGCGGATCGCCAGGCTCACGTGCCCGGCGTCCACCTGCTCGCCGGAGTAGCGGTCGAAGACGGCCACGTCGCTCGCGATCGCCCCTGCGGCGGCGCGGGCGGCGCCGACCAGATCCGCGGCGGGCACGTCCTCGGCCACGACGACGGCCAGGTCGCGCGTCGAGACCGGCACGCCGACCAGGTCCCGGAACTGCGGCGGCTCGGCCGGCGCGGCCGCGAGCAGCCGCTCCAGGTCGATCACCACCGCGGCGACCGGGCCGGTCACCTCGAACGCCCGGAGCACCAGCGGGTGCACCTCGGCCGCCCAGGCCACCGGGTCATCGCCGTCCACCAAGCGCGCCTGGCGCACCGGGTGGAAGTAGTTGGCCGCGTTCGGGCGCACCTCCAGGCGCGCGCCGGCGGCGCGGGTGAGCGCGCCGGCGAGCCCGGTCGCCGCGTGGACGTCGACAGGGCCCGGCGCGACGCGCCAGTGGTCGCCGCCCCGGCGGCCCCAGATCACCGCCGCGAGCCACTCGCGCTCGTCGGCCATGCCGTCGGGCCGGGGCGCGTAGGTGCGCCCGAGCTCGAAGAGGCCGCCGCTCACCTGCTGGTGGGCCTGGTTGCGGGCGACCGCCCGCAGGAGGCCGGGCAGCATGGAGCGCCGCATCACCGACATCTCCTCCGTGAGCGGGTTCGCCAGCCGCACGACCTCGCGCCGCAGGTCGTCCGGGGCGAGGCGCAGCGCGTCGGCGTCCGACTCGGGCACGAAACGGTAGGTGATGGCCTCGCTCAGGCCGAGGTCGGCCGCCAGCCGCGCCAGCCGGTGCGTGAGCCGCTGGGCCGGGGTGCGCCCGCCGGCGCCCACGATCCGCGGCAGGGTGGTCGGCACCTCCTCCACCCCGTGCACGCGCGCGACCTCCTCGATGAGGTCCACCTCGCGGGTCAGGTCGGCGCGGCGCTCGAACGGCGGCGTCACCACGTGGGCCTCGGTGCCCTCCTCGACGTCGCAGCCGAGCCGGCGCAGGATGGCCGCCGCCTCGTCGGGCGCCACGGTCATCCCGAGCAGCGCCTCCTGGCGCGCGTGGCGGAGCGTGACCGGCGCGGTCGCCGGGAACGGCTCGGCGACGTCGAGCGTCCCGGGCACCATCCGGGCGCCGCAGAGCTCGACCAGCATGCGCGAGGCGATCGACATCGCCCGCGCCGGCAGCTCCGGCGGGAGGCCCTTCTCGAAGCGCGCGCTCGACTCCGAGCGCAGCCCGAGCCGCTGGGAGGTGGCGAGGATTGTGGGCCCGTCGAAGCTCGCGGCCTCCAGCAGCACGCGCGTGGTCGACTCGGAGACCTCGACGTCGGCCGCGCCCATGATCCCGGCGATCACGGCCGGCCGGCGGGCGTCGCAGATCGCGAGCATCGCGGAGTCGAGCTCGCGCACCCTGTCGTCAAGGGTCGTGATCGGCTCGCCGTCGGCCGCCCGGCGCACCACGATCTCGGCGCCCTCCACCCGGTCCAGGTCGAACGCGTGCAGCGGCTGGGCCGTGAGCAGCATCACGTAGTTGGTGATGTCGACGACGTTGGAGATCGCGCGCATGCCGGCGGCCTCCAGCCGGGAGCGCAGCCAGCGCGGCGACGGGCCGACGGCCACGTCGGTGAAGACCCGCGCCATGTAGCGCGGGCAGAGGTCCGGTGCCTCGACGCGAAGCGCGGCGTAGTCGCCGACCTGGCCCTCGCCCTCGGCCGGCGGGTCGGACTCGTCCAGCGGGCGCAGAGCGCCGCCGGTGACCGCGTGCACCTCGCGTGCCATGCCCCAGACGCCCTGGCAGTCGGGCCGGTTCGGCGTGAGCTCCAGCTCGAGCACGGTCTCGGCGAGCGGCAGCACCTCGGCCAGCGGCGTGCCGGGGGCGAGCCCGTCCCCGAGCACCATGATCCCGGACGTGTCGGTGCCGAGCCGCAGCTCGGTCTCGCTCAGGATCATCCCGTGGCTCTCGACGCCGCGGAGCTTGGCGACCTTCAGCGGCGCGTCGGCCCCGGGCAGCCGGGCGCCCGGCGTCGCGACCGCGACGGTCTGGCCGGCGGCCACGTTGGGCGCGCCGCAGACGATCTGGGCCGGCTCGGGGCCGCCCAGGTCGACCCGGCAGAGGCGCAGCCGGTCGGCGTTCGGGTGCGGGCCGGCCTCGATCACCCGGCCGACGCGGAAGGCGTCCAGGTTGCCGTTGCCCGCCGGCGCGCCCAGGTGGTGGACGGCCTCGACGGCGGTCCCGGTGAGCGAGAGCCGGTCGGCCAGCGCCTCGGCCGACAGGCCGTGGTCGACGTGCTCGGACAGCCAGGAGAGCGGCAGCTTCACCGGAACTGCTCCAGGAACCGCAGGTCGTTCTCGAACAGCAGCCGCAGGTCCGGCACGCCGTGGCGGACCATCGCGATGCGGTCGAGGCCCCCGCCGAAGGCGAACCCGGTGAGCCGGTCGGCGTCCCACCCGACCGCGCGCAGCACGTTCGGGTCGACCATCCCCGAGCCCATCAGCTCGAGCCAGCCCGCGCGGCCGGCCTTGTCCACGTACGAGACGTGGACCTCCATCGAGGGCTCGGTGAAGGGGAAGTGGTGCGGCTGCAGCCGGATCTCGCGGTCCTTGCCGAGCAGCTCGCGGAACAGGTAGAGCAGCGTGCCCTTGAGGTCGGCCAGCGACAGGCCCTCGTCGACGGCCAGCCCCTCCACCTGGTGGAACATGGGGCTGTGCGTCGCGTCCACGTCGTCGCGCCGGTAGACGACCCCGGGCGCGATCACGTAGACCGGCGGCTCCCCGGTCTCCATCACGCGGATCTGCACCGACGAGGTCTCGGTGCGCAGCAGCGTGTCCGGGTGACCCTCGATGAAGAAGGTGTCGCTGGAGCTCCGCGCCGGGTGGCCGGCGGGCATGTTCAGCGCCTCGAAGATGTGGAACTCGTCCTCGATCTCGGGTCCGTCGGCGATCCGGTAGCCGAGCGAGAGGAAGATCTCCTCGATCTCGCGGCGCACCTGGGTCACCGGGTGGAGCGCGCCGAGGGGGTACGGGTCGCCCGGCAGGGTGACGTCGGTCCTGTCGGCGGCGAGCCGGTCGCCGAGCTCCTCGGCCTCGAGCGCGGCCTTGCGCGCGTCGAGGGCGGCCTCGATGGCCCGCCGGGCGGCGTTGGCGCCCTGCCCCACCTCGCGCCGGCGCTCGGGCGGCAGCGCGCCGACCCCGGCCAGGATCGTCGCCAGCCGGCTGCGCCGGCCGGTGTGCGCGACCCGCGCCTCCTCCAGCTCGGCGAGGCTCCGCGCGGCGCGCACGGCGGAGACCGCGTCCTCCTCGATCCCCTGCAGCTCGGCGCCGTCGCTCACGCGACCGGAGGCTACATCACGCCCCGTCACCGGCTCCCTCCGGGCCCGCCGACCGCCCGCTGGCGCACCGCCTCGGCCAGCAGCGCGGCGCCGGCGGCGGCCACGTTCAGCGACTCGGCCCCCGGCGCCTGGGGCAGGCTCACGCGCACGGCGGGGCGCTCTGCCTCGAGCGCGCCCAGCGCCGGGCCCAACCCGTCCCGCTCGGCGCCGAGCGCCAGCACCATCGGCCCGCGCAGGTCGGCCTCCCAGGGCGGCACGCCGCCGGTCGGCTCGGCGGCGACCACCACGAAGCCCTCGCGGGTGGCCAGGTCCTCGGGGGTGACGCCCTCGAGCAGCGGGATCGCGAACGTCGCGCCCATCGCCGCCCGCACCGCGCGCGGGTGGAAGGGGTCGGCCGAGCCCGGCCCGAGGGCGAGCCAGTCGGCCCCGAGGGCCGCCGCGGTCCGCACCAGCGTCCCCACGTTGCCGGGGTCGGCGACGCCGGCGAGGAACACGCCGAGCGAGGGCGGGAAGGCCACGTCGCGGAAGCTCCGCACCGGCGGCTGCGGGAGGATGGCGATCATGCGCGGCGCGACCGCCAGCGTGCTCACCCCGGCCAGCAGCTTCGCCGGGACGGAGTAGCGCTCGTGGAGGTCCGCCGTCGCCCGCAGGCGCGGGTCGTCGTCGGGCACGCGCTCCGGGTCCACCAGGAGCGCCACGGGACGGACGCCGCGCGCGAGCGCGGCGTCGATCAGGTCCTCGCCCTCGGCGACCAGAAGGCGCCGCTCGCGGCGGACCTTCTTGGCCTCCAACGCCCGCGCCAGCTGCAGCGCGGGGTTTCGGGCGGAGCTAAGCGGCCGGAGCGGCCTGGCGCGCGGTACGGGCGCGATCGCAGAGGCCGGCGAACGCGCTGGGCTCGTGCGTCGCCAGATCGGCGAGGATCTTGCGGTTGAGCTCGACGCCCGCGAGGGACAGCCCGTGGATGAACTCACCGTAGGTGAGCCCGTTCTCTCGGGCGGCCGCGTTGATGCGGGCGATCCACAGGCGACGGAAGTCGCGCTTGCGGACCCGCCGGTCGCGGTAGGCGTACCGCAGGGAGCGCTGCACCTGCTCCTTGGCGCGGCGGTACGAGGAGTGCTTGGTCCCCCAGTAGCCGCTCGCCGAGTCGAGCATCTTCTTGCGCTTCTTGCGCGCGGCCACCGATCGCTTGACGCGTGCCATCGACTACCTCCGCCCCAGCAGGCGCTTCACGGTGGGAACGAGCTCCGACGCCACCTCGGCCTCCTGGCCCAGCTGGCGCTGCAGCTTCCCGTTCTTCCGCTCCAGGTTGTGGCGCAGGCCAGCGCGCTGGAACCGCAGCTTGCCGGTTCCGGTCACCTTGAAGCGCTTCTTCGCGGCGCGCTTGGTCTTCATCTTGGGCATGGAGGAGGGGGGGTCGGGGGTTAGGGCGTTTCGGAGGGCTCGGACTCGGGCTCGGCCTCGGCCGAAGCAGCCGCGCCGTTGCCGACGTTCTTCGCCGGGGCCAGCATCATGATCATGTTCCGCCCGTCGAGGTTCGGCCGGCTCTCGACCACGGCCATGTCCTTCAGCTCCTCGGCGAGCCGGAGGAGGATGGCCTCACCGCGCTCGGGATGCAAGAGCTCACGGCCGCGGAACATGATCGTGACCTTCACCTTGTTGCGCTGCTTCAGGAAGCGCTCGACGTGCCCCTTCTTGGTGACGTAGTCGTGCGGGTCGATCTTCGGGCGGAACTTGATCTCCTTGATGGTGATCGTGCTCTGGTGGCGCCGGGCCTGCTTGGCCTTCTGCTCCTGCTCGTATCGCCACTTGCCGTAGTCCATGATCCGGACCACGGGCGGACGCGCGTCGGCAGCCACCTCCACGAGGTCGAGCCCGGCGGTGGTGGCGATCTCAAGCGCCTTGGCGAGCGCGATGACCCCATGGTTCTCGCCCTCGGCATCGATGAGCCGCACCGACTCGGCCCGAATCGCGTCGTTGATACGCGTGGAGGGACCGGCCGGCGGGCGCGTGTCTGGACCGCGCCTAGGGGGCAATCAGCACCTTGCGAACCGGCAGTCGCGACTCCTGGAACGGGGCGGGCCGAGATGGCGCGCCGTGGACACGGTTGAAAGATCTTCCCCGCGAAGCGCGGTTCGGCCCCCGCCCCGCGGCGGGGTCCGGGGAGAATAGCAAGGCGAGACGGCGCCTCGGGCCTCTTCCGGCGACCGGGGCCCCCGACGGCCCGATGGGACGTCGGCGGGCGCCGGGCGTCGGCGGACCGAGACGAGGCCCGCGCCCGCGGGCGCGGGCATCGCGCGCGCCGGCGCCGCCGGACGGCGCCGGCGCAGGGCTACTTCCGGCCGCCCACGGCCTCCTTGAGCACGGCCCCCGGGGTGAAGCGCGGCACCTTGCGAGCCGGGATGACGACCTTCTTCGAGGGGTCCTGCGGGTTGACGCCGGTGCGCTCGGCCCGGTCGGAGACCGAGAACTTGCCGAAGCCCGCGAAGGCGACCGGCTCGCCGCTCTTCAGGGCGTCGGACACCTCGTCCAGGAAGGCCTGGACCAGACGGCCGGCCTCGGCCGCGCTCATGTCGCTTCGCTTCGCGACCCTGCTGACGAACTCGGTCTTGTTCACTGGGCGGTCCCCCGTCTTCGGAGTGTGCGGTCACGCCGCGGCCTTGCGGTTGCCGCAACCTAGCAGCGCTCGCGGGCGAAATGCGGCATGGACACCGGCATCTCGTCCGAATCCGGAGGCTACGCGGGTGAAAATCCCACCGCAAGGCGCCCGGCGGCCGGCCGTTCGGGCCGCGTCAGGGCCCTCAGGAGCGGCCCGGCGCCAGCCGGCGCACGAGCGCGGCGGGGGCCGCGAGGACCTGCGGCCAGGGCCGTCCGGGGAACACGAGGGCCGCCGCGACCGCGCCGACGACCGCCCCGGCAGCGCTCACCCAGAAGGCGAGCACGAAGCCCGACTCGCCGGGAACCTGGGTGCCGGCGACGTGATGCGTGGCGAGGAACACCGCGCCCACCTGGGCACCGACGACGCCCCCGATGGTCCGGATCACCGTGTTCATGCCGTTCGCGACCCCGGTCTCGGAGGGATCGACGGCGTCGACGATCAGCTTCGGCATGACCGCGAACGAGAAGCCGATGCCCCAGCCGCAGATCGAGAACGCCAGCGAGACCTGCAGCGGGGTGTCGTGGAACAGCGCGATGCCCGCCACGCCGATCGCCAGCAGCAGCATCCCGGCGACCAGCGGCCCGCGCGAGCCGTACCGCCGGCCGATCATGCCGGCGAGGGGGCCGCCGAACAGGATCGCGGCCGAGGTGGGAAGGATCCACAGCCCCGCCGTGGTGACCGTGGTGCCGAAGCCGTAGTCCGCCAGCTCGGCCAGCGGGTCGGGAAGGCCGCGCGGCAGCTGGAAGAAGGTCGGGAGCAGCACCCAGGTCATGTAGAGCGCGAACCCTGAGAAGAGCGCGGTGAGGTTGGTGAAGAGCACCGGCCGGCGGCTCATCATCCGCATGTCGACCATGGGCTCGGGCACCTTGCGCTCGACCGCGACCCAGCCGACCAGCAGCGCGGCCGCGCCGGCGAAGAGGCCGAGCACGGGGACCGACGACCAACCCCAGGTCTGCCCTTCGGTGACCGCGACGAGCAGGCAGACCAACCCCGCCGAGAGCAGCAGCGCCCCGGGCAGGTCGAGGCGGGCCGGCGCGCGCACCGAGGACTCGGGCACGAAGCGCCAGACCAGGACCAGGGCCACCGCCACCACCAGCGCGCTCATGGCGAACAGCCAGCGCCAGGAGGCGTGGTCGATGATCAGCCCGCTCAGCGCGATCCCGATCGCGCCGCCCACGCCGAGGACGGCCGAGACCAGGCCCATGGCCGGACCCACCTGGTGGCGCGGGAACTGGTCGCGGATGATCGCGAAGCTCAGCGGGAAGACCGCGCCCCCCACCCCCTGGACGGCGCGGCAGGCGATCAGCGAGGCGACGTCCCAGGCCGCGATCGCGCCGAGCGACCCGATCAGGAACACCGCCAGGCTGACCAGCATCATCCGGACCCGGCCGTGCTGGTCGCCGAGCTTGCTGATGAGCGGCGTCGCGACCGCGCCGGACAGCAGGTAGGCCGTGACGGTCCAGGTGACCCAGGCGTTCGAGGTGCCGAGGTCGCGCTGCAGCACCGGCAGCGCCGGGATCAGGAAGGTCTGCATCAGCGCAAACGCCAGCGAGGCCGTGATCAGCCCCGCCAGGGTCGCCCGCATGGAGGGCGCGCGCCCGCCGGGCCGCGTCAGCGCTCGACCCCCGGGCCGGCGGCGATGACCCGGCCGAGCAGATCGGCCAGCGTGCGGCGCTCGTCCTCGTCGAGCGCGGCGAAAAGCTCGCCGGTGAGCTCGTCGACGGCGGCGCGCCCGCGCGCGGCCGCGTCCCGGCCGGCGGCCGTCAGGTGGACCTCGGTGGCGCGGCGGTCGACCGGATGCGGCCGCCGCATCACCAGCCCGTCGCGCTCGAGCCGGTCGACCATGCGGCAGACCGTCGGCCCCTCCACGCGCTGGCGGCGGGCCAGCTCGACCTGCGTGAGCGCGGGCTCCTCGGCGAGCCACAGCAGCAGCGCGAGCCCCTGGCCGCCGATCCCCTCCTCCGCCAGGCGCGCGTCGGCCCAGGTCCGCACCAGGCGGCCGGCGACCGCGAGCCGCCAGGCGAGGTCGTCGTCCAGGCGTGCCGCGGCGCGCGCGCCGGCGGCGCCGGCGGCGGCGTCCGCATTCATGGTTAGCAGCCTAACGAGTAGCCCGGCGAGCCGCCGGGGACCCTCGGCTCAGGCGGACGCGGGTGGCCAGCGCTCCTCGGGCCGCCCCTGGACGCCGGCGGCGACCATGCGCGCGCGGCCCGGGTCGGTGGCCTCGTACGGGCGGATGAGCGGCGCGCGCCAGAGCTCGTAGCTGCGGCAGGCCGCGTCGGGATCGTCCGGGTTCTGCAGCACGGCCTGGGCCAGCGCGTGCGCGTCGCCCAGGCCGAGGCCCGAGCTGACCCCCGTCTCGGGGCCGAAGAAGTGCGCCGAGTCGCCGATGATCACCACGCCGGGCTTCCACCACTCGGGGCAGGTGAGGAGCTGGGGCTCGCCGTAGCGGACCTGGTCGAGCGAGGTGAGCGCCGAGACGCCGGGCTCCGCGTCGGGCAGCAGCTCGCTCCACATCCGCTTGATCGACTCGAGGCCGGGCGCGAGGGCGGCCTCGGCGCCGACCTTCTCGACGCTGCGCCAGCCGGCCGAGCCCTGCGGCCAGCCGAGCACGCCGATGTGCCCGCCGTCCGAGAAGTAGGCCATGTTGAACGAGGTCCTGATCGGGGCCGGGCTCATGAACGTGAGCGAGGCCTCGGCCAGCGGCTCGATCGTGGCCTGGAAGCCGGCCATCGCGCGCACCGGCGAGCCGACGCCGTCGCAGGCGACCACCAGGTCGGACGCGAAGGTCCTCCGGCCGCTCGGACCCTCGGCCACCACGCCGGTCACACGGCCGTCACCGTCGCGCTCCAGCTCCACCACGCTGTGCTCGTACTCGACCGGCAGGTCACGGGCCAGCGCGCCGAGCAGGATCCCGACCTCGACCGCGATCGCCACGGCCGAGCCGTCGGGGCGCGGGGCGATGTCCCAGCCGGCCCTCCGGACCTCGTCGAGGACGCCGACCTCCTCCAGCGGCGGGTAGCCCTGGTAACCGAGCATGTAGCCGCGGGGGACGTAGGCGCCCTCCGGCATGCGCTCGATGACGGTGGGCGAGAAGCCGCGCATCCGGAGCAGATGGGCGAGCGTCATGCCGACCATCCCACCGCCCGCGATGACGATCCTCATGAATCGAGCATAAGGGATGCCCCTGAGGCGGGCCCCTGGCCAGGAACCGCCGGACGGCGCGCCCGGAGAGTCCGCCAGGCGAGCCCGGCGACCGGCAGGATCAGCGGCACGTAGGCGTATCCCGACCCGCATCCGGACCAGCGGTGGATCTTCGAGAGCGCCCGGCGCACCCTCCGCCGCGATCGCTTCCGCCGCGCCGGCGCCGGGACGGCGGCGGCCGGAGACTCGGGCCGGGGCGGCCTCGGGAGCGCCCGCTCCCGGCGAACGGTGATGGACGTCGGGCCGGGTCGGCCGCGACGCGCGTCAGGCCCCTACTTCTGAAGTTAGGTTCGCCGAATAGTTTGTCTGTGGTTACATGAGCGCCGCCTGCGGGGAAGGCATCCGGCGTGAGCCCGTCCCCCCGGCGGCCCCTGGTGGGCATCTCGACGGCCGAGCTGCGCGAGGCCGCGCGGACGGCGCCCGTCCCCGAGGGCGAGCCCCGGCTCCCCGAGATGGCCCTCGGGCTGGCCTGCGTGCGCGCGCTCGAGCGGGCGGGTGGCCTCCCCGTGGTGCTGCCGCCGACCGTCCCGACGCTGGCGCCGCCGCTGCTCGACAACCTGGCCGGGCTCTGCCTGCCCGGCGGCCCGGACATCCACCCGAGCTTCTACCGCGCGCCCGCCCACCCAGAGCTCGGGCCCACCGAGCCCGACCTGGACGCGTTCGAGCTCGAGTTGGCGCGTGAGGCGGTCGACCGGGCGCCGGACGGTCTGGTGGAGGCGGTCGAGCGGCCCGAGCAGCTCGCCCCGTTCTCCGCCTTCGTCGACCGGGCCCGCGCCGGATGAGCGAGGACGGGCGCTGGGCCTGGCGCGCCGGGCCCCGGCCTTACACCGTCGGCGCCGAGGAGGAGTTGATGCTCCTCGACGCCCAGAGCCTCGGGCTCGCCGGCCGCGCCGAGGAGGTGATCGCCGCGCTCCCCTCCGGCCTCGGGGACCGGGTCGCGCCCGAGACGCACGCCGGAGCGCTGGAGATCGCCACGGGCGTGCACGCGACCGCCGGCGCCGCGGCGACCGAGCTCCGCGCCCTGCGGGCCGAGCTCACGGGCCGGCTCGCGATGCACGGCCTCCGGGCGGCGAGCGCCGGCATCCACCCCTTGGCCCTCGGGCTCACGACCGAGCTGTCGCACGACCCGCGCCACCGGCACCTGCACGACAAGATGGGCGCCCTCACCCGCCGCGAGCCGACCTTCGGCCTGCACGTGCATGTGGGCCTCCCCGACGCCGAGACCGCGCTCCGCGCCTTCGACCGGATGCGCGACCGGATCCCCCTGCTCATCGGGCTCGCCGCCAACTCGCCGTTCTGGCGGGCGAAGGACAGCGGGCTCGCCGGCGCGCGCACCTTCGTCTTCGACGCCTTCCCGCGAACCGGGATGCCGCGGGCCTTCGGTTCGTACCCCGCGTACACGGGGGCGATCGACGCCCTGATCGATGCCGGCGCGATCCCCGATGCGACGCACGTCTGGTGGGACCTGCGGCTGAAGCCCGAGTTCGGCACGCTCGAGATCCGCGCGATGGACGCCCAGCGGCGGGTGGCGGACACGGCGCCGCTGATCGCGCTGGTCCAATGCCTGGTGCGGGCCTCGGTCGAGGAGCCCGACGACGCCGCGGGCGAGCCGCCCGAGGTGTTGGTCGAGAACCGCTTCCTGGCGATGCGGGACGGGCCCGCGGCCCGGCTCATCCGGGGACGCGCGCGCGAGGAGCTGAAGGAGCTCCTGGACCGGGCGATCGCCGAGTGCCGCCCGCACGCGCGGGCGCTCGGCTGCGAGGAGGAGCTCGAGGCCGCCGGGGCGCTCGCGCGCGGGGGCGGGGCGGCGTTCCAGCGCGAGGCGGCCCGCATGATGGGGATCCCCGGCGTGCCCACGGCGCTGGCCGCCTGCTACGCGCCCGACGAGGAGGATGCGCGGACGGGATCTCCGCCGCCTCAGAGCGACGCGGCCGCCCACGACCCGACCACGACGGCGGCCGAGCCGACCGCGAGCTGAGCGCCGACGTTCGCCGCGGCGGCCCACGGCCGGCCCCGCTCGGCCAGCCGCAGCGTGTCGAGCATCCAGCCCGAGAAGGTCGTGTAGGAGCCGATGAGCCCGGTGACCAGCACCGTCGCGAGCCCGCCGTCCGCGGCCCCGCCGATCAGCAGGCCGAGGACCAGGGCGCCGCTCGCGTTGACCGCGAAGGTGCCGAACGGCGCGCGGGCGCGGCGGCGGACGAGCCCGTCGACCCAGGCGCGCAGAAGCGCGCCGGCGCCGCTGGCGGCCGCGACGCCGGCCCAGAGTCCCGCGCCGCTCACGCGGGCCGGGGGGCCGCGGCCAGGACGGCGGCCGCGACCGCGAGCCCTCCGGCCACCGTCGCCGCGACGTAGGACGCCGCGAGCACCCCGTTCCCGGCGCGGGCCAGGTCGATCGCCTCGAGCTGCAGCGTCGAGAAGGTGGTCAGGCCGCCGCAGAGGCCGGCCCCGAGCAGCGGCCGCGCCCACGGGCGCGCGCCGAGCCGGGCCACCACCCACGCGAGCAGCGCCGCGCCGACCAGGTTCGCGGCGAAGGTCGCCCAGGGCCAGCCGCCGCCGGCGGGCCAGCGCGCCTCGAGCGCCGTCCGGAGCACCCCGCCGCACGCGCCGCCCACCGCCACGGCGCCCGCGACCCGCCATCCGCCCACCACCGCGCCCATGCCCGACTCCTCCGCTCGACGGGCCGCGGCCGGAGCGGCCGGCGGCCGGAACAGGAGTCATCAGCTCCCGCGGGAGCGGTTGGGCGCGAACCCCATCGCGCGCGCACGCGCCGTGCGCGGGGCGATGGTAGCGCCCCGGAAACGGCTCGGGAGCCGCCGAGGCGACTCCCGATGACCGTCAGGTGGACCCGGCCGGCACTGCCCCGGCGTCCGAAAGCAATCCCGCATCAGCTTCTCCGAGCGCAGTCGTCGGTGAAGGTCTCGCGAGGGGCGTCACCGTCGACCGACCGCCTCCCCGCCAGGTGCTCCTGTGATCTCACCCGCCGACCGAGCGCCGCTGCCGACGAGCCAGGACCGCTGGCTGACACCGGTGATCCCCCTCACGGTCCGAAGAGGGGCCGATGGCTCTCATTTACTGCTGTTTAGGCAGCGAGAGCGAGCTTGGGAGAGTTCTCCGCAGCTCCATTGGTTCCCGGTTGTTAACGCGGTCCACCGGGTCCGCGGCTCGCTTACTGATGCGGTCCCACTCCGTCGAAACTGGATCGGGCCCGTGAACGTGGGATTCTAGCAGGGGGCTAGACTCGGCCCCGTGCGAGCGCTGCTGATGAGGACGTGCCTCGCCGACATCGCCGCTCCCTCGATCATCGACGCGACCCGGCGGGTGCTGGAGGGCTGCGGCGTCGAGGTGGTGGTGCCGCGGTCCCAGACCTGCTGCGGCCAGCCGGGCTGGAGCGCCGGCCACCCCGACGAGGCGCGCCGGGTGGCCCGCCGGGCGCTGCGGGCCTTCCGCGGCGACGACCCGGTGGTGGTCCCCTCGGGCTCCTGCGCCGCGATGGTCACCCACGGCTACCTCGACCTCTTCACCGGCCGCCCCGAGGAGGCCGAGGCGCGCCAGATGGCCGGCCGGACGCTCGAGTTGTCGCAGTTCCTGCACCAAAACGGCCTGCGCCCGGAGAGCGCGGCGCGCGGGTCGGTGACGCTGCACGACTCGTGCCACATGCTGCGCCTGCTGGGCGAGCGCGAGAGCTCCCGCGCGGTGCTGGCGGAGGCCGCGCCCGGGGTCGAGCTGCGCGAGATGGCCCAGACCGACGTCTGCTGCGGCTTCGGCGGCACGTTCAGCGTCAACTACCCCGAGGTGTCGGGGCGCCTGGGCGAGGAGAAGGCCCGGAACGCCGCGGCGACCGGCGCCGACGAGCTTGTGGCCTGCGACCTGTCCTGCCTCCTGCACATCACGGGCCGGGCGCGCCGCACGGGCATCCCGCTGCGCGCGCGCCATCTGGCCGAGTTGCTCGCCGAGGACGCCGCATGAGCAAGCGGATCCCGGTCACCTACCCGGAGATCACCGCGCCGCTTCGCGAGCGGACACGCGAGGCGCTGGCCGACGCCGAGCTCGGCGGAAACCTGCGGGCGGCCCAGGCCAGCTGGGCCAAGGGCCGACGCCAGATGGCCGAGCAGCACGACTTCGCGGCGATGCGCGAGCGCGCGACCGGCATCCGGCGCGACAACATCGCGCGGCTGCCGGAGCTGCTCGAGCGCCTGGAGGAGCGGGTGCGCGCGGCCGGCGGGACCGTGACGCGGGTGGCCGACTCCGACGCCGCCTGCCGCTACATCACCGACCTGGCGGCGGCCCGCGGCGCGACCCTCGTGGCCAAGTCGAAGTCGATGGCCACGGAGGAGATCAAGCTCAACGAGGCCCTCGAGGAGGCGGGCCTGCGCGTGGTCGAGACCGACCTCGGCGAGTGGATCCTCCAGCTCATGCAGGAGCACCCGTCGCACATCATCGCGCCGGCCGTGCACCTCAACAAAGAGCAGATCCGGAGCGTGCTCGCGGCCGAGAGCGGCGAGGCCGTGCCCGAGGGCCGCGAGGCTCTGGTGGCCCACGCGCGCCGGCGCCTGCGCGAGGTGTTCGCGGCCGCGGACATCGGCGTCTCGGGCGTGAACCTGGCGGTCGCCGAGACCGGCACGCTCTGCGTCGTCGAGAACGAGGGCAACGCCCGTCTGGTCACCGCCCTCCCCCGCATCCACGTGGCCGTGATGGGCATGGAGCGGGTGGTGGCGGACTGGTCCGAGGCGGCCCACCTGCTGCAGCTGCTGCCGATGGCGGCCATCGGCGACGACGCGGCCACCTACGTGAACCTGATCACCGGCCCGCGCGCGCCCGACGAGGCCGACGGGCCGGTCGAGCTGCACCTGCTGCTGCTCGACGGCGGGCGTGCCGCGCTGCGCGGCACGGACCTGCAGGACGCGCTCAACTGCATCCGCTGCGGCGCCTGCCTCTACTCCTGCCCGATGTGGCGCAGCGTCGGCGGACAGGCCTACGGGTCGCCCTACTCGGGCCCCATCGGCGCCGTGGTGACGCCGCTGCTCGAGGGCATGCGCGGCGAGCGGTCGAGCGAGCTGCCCTTCCTCTCCTCGCTCTGCGGCGCCTGCCACGAGGCCTGCCCGGTCGGGATCCCGCTCCACGATCTGCTCGTGCGGGTGCGCAACCGGGTGACGACCCCGGGCCACCGGCGCGACCGCCTGCGCTTCCGCCTCTGGGCCCTCGCCTGGAGCCGGCCCTGGGCCTATCGGGCCACCCGCGCGCTCGCGCGCGGGGGGCTGCGCCTGGCCGGCCGGCGCGGCTGGGCCCGGCGGCTGCCCGGGCCGGGGGCCGCCTGGACCTCGCAGCGGGACCTGCCCACCCGGTGGCCGCCGCGCTCGCCGAGCAGCTGATCGCCGCCATCGAGCGGCGCCGGGGGAGCGGCGAGCGCTGCGACGCCGCCGGCGCCGCCGCGCGGGTCGTCGAGCGCATCCGGAGCTGGGGCGCGTCGCGGGCGCTGCTGGCGGACCACCCGCTGATGGACGCGTTGGGCCTGCCCGTCGCGCTCGCGTCGGCCGGGATCGAGCCGGTTCGCTGGCCCGGGCCGCGCGACCCGCGCGCCGGCGGCGCCTGGCGGGGCCTGCTCGGGCTGGAGAGCCCCGAGACCGCCTGCGGGATCACCGTGCCGGCGTTCGGGGTGGCCGAGCGCGGGACGCTGGTGCTGGAGGCCGGCGCGGGCCACGGCCGCGCGATCGACGTCGCGAGCGCTTACCACCTGGCCCTGCTGCCGGCCGAGCGGCTCGTCCGGACGCTCGAGGAGGCCCTGGTGGCGACCTTCGCCGCCGGCCGGCGGCCGCCCTCGGCGGTGTCGCTGGTGTCCGGCCCGAGCCGCACCTCGGACATCGAGAAGATCTCCACGCTGGGCGCTCACGGGGCGCTGGCGCTGCACGTGCTGGTGATCGGCGAGGAACTGTCGCCCGCGACGTAAAGACCGACCCCGCAAAACCCGATTTCTACATCGTGGAGCCCGTCGTCCAACCCCTCGCCCTGGCCGCCGACGACAACGCGGACATCCGGAAGCTGGTCGTACGCCGGCTGGAGCTGCTCGGCTACCGGGTGGTCGAGGCGGCCGACGGCGACGCCGCGCTGCGGCTGGCGACCGACGAGGCGCCCGAGGTGGCGGTGCTCGACGTGGCGATGGGCGGGATGGACGGCATCGAGGTCGCCCGCCGGCTGCGCGCCGCGCCGGGGACGCGCGAGATGGCGCTGATCCTGCTGACCGGGCGCGCCGCCGAGGACGACGTCGAGCGGGGCTTCGATGCCGGAGCCGACGACTACATCAAGAAGCCGTTCAGCGCGCGCGAGCTGAGCGAGTCGGTGCGCCGCGTGGCCGCCGACCGCGGCCTGCGCCGGCGCGAGGCCGTCGTCCGGCGGGTGGCCGCCCTGGAGGCCGCGCTGGGGCGCGTGGCCACCGCCGTGGCCACCGAGGCCACGGCGCGCGCCGTCTTCGCGCTGGCCGCCGAGGAGGCCGGCCGGCTTCTCGGGGCCGACGTCGCCGCGGTGGTCCGCGCCGAGCCCGGCGCGACGGCCGGCCGCGTGACCGGGGTCTGGACCCGCGCCCGCGCGGCGGCCGACCTGGCCGGCGCGCCGGTCGGCCTCGACCCGGACGACGCCGTGACCCTCGCGGTCGCGACGGGGCGCCCCCAGAGCGGTCCGCTCCCCCTGCCCGAGCCCTGGCGCCGAGCCGCCGGACGGGCCGCACCGATCACCGTCGCCGGCTCCCCGTGGGGCGTGCTGGCCATCGCCGGCGACCGGGCCGAGGTCGACGCTCGCGCGGACGATCATCTCGCCCGCTTCGCCCGTCTGATCGGCCTCGCGGTGGCCAACGCCGAGGCGCGCACCGCGCTCGTGGCCCTCGCGCACACCGACGGCCTGACCGGCCTGCCCAACCAGCGCACCTTCCACGAGCGGCTGGCGGACGAGGTCGCCCGGGCCCGGCTGCACGGCCGCCAGCTCGCGCTGGTCCTGCTCGACCTCGACCGCTTCAAGCTGGTCAACGACACGCACGGCCACCAGGCCGGCGACCGCGTGCTGGCCGAGGCCGCACGCCGGCTGGCCGCCGCGGCGCGCCGCGGCGAGCTGGTGGCCCGCACCGGCGGCGAGGAGTTCGCCTGGATCCTCCCCGACACCGGCGGGCCGGGCGCCATGGCCGCCGCCGAGCGGGCCCTGCACGCGGTGTCCGGCACGCCGTTCCCCGGGGTGGGGACCCTGACCATGTCCGGCGGCGTGAGCGCGCTGGACGCGACGGCCGACGCGCGCGAGCTCTTCCGCCTGGCCGACGCCGCGCTCTACCGCGCCAAGGCGGCGGGGCGCGACACCGTCGTGCTGCACCGCCCGGGAGCAGGCCCGTAGGTCAGAACCGGCGGGCGGCCTTCATGGCGCGGTCGGCCTCGCGCTGCGCGTCGCGGTCGGCGATCGTCCGCCGCTTGTCGTGCAGGGCCTTGCCGCGGCCGAGGCCGAGCTCGGTCTTGGCGCGGCCGTCCTTGAAGTAGATCCGCAGCGCCACCAGGGAGAGCCCCTTCTCGGCGAGGGCCGAGGCCAGGCGCTCGATCTCGCGCCGGTGCAGCAGCAGCTTGCGCGTGCGCCGCGGATCGTGGCCCATGACCCCGGCCTGCTCGAACTCGGAGATGTGGGCGCCGACCAGCCAGGCCTCCCCCTGGCGGATCTGCACGTAGGCGTCGGCGATCGTGGCGCCGCGCCCGCGCAGCCCCTTCACCTCGCTGCCGGTGAGCACCATCCCGGCCTCGAGCGTCTCGACGATCTCGTACTCGAAGTACGCGCGGCGGTTGCGCGCGACGTCCTTGAAGCGCTCGTCGTCCTTCTTCTTCTTGCTCGCCATGGGAGGGCGATGCTAGCGGCGCGGCACCGCCCGGGCGCGCCGTCGGCCCGCGGTGCCACCGCCGCGCGGGCGCGGACCGGCGTCTGCGGGCTCCAGCTCGACCCGCCCCCGCAGGGGCTCGATGCCGGTCACCCGGGCGCGCACCGCGTCGCCCACGCGGATCCGCCGGCCCTTCGCCGCGCCGATCAGCGCCACGTCGAGCGGGTCGGCCCGATAATGGTCGTCCTCGAGCCGGCGCGACGGCAGGAAGCCCTCGAAGACCTCGCCGAACGAGACGAAGAGGCCGGCGTCGATCACCCCCACCACCTGGCCCTCCACCAGCTCGTCGGCGCCGGCCCTCAGCCGGTCGCGCAGGAGATAGGCGGCGCACATGGCGTCGGCCCGGCGCTCGACGGCCGTGGCGGCGCGCTCGGAGGCGGAGCTCTCGGCCGCGGCCTCGGCCAGCCAGGCGGGGTCGGGCCCCGGGTCGCCGATGCCGAGCGCGTCGAGCAGCGCCCGGTGCACGAGCAGGTCGGGGTAGCGGCGGATGGGCGAGGTGAAGTGCAGGTAGGCCGGGCTGGCGAGGCCGGAGTGGCCCACCTGGTCGTGGGCGTAGCGCGCCTGGCGCAGCGAGCGCAGCACCAGCGACCAGAGCGCGCGCTCGCCGGCGCCGCCGCTCGCCACGTGCCGGCGCACCGCCTCGGCGGCGCCGACCGCGGCCGCGCGCAGCGCGTGGGGGCCCAGCGGGCCCTCGGGCAGCGGCGGCGTGGCGACGTCGAGCTCGGCGAGCTGGTCGTAGAGCCGCTCGATCCGCGACTGCGCCGGGTCCTCGTGCACGCGGAAGACCGTCGGCCGCTCGCGGTCGATCAGGTAGCGCGCGACGGCCTCGTTGGCCGCGACCATCAGCTCCTCGACCAGCGAGTGGGCCGGCGTCTGGTACTCGAGCTCGATGCCGGCGACGCGGTCGCCCTCGAGGTGGACGACCGGCTCCGGGGAGGCCGCGTCGAGCGCGCCCCGGGCCATCCGTCGCGCGCGCAGCAGGCCGGCCGCGTGCGCCGCCAGCGCCACATGACCGCGCAGGCCCTCCTCCCCCTCGCCGCCTCCGGCGAGGATCGCGTCGACCTCCGGGTAGGTGAGCCGCCGCTCGGAGCGGATCGTCGAGCGCATGAACCGGCTCGCCAGCACCGCCCCCGAGGCGTCGAGCTCCATCTCGACGCTCACCGCGTTGCGGTCGACCCCGGGCCGGAGGCTGCAGAGATCGGCCGACAGGCGCGGCGGCAGCATCGGGGCGACCGATCCGGGGACGTAGACCGAGCAGCCGCGCCGGGCCGCCTCGCGGTCGATCGGGCCGCCGGCCGGCACGAAGCGCGCGACGTCCGCGATGTGGACCCATGCGCGCAGGCGGTCGCCGTCCCGCCGCACGAAGACCGCGTCGTCGTGGTCCTTCGCGCCCTCCGGGTCGATGGTCATCACGGGCTGGTCGCGCAGGTCGTGCCGGCCCGGGTCGTCGAGCCCGCCCTCGGACAGCGCGTCGGACGCGTCCTGGACGTCGCGCGGGAAGGGCCGCCCGGCGCCCTCGCTCGCCAGGAGCGCCGCCAGCGCGGCGCGCGGCGAGCGCGCCGGCCCGTGCACGGCCACCACGTGGGCGGCGCGGCCGCGCAGCTCGACGGTGACGAGGTCCCCGATGTGGGCGTCGCCGCGGGTCTTCTTGGCGAGCAGGATCGGCGGCCCGGGCTCGAACGCCGGCCGCGCCGCGGCGCCCCGGCCGGCTCCGACCAGCTCGGCGACCAGGGTCGGGCCGGGCCCCGCCCCCCCACGGCGGCCCATCAGCCGGCGGCGGCCACGGCGAGCGCCCGCTCCAGGGCCTCGTCGACCGGGGTCGCCGGGTCGTCGACGACCCGCACGCTCGGGTGCAGGCCGGTGCCGGTCACGTCGTGGCCGTCCGGGGTCACGTAGCGGGCGGTGGTCAGCTTCAGTGCGCCGCCGTCGCGCAGGGTGCGGGTGGTCTGCACCAGCGCCTTGCCGAAGGTGCGCGTGCCGACCAGCGTGGCCCGGTCGTCGTCGCGCAGCGCGCCGGCCAGGATCTCGCTCGAGCTCGCGCTGTTCTCGTCGACGAGCACGGCCATGGGCAGGTCGGTCGCCGGCGGGTCCTCGGTGCGCAGCTCCCGCTTCTTCGAGCGACGGCCCTCGGTCGTGACCACGAGGGTGTCGTCGGGCAGGAACACGCCCGCCACCGAGACCGCCTCGGCCACCAGCCCGCCCGGGTCGCCGCGCAGGTCGAGCACCCAGGCGCGGACGCCCCGCTCCTTCAGGCGCTCCACCCGGGCGCGCATGGCGTCGCCGGCGCCCTCGGTGAAGCGCAGCAGCTTGAGGTAGCCGACCGGCGTGCCCCCGACCCGCACGAGGCGGCTGCGCACCGGCGAGACCGCGATCCGCGCCCGCTGGAGCTCGACGGTGCGCGGCGTGGCGCCGGGCGTGGCCACCCGGAGCGTCACGGAGCTGCCCTCGGGGCCGCGGATGCCGCCCACCACCGTGTCCAGGTTCCGGCCGGCGACCCGGTGTCCGTCGACCGCGAGCACCCGGTCGCCGACCTCGATCTCGGCCCGCGCGGCCGGGCTGTCGACGAAGACCCGCGTCACCACCACCGCGCCGCCGCGCTGGGCGACCTCGAGCCCCACGCCGAAGTAGGCGCCCTCGGTGTGCACCTGGAGGGCGCGGAGCTCCTCGGGGCTGAGGTAGTCCGTGTAGGGATCGCCCAGGGCCTGGATGATCGCGTCGACCGAGGACTGCTGGAGCTTGGCCTCGTCGAAGTCCTCGTAGTAGCCGTTCTCCAGCGTGTCCAGCACCTGGGAGGGCAGCGACTCGCCGCTCCCGCCGAGCAGGAAGCTCCGCGGCCCGTCGGGGAGCTCGGTGATGCCGGTCGCGTCCGGGTGGCCGCCGACCAGCACCCCGGCGCCGAAGACCAGGATCGCGACCAGCGGCGCGGCCACGATGCGGAGGATCGCGGCGAGAGGTGGACGGCGGCGCGGGGGCACGCGGCCCGATGATACGCGCACTCCCGGAGCGCGCCTCAGCCCTCGGCGGCGCTCCGCTCGGCCGTGGCGGCGCGCCGCAGCTCAGGGTGCGACAGGACGAGGGCGGGCTCGAGGGTCGACGCCCCGTCCGGGGCGCTCACGAGCGCGCCCGAGCGGGCGAGCGCGGCGAGGCACTCGGCCAGCCGCGGACGGTGCCGAGCCGTATCGATGAGCGCCCGCTCGACCGGCCGGCCGGCGGAGCGCGCCCGCTTCACCGCCTCGGCGACGGCGCGCTCGAGCGCGGCCGGGTCGAGGCGCCGCTCGCCGGCCTCGGCGAGCGCGAGCAGCGCCGGCGCGACCGCGCCGGCGCAGGTGAGCGGGAGGGCGCGCCGCAGCTCCGAAAGGGCGCGGTCCTCGATCCCCTCCCCGTCCGCCGCCACCGCGGGCCGCAGGGCCACCACCGCCCGGGGGCGTCCGACCGTCAGCGCGTCGTAGGCGACGCCGATCGGCACCAGCCGCCGGGCGCCGCCGCGCCGGGCGAGCGCGCCCAGGCCGCGGCGCAGCGGACCGACCGCTCCGTCGGGCGACGGGCGCCCCTCGGGGAAGAGCAGCAGCGGGTGGCCGGCCCGCATCACCTCGATCAGCTCGCGCAGGCTCCCACGGGCCTCGGTGGCGCGGCGGCGCCAGGCCGGCTCGAAGGCCGGGTGGGTGAGCTCGGCCGTGGTCAGCGGAGCCCAGAGCGCGTCCATGAGCTCGCCGCGCAGCGCGTCGCCGGCGGAGCGCGGCTCGGGCCGGCCGGCGTACGCCGCGACGGTCCGCAGGCGCCCGAGGACGGCCGCGGGCAGCAGCTCGTCGAGCGCGGCGTCGGGCGGAACCGCGGCCAGGGCGGCGCCGAGGCGGATCGTGGTCGCGCTGGCGATCGGGTGCACGTGGTTGTGGCGCAGGCCGCGCTCGAGGCTCAGGCGCGCGAGCCGGCCGCGCAGCCAGGGCGGCAGGCCGGGCGGGAAGCCGGCGAGGAAGCCGGCGGCGAACATGTCGTCGCGCGCGGCGAAGCTCAGCGCCCGGCCGCGGTTGCGCCAGAGCCCGCCGCGGAAGTAGAGCGCCGAGCAGACCAGCGGCACGTCGCGCTCGGAGCGGTGGGTCGCGACGAGCAGCGTGCCCGGCTCCCATCCGACGTTCCCGGCGCCGGCCACCTCCCAGCGGAGCGTCGCGCCGACGTGGACGGCCATGCCCGCCGCGATCGCATGGTGCATCGGGGCGCGGCCGCTGCGCCGACTCGGACCTGGGCTCGCCGAGCGCTCGGTCAGGGGCGGCAGGCCGCCCCGAGGCGGGCGTACATTGGTCCGATCATGGCTTCCGGGGCATTCGCCCGCACGCTGGGCTCCTTGGGCGTCCCCGAGCGCCATCTGACCGGGCGCCGGGGGACCTTGATCACGCTGGCGGCCGCGGTGGTCCTCACCGTCGGCGTCGGCGCGCTGATCGCCCGGGCGACCGAGTATGCCACCGTCGTCGACTCCATGAGGGAGGCGGATCCGGGCTGGTTCGCCCTCGCCGTGCCGGGTCAGGGGCTGGCCTACACCGGCTACGTGCTGGCCTACCGCGACGCCGCCCGCGTGGACGGCGGGCCGGTCCTCCCCCTCCGCCGCTGCCTGGAGATCGTGGTGGCCGGGTTCGGCGCGCTGGTGGCCGCATCGAGCGTCGGCGGGCTCGCCGTGCACTACTGGGCGCTGCACCGCGCCGGCGCCCCGCCGCACGAGGCGGTGCGCCGCGTGCTGGGGCTGAACACGATCGAGTGGGCCTGGCTGGGCGCCGCCGCTGCGGTGGCCTCGGCCGGCCTGCTGGCGGCCGGCGACGCGCCGCTCGGGATCACGCTGCCCTGGGTGATCGGCGTGCCCCTGTGCATGCTGGCCGCCGGCTGGGTCTCCTCGCCGCGCCGGGCGGCGCGCCTGACGGCGACCGAGGGCGTCGGCCGCGCCCGCACGCTGCTGGCCGATGCGATCGGCGGGGTCGTCTACGTGCGCCGGCTCGTGACGCGCCCGCACCGCTACTGGGCCGGCGTGATCGGCTTCCCGCTCTACTGGCTCGGCCAGCTGGTCACGCTCTACGCCGGCCTTCGAGCCTTCGACGGCCACATCGGCGCCGCAGCGCTGGTGGTCGGCTACGCCACGGGGTACGTGGCGAGCGCGCTGCCGCTCCCGGTGGGCGGCTCGGGCGGGATCGACGCGGCGATGACCTTCGCGCTCTCGGCGGTGGGCGTCCCGCTCGGCACCGCGCTGCTCGGGGTGGTGGCCTACCGCCTCTTCGCGTTCTGGCTGCCGCTGGTGCCCGCACTGATGATCCTGCCGCGGCTCCGCCGGCTGAACGCGGAGCTGCCCGAGGCGCACCGGGAGGGCGAGGAGCCCGGCCCCGAGGCCCTCGCGCGACCCTGACCGCGCCCCGCCACGCGGTCTTCGTCAGCTCTTAAGGCGGTTCTTATGGAGCGTTGAGAAACGCGTGCTGTCCTCGGTGACGTGATCGAGGCGCCCGCCGGCCGGCGGGCCGGACATCGGAGGCGGACGTGAGGGCAGCGAGGATGCGGGCGGCGGCGGCGGTCGTGGCGGCATCGGCGGTGGTCGGGGCGGGCGCCGGGGCCGGCGCCTACGCGGTGCTCGACCACCACGATTCGGCGCCGGCCGCCGCGGCGGCCAATCCGGTGGAGGCGCTCCCGTCGACGACGCCGGCCGGCGGCGAGACGGCCGGCGCGAGCGCGGTCTACGAGCGGGTGAAGGGCAGCGTGGTGGAGGTCACGACCGCCGGCGTCTCGGCCGACTCGTTCGGCCCCTACGGCGGCGGCGAGCCGGTGCAGGGCGTCGGGTCCGGGTTCGTCGTGGACGACCAGGGCCACGTGGTGACCAACCAGCACGTGGTGGACGGAGCCCAGAAGGTGACGGTCACCTACGCCGACGGAAGCGAGCGCGACGCCGAGGTGGTCGGCACCGACCCCTCCACCGACCTCGCCGTGCTGAAGGTCTCCGACCCGCCCGCCTCGGCGCGGCCGTTGCAGCTCGCCGACCCCTCCAGCATCGAGGTGGGCGAGCCGGTGATCGCGATCGGCTGCCCCTACGGCCTCGAGGGGACGCTGACCGCCGGCGTGGTGAGCGCCCTCGACCGCGACATCCAGGCCCCCAACGGCCGGACGATCACCGGCGTGGTCCAGACCGACGCCGCCATCAACCACGGCAACTCGGGCGGCCCGCTGCTCGACGCCGAGGGCCGCGTGATCGGCGTCAACGCCCAGATCGAGAGCGAGAGCGGCGGCAGCGTCGGCATCGGCTTCGCGATCCCGAGTGGGACCGTCAGGTCGGTGGTGAGCCAGCTGGTCCAGGGCCACGACGTGAAGCACCCCTACCTCGGCGTCGAGATCGCGACCGTGTCGCCCGAGGCCGCGGCGGACATGGGCGCCCCGCGCGAGGGCGGCGTGGCGCTGGTGGGCGTGGTGGAGGACAGCCCGGCCGGCCGCGCGGGCCTGAAGGCGGCCACGGGGAGCGAGACGCGGAACGGCCGGGAGGTCCCGTCGGGCGGCGACCTGATCACGGAGGTCGACGGCGACGCGGTGGAGTCCTCCGAGGACCTGCAGTCGGCCATCGCGGCGAAGAAGCCGGGCGACAAGGTCGCGCTGACGGTCTACCGGGACGGCCAGCGCCGCACCGTGATGGTCACGGTGGGGACGCAGCCCTCGTAGCGAGCCCGGGGAGGGCGCCGGCGCCTCCGGAGAGGGGCGCCGGCCCGGCGGGCGCGTTCCGGCCGGACCCGGCGGCGGGACCGGAGGGCCCCCCGAGCGCGGAGGCGCCAGCCAGCGGCCCTCGGCGAACCAGCGCTGCATGGTGCGAAGCGAGGGCACCAGCGAGGGCCCGTCGCGGTGGCGCGAACGAAGGTCGGCGAAGACCGCCATCGGCCGCTCGCCGGCCGCGAACCGCACCTCCGCCTCGGCCCGGAGCGCCGGCCAGGAGTAGGAGCCGGGGCAGCGCGGGGACCGGCCCGGCGCGGCCTGCACCCGGCGAAGCTGGGCGTCGAGCGCCGCGTGCCGGCGCTGGGTGAGACAGCCCGAGGCGGCCCAGACGTGCATCAGGCTGACGACCAGGTCGCGCCCCGAGCGCCCGGTCACGAAGGCCGGGTCCCGGTGGGCCCGACAGAGCCAGACCCGCACGCCGTGGGGGAGGTGAAGCGCCGCTCGCGGGCCCGAGCCGGGTCCCTCGCAGATCGCGCACGGCGGCGTCTTCCCGAGCGGGATCCCCTTGTAGTAGCTGCGCGGCATGCGGCTCATGGTGGCGGGCGAAGGCGCGCCGATGACTCCCCGAATGCACCGACCGTGCGCCGCTTCCGGTCCGTGTCGCGATCGGCGTCGCGGACGCCAAGTGGCGTCCGACGGCCGAGGCAGCGCCCTGACCTCGGCCGGACGGGGCCGCCTTCGGCTTCTCTCCCTCGATCGGCGTCGCGGACGCCAAGTGGCGCCACCCGACGAGGCGGGCTCGGGCGCCGTGGAGATGCCGGGCCGGGGACAGCCCTGTGGGCTGTCGGCCGGCCCTTCGACGGCCCTTCGGCCCGCCCACATCACCACAGGGCCGACAACGGGAAGGACTTCTCTCGAAAACGCCGTTGGACGGCCGGCTTCCCGTCGAATTCCGGGGCCGGCCGGCGCGCCACAAAGCGCTGGGCGGTCGGCCCCGGACGGGCCCGCAGGGCCCGTGAGACGGCTCCGGGGACCGACGCGCACAACGGGCCGGCTGCGTTGCGCCCGCCCGGTGCACGTCAGGCCGGTGGCGCCTCCGGCAGCCGCAACCTCATGCGCGTGCCGCCGCCGTCCGCCGGCTCCGCCGTCACCTCGCCCCCGTGCGCGTCGGCGATGCGGCGGACGATCGCCAGGCCCAGGCCAGAGCCCGGCATGCCCCGCGCCGACGGGGCCCGGTAGAAGCGGTCGAAGACGTGGGGCAGGTCGTCCGGCGCGATCCCGGGGCCGTGGTCGCGCACGGTCACCTCGCCGCCGGCGACCGACACCTCCACCACCCCCTGCGCCGGACTCCACTTCGCCGCGTTGTCGAGGAGGTTCCCGACCGCCCGCTCCAGCTCGCTCGGGGCCGCCTCGACCGTGCTCTCGCCGAGGTTCTCGGCGAAGCGGACGTCGGGGGAGTGGCGCCGGGCGCGCGCGACCGCGCCGGCGACCAGCAGGTCCAGCCGCACCGGCTCGCGCTCGATCGCCGGCTCGGCGCCGCGGCCGAGCTCGACCACGTCGGAGACCAGGGCCGAGAGCTCGGCGAGCTGCGCGGTCACGTCGCTGAGAAGACGGGCCCGCTCCTCCTCGGGCAGCCCGCCGCGGGCCAGCACCTCGATGTTCGTCCGCGCGCTGGTGAGGGGGGTCCGCAGCTCGTGCGAGGCGTCGGCCACCAGCTGGCGCTGCGCGCCGACCGAGCTCTCGAGCGCCCCCAGCATCGTGTTGAAGCTGTGCGCCAGCCGTCCGAGCTCGTCGTCCTGCTCGGCGGTCTCGACCCGCCGCGCGAGGTCACCGGTGCGCGTCACGTCCTCGGCGGCCTCGGTCAGGCGGCGCACCGGGCGCAGGGCCGCGCCGGTCACGCCGAGCCCCGCGGCGGCGCCGACCACGATCCCCGAGACGGCGACCAGGATGAGCAGGATCCGCAGCCGGTCGAGCGACGAGTCCACCTCGGCCATCGACCGGATTGCCTGGATGGCGACGCCCGGCGCGAGCTGCGCCGTGAACACGCGCACGTGCGTGCCCTGGACGGTGCGGTCGGCGATGTAGGGCGCCATGTCGCCGGCGGCCACCCGCTGCGCGCCGCGGTCGGCGGGCAGGCCGACCTCCTCGCCCGGCGGGCTGTGGACCGCCCCGGTCGAGTCCACCAGCTGCACGTAGGTCGACGGCTCGTCGAGCGGGGCGGGCGGGATGCGCCCGAAGAGCTCGCCGCCGTCCGAGATCCCGCCCAGCCCGCCACCGCGCAGCGCGGCCCGGCCGACGCTCCCGATGCGGTCCTGCAGGGCGCGGTCCACCTGGCCGTGCAGCTGGTCGGAGACCACCGCGTAGGCGACGACCGCCGCCAGTGCGACCGCCACCGCCACCGCCGCGCCCACCAGCGCCGCGAACCGGACGCGGAGGGTCACGGCTCCTCGCGCAGGGCGTAGCCGACGCCGCGCACGGTGTGGATGATCCGCGGCTCCCCACCCTCCTCGAGCTTGCGCCGCAGATACCCGATGTAGACGTGCAGCGAGTTCGAGCCGAAACCGAAGTCGTAGCCCCAGACGCGCTCGTAGATCAGCGACCGGGTGAGCACCTGGCGCGGGTTGCGCACGAAGAGCTCGAGGAGGGCGAACTCGGTGCGGGTGAGCTGCAGCCGCCGGCCGGCGCGCTCGGCCACGTGGGCGCCCGGGTCCACCGCCAGATCCCCGAAGCGCAGGACGCCGTCCTCGGCGCCGCTGCGCCGGAGCAGCGCGCGCAGGCGCGCGAGCAGCTCCTCCAGCGCGAACGGCTTGACCAGGTAGTCGTCGGCGCCGGCGTCGAGCCCGGCCACCCGGTCGCCCACCGCGTCGCGCGCGGTGAGCATGAGCACGGGCACGCGGTCGCCGCCGGCGCGCAGCCTCCGGCAGACCTCCAGCCCGTCGATCCCCGGCATCAGGATGTCGAGCACCACCGCGTCGATCGGCGGCCCGGCGGCCAGCCGCGCCAGCGCCTCGGCGCCGTCGGCGGCGAGCTCCACCTCGTGCCCCGCACCCGAAAGCGCGCGCGTCAGCGCGTCGCGCACCGCCCCCTCGTCGTCGACCACCAGAACCGGCATGCCAACAGTGTGCGCACCCGCGGGCCGCCGCGCGAGGCGTCCGAGCCTCCGCGGGGGCTCCTCGGGCCGATTCTTAGCCGCCTCTTAGCGGGGCTTCACGGGCTTCTTAGGTGCGCCCGTTTCAGTGCATCCACCCCCACTCCACGAAGGAGGACCCACTGATGCGAAAGCCCACCCTGCGCCGTGCGGCGGCCCTCGCCGCCGCCGGCCTGGCGCTCGCCGCCGGAGGCGGCGCCGCCATGGCCGCGACGCAGTCCGGCGACGACCGGGATGCGTTCCTCGGCGATGTCGCGAAGCGCCTCGGCGTGCAGCAGACCGCGCTCGAGAACGCGATCGAGGACGCCTCGAAGGCCCGCGTCGACGCCGCCGTGGAGGACGGGCGGCTCACCGAGGAGCAGGCCACCGAGATCAAGAAGCACATCGACGAGGGCGACGGCCCGATCCTCGGCGGCCCGGGCCTCGGCTTCGGCTTCGGCGGCCCGGAGCACCACATCGGCATCGACCTGCGCTCGGTCCACCAGGCCGCGGCGAAGTACCTGGGCATGACCGAGGCGCAGCTCATGACCGCCCAGCGCAACGGCCGGTCGCTCGAGACGCTGGCCAAGAACCGCAGCAAGGACCTGACCGGTCTGAAGGCGGCCATGAAGACGGCGGCCGAGGCGGCGCTCGACAAGGCCGTGAAGGACGGCGACCTCACCGACGCCGACCGGGACCGCCTGGTCGCGGACCTCGACGATCACCTGGACCGCATGCTCGAGGACACCCCGAGGCGGTTCCGCGGTGGCCCGCCGTCGGGCTTCGGCGGCCACTTCGAGATGCGCCGCGGGACGAGCGACGACCAGGAGGGCGCGGTCTTTCAGGCGCCCGACGGGGCGGGCTTCATCCTCTAGTCCGGCAGCGAGCGTCGTCCGCGCACCGCGCGGGCGACGCTTCGGCCGGACCTCGCTAGACCCGGAGGAAGCGGCGGAGGGTGATCCCGCTGCCGAGGGCGCCCACCGTGGCGCCGGCGGCGATCAGGATCAGCCCGAGCCAGGCGAAGCCGATGGTGGCCCCGTCGGTGCGGGTAAGCGAGTTGTCGACGCTGTCGAAGAGGTTGTCGACCACCGCGATCTTCAGGACCCAGAGCAGCACCACCGAGGCGGCGGCGCCCATGATCCCGCAGATGATGCCCTCGATCACGAACGGCCATCGGATGAACCAGTTGGTCGCGCCGACCAGCTTCATCACCTCCACCTCGCGCCGTCGTGCGAACAGCGATAGGCGGATGGTGTTGCCGATCAGCAGCACCGAGGCGACCAGCAGGATCGTGATCAGGCCGAGCCCGGCCCACTGGATGTAGCGGGCGATCTCGAGCAATTTGTCCGTGGTGGTCTTCTCGAAGATCACCCCGAGATCGGGGTCGAGCGCCGGGTGCCCCTCGAGCTCCGCCGCGATCTGGGCGTTGTTCTCGGGGTTGACCGGCTGGACGTTGAACTTCGCCGGGATCGGGTTCGCCGGCAGCTGCTCGAGGATGTCCGGGTCGCGGAGGCGCTCGCGCAGCTCTGCGAGGTTCTGCTCCTTGGTGGAGAACTCGAACTTGCTCACGAGGCCGCGTCGCTGGAGGGCCGCGATCTCGTTGGCGAGCCCGTCGACCTGGGCCTTGGTCGCCGAGTCGGACACGAAGACGTCGATGTCGAGCTTGGCCTTCTGGGCGTCGACCGCCGACTGAACCTTCATGAAGGACGGGATGAAGGCGCCCAGGATGAACACCGTGATCAGCACGGTGACCGTCGCGGCGATGGACACCGCGACGTTGGCCCGGATCGAGCGGAAGGCCTCGACCACGAAGAAGCGCGGGCTCAGCTAGTCCGCCCTCGCGTAGCTGGCCTGGCGCTGGTCGCGGACGACCTTTCCGTCCTCGAGCGCGATCACCCGCATCTGCATCTTGTCGACCATCTCGCGGTCGTGCGTGGCCATGATGACCGTCGTGCCGGTGCGGTTGATGCGGTAGAGGAGCTGCATGATCCCGATCGAGGTCTCGGGATCGAGGTTCCCCGTCGGCTCGTCGGCGATCAGCAGGCGCGGGTGGTTCACGAAGGCGCGCGCGATCGAGACCCGCTGCTGCTCGCCGCCCGAGAGCTCGTTCGGCAAACGGTCGGCCTTGTCGGAGAGGCCCACCAGGCTGAGGATCTCGGGCACCTTGCGCCGGATCGACCGGGGGCTCTCCCCGATCACCTGCAGCGCGTAGGCGACGTTCTCGTAGACCGTGCGGCCCGCGAGCAGCTTGTAGTCCTGGAAGACGCAGCCGATCGCGCGGCGCAGGTACGGCACCTTCGAGCCCCGCAGCTGCCCCAGGTTCCGCCCGCCGACCGTGATCGACCCCGAGGTGGGATCGAACTCCTTGATCATCAGGCGGATGAAGGTCGACTTCCCCGAGCCCGAGGGGCCGACCAGGAATACGAACTCGCCGCTGTCGATCGAGAGCGAGACGTCGTCGAGACCGACGTGCTCGCCGCCGTAGACCTTGCTGACGTTCTCCAGCACGACCATGGACCCGTCGCCGGGGCGCAGGACCGGACGGCGGTCGCGGCCGAAGGCGCGCGGGCGCTCCCGCTCACGGCGCGCGGCGGCACGGGCTTGACGGGATGTCGGAGGGGCGTCTGTGCTCATGGGCGGAACGGTCGCGACTGATGTCGCGCGATCACGAAAACCGCTGCGAGCTCCGTGTATCGACAGCGATTCGGCACCTCTTGAGGCCGGACGAGGCTACCCGCTCGATCCGGGAAGATCAACAAGCCGCCTGCAAAAGCAACAGAACGTGCGGGCGTGGCCCGACCCGCAACGGGATCCCGGACTACGCCGCGGCCTTGGCGCGGCGCTCCAGCTCGGCCCGGATGAAACCGTCCAGGTCGCCGTCCAGGACACCCTGGGCGTTGCCGGTCTCGTACCCCGTGCGCAGGTCCTTGACCATCGTGTACGGGTGCACGACGTAGGAGCGGATCTGGCTCCCGAAGCCGATCGTCTGCGACTCGCCACGGGCCCGGGCGGCCTCGGCCTCGCGCCGCTCCAGCTCGGTCTGCACCAGCCGCGAGCGCAGCAGCGCCATCGCCGTCGCGCGGTTCTGGGTCTGCGAGCGCTCGTTCTGGCACTGCACGACGATCTTGCTCGGCAGGTGGGTGATCCGCACCGCCGAGTCGGTCTTGTTGACGTGCTGCCCGCCGGCGCCGCTGGCACGGTAGGTGTCGATCTTGAGGTCCTTGTCGAGGATCTCGATCTCGATCGCGTCGCTCACCAGGGGGCCGACCTCGACCGACGCGAAGGACGTCTGGCGCCGGTTGGCCGAGTCGAAGGGCGAGAGCCGCACCAGCCGGTGGACGCCCCGCTCCGCCGAGAGCAGGCCGTAGGCGTTCTGGCCGTGCACCGTGAAGGTGACGCCCTTGAGACCGGCCTCGTTGCCGGCCTGGATCTCCTTCAGGTCGACCTTGAGGCGTCGCGCCTCGGCCCACCGGGTGTACATGCGGAGCAGCATCTCGGCCCAGTCCTGGGCGTCGGTGCCGCCCTCCCCCGCCTGGATCGTCACCACGGCGTCGCCGCCGTCGTGCTCGCCCCCGAACAGGCGCGCCTCCTCCAGGCGCGCCAGCAGGCGGTCGGCCCGGTCCAGGCCCTCCACCAGCTCGCGGATCATCTCACCCTCGGGCTCGTCGCCCTCGGCGCGCGCCAACTCGGCCAGCTCGCCGAGGTCGGCGAGCTCGGAACTCAGCCCGCGGTACTCGTCCAGCCGGCCGCGGCCGGCGGCGTGCTCGGCCGAGACCCGCGCCGCGGTCTGCGCGTCGTCCCAGAAGTCCGGGGCGCCCATGAGCTCCTCGAGCTCGGCGAGGCGGCGCTCGAGCGCGTCGGGGTCAAAGGTAGTCGCCCAGCACGCCGGCCCGGTCCTGCAGGGCCTGGGCGCGCTGAACGACGTCCTCCAAAGAGGTGGTGAAGTTGGTGCTCATCGCGATCCTGAGATCAGTTCTCTAGCGCAGAGCTGCCCACGGGGCAGCTATGCGCCGTGGCACTTCTTGTACTTCTTGCCGGAGCCGCACGGGCACGGGTCGTTCCGGCCGATGCGCTCCTCGTCGGACACCACCCGCTGCTCGACCACCGCCACGCTGCCGCCGCGCTCCTCGGGCTCGCCGTACTCGGCGTCGGCGATCTCGCCGCCGTCCGAGTAGCCGTCGAAGCCCTGCACCGGCTCGCTCTGGTACGTGTAGCCCACGTCCGACACGGGGGCGGCCTCGACCTCCGGGGCCTTCTCCACCTCGATGTGGAAGAGGTATCGGACCATCTCGGTCTTCACGAGCGCCATCGTCTCGTCGAACATGGCGTGGCCCTCGAGCCGGTACTCCGACAGCGGGTCCTTCTGGCCGAGCGCGCGCAGGTGGATGCCCTCGCGCAGGTAGTCCATGGCGTAGAGGTGCTCGCGCCAGTGCAGGTCGATGAGCTGCAGGAGCACCCAGCGCTCCAGGTCGCGCAGCAGCGTCGCGCCGAGCTCCTGCTCGCGGCGGTCGTAGGCGTCCTGGGCATCGTCCTCGAGCCGGTCGAGCAGCACCTCGGAGGCGTCGTCGCCGCCGGCCTCCAGGTCGATGTCCGCCGGCGTCAGCGACAGCGGCCAGAAGGCGCGGAGCGATGTGAAGAGGGCGTCCAGGTCCCACCCGCCGTCCTCGAGCTGGTGCTGCTCGACCTGGTCGACGATCACCTCGGCGATCCAGGTGCGCACCTGCTCGGAGAGGTCGTGTCCCTCCAGCACCTGCCGGCGCTCCGCGTAGATCACCTCGCGCTGCTTGTTGAGCACGTCGTCGTACTCGAGCACGCGCTTGCGGATGTTGAAGTTCTGCTCCTCGACCTTCTTCTGCGCGCCCTCGACCGTCCGCGTCAGCATCTTGGCCTCGATCGGCAGGTCGTCGCCGGGGCCGAGCCGGTCGAGGATCTTGTAGATCCGGTCGCCGGAGAAGATGCGGATCAGGTCGTCCTCGGCCGAGAGGAAGAAGCGCGAGAGGCCGGGGTCGCCCTGACGGCCGGCGCGGCCGCGGAGCTGGTTGTCGACGCGCCGGCTCTCGTGCCGCTCCGTGCCGAGCACGTAGAGGCCACCGAGGTCGTACACGCCCTCGCCCAGCTTGATGTCGACGCCGCGGCCGGCCATGTTCGTGGCGATCGTGACCGCGCCGCGCTGGCCGGCGTCCTGGATGATCTCGGCCTCGCGCGCGTGGTTCTTGGCGTTCAGCACGTTGTGCGGGACGCCGCGCCGCGTGAGCATCCCCGAGAGCTTCTCGGAGATCTCGACCGAGATGGTCCCGAGCAGCACCGGCTGCCCGCGCTCGTGCGCCTCGGCCACCTCCTCGACCACGGCCCGGAACTTCGCGTCCTTGGTCTTGAAGATGTAGTCGTTCTGGTCGGACCGCACCATCGGGCGGTGGGTCGGGATCGTGACGACGTCGGCGTTGTAGATCTTGTTGAACTCGTTGGCCTCGGTGGAGGCCGTGCCCGTCATGCCCGAGAGCTTCTCGTACATCCGGAAGTAGTTCTGGAGGGTGATCGTGGCGAGCGTCTGGTTCTCCTCGCGGATCGCCAGCGCCTCCTTCGCCTCGAGCGCCTGGTGGAGGCCCTCCGAGTAGCGCCGGCCCTCGAGCACGCGGCCGGTGAACTCGTCCACGATCAGCAGCTCGCCGTCGCGGACGATGTACTCCTTGTCGCGGTGGTAGAGAGCGTGGGCCTTCAGCGCCTGGATCAGGTGGTTGACCAGGTTGCCGTTGACGTCGAGGTAGAGGTTCTCGATGCCGAGCGCCTTCTCGATCTTGTCCACGCCGGACTCGGTCGGGGCGACGGTGCGGTGCTTCTCGTCGACCTCGTAGTCCTCGCCCTTCTTGAGGGTCGGGATGACCCGGGCGAAGCGGTAGTACGTGTCGGCGGCGGCCTCGGGGACGCCCGAGATGATGAGCGGGGTCCGCGCCTCGTCGATCAGGATCGAGTCGACCTCGTCCACCACGCAGAAGTAGTGCCCGCGCTGCACGCAGTCCTCGAGCCGGACCGCCATGTTGTCGCGCAGGTAGTCGAAGCCGAACTCGGAGTTGGTCCCGTAGGTGATGTCGGAGGCGTACGCGAGCCGGCGCTGGCTCTCCGGCATCATCGACTTGATCACGCCGACGCCGAGGCCGAGCGCCTCGTAGATCGGCTTCATCCAGACCGCGTCGCGCTCGGCCAGGTAGTCGTTGACCGTGACCACGTGGACCCCGCGGCCGGTCAGCGCGTTGAGGTAGATCGCCGGGACGGCGGCGAGCGTCTTGCCCTCGCCGGTCTTCATCTCGGCGACCTGGCCGGAGTTCAGCACCATCGACCCCAGCAGCTGCACGTCGAACATGCGCATGCCCGTCTGGCGCACGCCGGTCTCGCGCACGACCGCGAAGGCCTCCTCGAGGACGTCCTCGATCTTTCCGCCGTCGGCCAGGCGGGCCTTGAAGCGGTCCGTACGCTCGCGCAGCTCGGCGTCCGACAGCTTCTTGATGTCGGGCTCCAGGGCGTTGATGCGGGCCACCTGGCCCTGCATCGACTTCATCGCCCTTCCCTCGCCAACGCGAAGGAACTTGTTGATCAGTTCGGTGCTCACAGCGGGGCGCCTCGCGTGTCTGGGCCGCGGCCGGGTCATGGTAGCGCACCCCCCATCGGCCCCCGCGCCCCCGGAGTTGACAGGTCCGGCCACCTGATCGAGGGTGCCGGCGAAACCCCCCGAGAACCTGGAGCCAGGCCCTGTCCGAGCAGCCGCCCACCCTCGTCGACAACCCCGAGAAGACCGGGATGCGGAACGCCTGGGGCCGCGTCGCCGAGGCCTACGACGACCTCTGGACCGCCGGGTTGATGGCCTACACCGCGCGCGGCCTGGACCTGCTGGCGCCCGAGCCGGGCTGGCGCGGCCTCGACGTCGCCTGCGGCCCCGGGACCGCCACGGTGGCCCTGGCCGACCGCCTGACGGACGGCTCGGTGCTCGGCGTCGACTTCGCCCCGCCGATGGTCGAGCGCGCCACCGCGCTCCACGGCCGGCCGGGCCTGAGCTTCGCCGTCGACGACGCCGAGCGCCTCTCGCAGCCGGACGCCGCGTACGACTGCGTCACCTGCTGCTTCGGCCTGATGTTCTGCTACGACCCGCGCGCCGCCCTGGCGGGCATCGCGCGGACCCTGCGCCCCGGCGGCCGGGTGATGCTGACGGTCTGGGGGCGCGCCGGGCGCACCTGGTGGTCGCCGGTCATCGACCTCATCGAGAGCCGGGCCTCCTACTACGCGGCGGTCTGCCCGATGACGTTCTTCTACGGCCTGCCCGGGGTGCTGCCGCGGATGCTCGTCGAGGCCGGCCTTGAGGTCGTCCACGACGAGCTGGTCGAGGAGCCGATGGCCTTCGACTCGGTCGAGCGCGCCGTGGACACGGCGGTGCTCGGCGGGCCGCTGTCGGGGCTCTTCACGCACCGGCTGAGCGCCGAGCAGCAGGCCGAGGTGCGGGCGGCGATGACCGACCACGTCACCTCGACGTCCCGGATCGAGGGCGGCGTGCTGCTCGCCCCGGCCGAGGTCGCGATCGTCGTCGCCACCCGGCCGGGGTGAGCTCCGCGGTCCGGCGGGCCGGAGGGCGGCGGTCGGCCGCCGCCGGCGCCCGCCCGGCTCAGGCCTCCGGAGCGATCAGGCCGTAGTCGCCGTCGCGGCGGCGGTAGACGACGTTCACCATGCCGTCGTCCTCGTTGCGGAAGACGTAGAAGTCGTGGGCGAGCAGGTCCATCTGCAGCGCCGCGTCCTCCGGGCTCATCGCCTGCATGTCGAAGCGCTTGCTCTTGATGAGGCGCGGCTGCGGCTCGGAGGCCGGCTCGATGACCTCGCCCACCGTCGCGAGCGCGCCGTCCGCCCCGTCGAACCCCGGCTCGACGCCGCCGCGCCGGCGCCGGCGGCGGTCGCGGTAGCGGGCGGCCTGGCGCTCGAGCTTGTGCGCGGCCTGGTCGATCGCCTGGTACATGTCCTCGGCGCTCTCGCGGACGCGCAGGACCGGGCCCTTCGTGCGGACCGTGACCTCGGCGATCTGCGGGCGGTCGATCTTCGGGTTCCGCTCGACCGAGAGCTCCAGCTCCACCTGGGTCGCCTCGTCCCAGGGCGGGAGGAAGCGCGCCAGCTTGCCCAGCTTTCGCTCGGCATGGTCGAAGAGCGCGTCGGTCACATCCATGTTCCTGCCCTTGACCTGGAGCTGCATGGAACGCCCTTTCCCTTGCGGTGCCGGACGCCGATGCTAGCGCCGGGCCCCGGCCGCGTTCGACCCCTGCGCGTTCAGTCCTGAGGCGGTAAGCGTGGGTCCGGCGCCCGGGCGAACGCGACCGCGCCGACCCACGTGGAGCCGCCCCGGCGCAGGGCGCGCGCGCAGGCCGCCAGGGTCGC
>JAWVEV010000141.1:0-4803 GCA_033856535.1 Miltoncostaeaceae bacterium | reverse complement strand
GACCGTCGTGAACGGCGCGGCGTCGGCGCGGGAGCGGATCTCCACGGCGGCCACCCTACTCAGCCCGGCCGGTGGGCGTCCCGCAGCACGCAGGTGCCCTCGCCATCGGCGGCGAGCGTCCCGTCGGGGAGGTGAATGGTGACCCCGGCGCGGTAGCCGCGCCCCGATTCCTGGGTCAGCCGGCCCTCCAGGCGCAGGGGCGTGCCGAGGGGGATCGGCCGGCGCAGGCGGTAGCCCACGCGCGCGGTGACGGCCCAGAGGCCGTGGACCGCGCCGGCGTAGACCAGCAACTCGTCCACCAGCAGCCCGATCAGGCCGCCGTGCATCACCTCCGGCCAGCCCGCGTCGGTCGGCCGCGGCGCGTAGACCGCGAGCGCCGCCTCGCCGTCGCCATAGATGCGCAGGCGCAGGCCGTCGGGGTTGTCGAGCCCGCAGACGAAGCAGCCCGTGATGTCGGGCGGGTTCAGGAGCGAAAGGCCCTCCGGAACGGTCACGGCGGGCAGTCTGCCGGGTGTGCCATCCTCGCGCGGTGGCCGTGGCCTACGCACGCCGGGAGACGCCGTACGGCACCTGGTGGGTCGCCTGGACGCAGGCCGGCGTCTGCGCCGCCGCACCGCCCGAGACGACCGAGCGGGCCTTCGCCGCGATGCTGCGCGCCGAGCACGGCGAGCCGCCGGCGCCCGGCGATCCGGAGGCCGTCCCCGAGGCCGTCGACTGGAGCGTGATCCCCGACGGCTTTCGCAAGCTGGTCCTGCAGGCCTGCGCCGAGATCCCTCTGGGCGAGGTGCGCTCCTACGGCGAGCTGGCCGACGAGGTCGGCCACCCCCGTGCGGCGCGCGCGGTGGGCACGGTCATGGCGACCAACTCGCTGCCGCTGTTCGTGCCGTGTCACCGGGTCGTCCGGGGCGACGGCCGCCTGGGGGAGTACGGCGCCGGCGGGCCGGCCCGCAAGGCCGCGATGCTCGGCGTCGAGGGGGTCGCGCTGGACGGCCGGGAGGCCACGGCGCGCGTGCTACGGTCCCGCGCGTGACCGCCGCCCTCATCGTCGTTCACTCGATCGTCTCGGTCGTTCTCATCTTCCTCGTGCTGCTGCACAGCGGGAAGGATGCGGGCCTCTCGGGCGCCTTCGGCGTGGGCTCCACGAGCGGCGCCTACGGCGGCTCGAGCGCCATCGTCGAGAAGAACCTGGACCGGGTCACCGTCGTGGCCGCGGTCATCTTCTTCGTGACGACGTTCTTCCTGGCCCGCACGCTCTAGCTCCGCCCTCCGAGGGGGCTCAGCCGTCCGTGCCGCCGTGCGGCTGCGCCGGGCTGACCGCCCAGGCGTAGGCCTCCGCCAGCCGCAGGAGCGTGGTCGCGTTCGGGGCCTTCGGGGCCTGCTCGGCGACCGCGCGGAGAAGCGCCTCGCGCGCCGCGGCCTCCGGTGCCTGCTCGCTCATGGGTCCTCCCGGATCGTGGTGATGGGCTGGCGCATCGGACGGGTCAGACGTCCCGCCGTGGGCGCCTCGGACGGCCTACCGTGCCGTCGAGGGGAAGGGTAGGCTGCCGGACCATGACTGCTGCCCTCAGGAACACCACCATCAAGTGGGTCGCCGCCATCGTCGGCGTCCCGGTCCTCGCGCTGGTCATCTACCTGGGCGCGGTCCTTCAGGTCTACATCCTGGCGTTCGTCGTCAGCCTGATCGGCAAGATCTTCTGAACCGGCGCCGCCCGCTCGCGGGCGGGCTGTTGCTGGCGGCGGCGGCCTGGACCGCCTTCGTCTGGATCGGCCGCCTGGTGATCATGGCCGGGAACGACCACAGCGCCGGGTTCCTCGCCGTCCACGGCACCCTCGCCGGCGTCTCGCTCCTCCTGGCGGTGCCCGTCGCGGTCATCGGCTGGCGCATGTGGCGCGCCGGCCCGCGCGCCGCCTAGCGCCGGCGCCGCCCTCGCCCCTCAGGGGCGCGTGAGCAGCAGGTTCAGCCAGTCGTGGAACTCGCCGAGGTACATCACGACCTCGGGCGGCATCGGGTTCGGATGGCCCTCCTCGGTCAGGGGACCGAGAACGAAGCCGAGGCTCTGGAGGTAGCGGAGCACCTCGAGCGGCGCCTCGCCGTGGATGTCCGGGACCGTCGGGGAGAACTCGATCACGATGCTCACGTCGGGGCTGCGGGCGAGCGTCGCCTCCATGCCGCGGATCGCCAGGTGGTCGGCGCCCTGCGCGTCGGCCTTGACGAAGTGCACCGGCCCGTCGCCCAGCAGGTCATCGAGCCGCGCGCACGGGACCATGCCCTGCGTGGTGGCCCCCGGCTTCACCCAGTTTCCGGACCGGCCCTCCTCGTTGATGATCAGCGGCACGTGCCCCGTGTGGGCCATCGCGGCGATCGGCAGCACCTCGGCGTTGTGGGCGCCGTTGCGCCAGAGGTTGGCGGCGAGGATCGCGGCGGTGGTCGGCTCCGGCTCGACGGCCAGCACCCGGCCCGTCGGGCCCACCAGCGTTGCCGCCAGCACGGCGAAGTAGCCGATGTTGGCGCCGATGTCGACGACGGTCATGCCCGGCGCGAGGACCCGGCGCATGCAGGTGACGAGCTGGGGGTCGTACCGCCCGTGCTCGATGATCTCGGGCGTCAGGAGCGTGTCGGCCCGGTCGAGCCAGAGGGTTCCGACGTCGGTCTCGGCCTCCACCAGGTCCGTGACGTCGAGCGGCCCCGAGAGCTGCAGCGGGCGCGTCGCCCGGACCGTGGCCTCCGCCGCGCCGAGCCGCCGGCCCAGTTCGTCGACGGCGCCGCGCATGGCCGCGAGCTCGTCGGCGAGCCCCCGCATCCCGGCCAGCAGGGCGGCGTCGACCTCGTTCTGGCGGACGGCGTAGGGGCGGATCGCCCGCACCAGCGCGCGCCGCGCGGCGAGCCCCGGCGCGCCGAAGCGCGACGGCGCGGTCCAGGCGTTCTCGGGTCCGTGCGCGACGAGCTCGGCCGCGCGCGCGATCGGGTCGGCCGGAGCGGCCGGCGCCGGTGAGGCGGGGCCGGCGGCCTGCGCCGGCCGGCTGCGGAACCTGCTCAGGACGCCCATGAGAGGGACAGGATAGCCAGCCCCCGGACCCGCCCCGTCGCGCCGTACATTGGGATACGATGAAAACGGCCCGCGCGCAGGTCGCGGAGACGGCCCGAGGCCGGCGCGCGGCGCCCGTCCATCCTCCGCTCAGGCCGCGAGCGCGGCGAGCAGGTCCGCCAGCTCCCCCGGCCGCGACACGAAGGGCGAGTGCCCGCCCTCGATCTCCACTGCCTCCACGCCCAGGCGCTCGCGCGCGGCGCGCCGCGACCACCCCGCGGCGATCGAGCGATCGTCGCGCGCGAGGATCGCCGCGCGCGGGACCGCCGGCAGCGCCTCGAGCGGGCACGGCTCGACGTTCGGCGGCCGTCCCTGCGGGCGCAGGCGGGCGTAGGCCCGGGCCGCGGCCGCCGGGTCGCAGTCCTGATAGAGCGTCGCGATCAGCGCCGCCTCGTCCGGCCAGAACGAGCGGCCGGCGTCGTCGCGGGCGACCGTGGCGCCGAAGCCCGGGACGAAGATGTCCGGCTCGTCCTTCAGCTGGCCGATCAGGCTGAGTCCGGGCCGGGGGATGAGGGCGCAGAGGAAGACCAGCAGCCGCACCGGGCGTGCGGCGGCGACCAGCGGGATCGTGAGCCCGCCCATGGAGTGGCCGACCAGGACCAGGTCCTCGCCGGCGCCGGCGACGGCGTCGACCACCCGCTCGGCGTAGCCCGCGCAGCCCATGAGGGGGTCGTCACAGGGCAGGTCGACGGCGATCGCGCGGTGGCCCCGCGCCGCGAGCTCGGGGACCAGGTCCCCCCAGCACCACGCCCCGTGCCAGGCCCCGTGGACGAGCCCGAAGGTGGTCACGGTCCTCCTCCTCGGTCGCTTGCCGGGCCGCTCCCGGCCCCTGCTCAGTCCCGGCTGGCCCCGGTCCGTTTCGCGTCCGGCGGCGGTCCGGTGGACCGGCGGATGCTGAGCGCGGTCGGCAGGTCGGGGTAGGCCGGGACCTCCTCGCCCTCGCCGGCGAGCAGGGCCGTCAGCACGTCGCCCGCCCGCTCGCCGAGGGGGCGGTAGGGGATGAGGGCGGTGGTCAGCCCGAGCGCGCCCGAGTCGGGGAGGTCGTCGAGGCCGGCGACCGAGACGTCCCGGGGCACCTCGAGGCCCATCCAGTGCGCCACGGTCAGCGCGCTCGCGGCCAGCGCGTCGCTCAGCGCGAGCAGGGCGGTGGGGCGCGGCGTGCGCCCGAGCGCGGCCCGGGCGAGCGCCTCGCCGAGGGCCGCCCGCGTCCGTCCCACGCCAAGCGTGAATACCTCGAGCGGATCCGAGCCGCCCCAGCCCTCGCGCACCCCGGCCAGGCGATCATCGGCGCCGGGCCAGGCGAGGACGGCCAGGTGCCGGTGCCCCAGGGCGTAGAGGTGGGCGGCCATCTCCCGCGCCGCCCCGTGGACGTCGGCGCGGACGACGTGGGCCCCGGCGCCGCCGTCGCCGTCCACGACGATCGCCGGCACGCGCGCGTCGGCGAGCGTCGACCGGCGGAAGAAGACCCGCCCGTCGACGTTCTCGCCCGAGGCCAGCCCGGACAGCAGCAGCGAGTACCCGGCCCGGTCGCAGGCGGTCAGCAGCCCGCGGGCGACCAGGCTCGCGGCGGGGTCGGCGAGCAGGGCCTCGGCGTCGCCGGGCGCCACGAAGGCCACCACCCCGGTGCGTCCCCGGGCCAGCGAGCGCGCGCCGGGGTGCGGTCCGCCGTAGCCCAGCTCGTCGGCGGCGTCGTAGACGCGCTGGCGGGTCGCCTCGG
>JAWVEV010000140.1:0-5542 GCA_033856535.1 Miltoncostaeaceae bacterium | reverse complement strand
CTCGGTACGCAACGGCAGCCGCGGTGCTGGAGGACCTGGAGCGCTTGGCGGACGCGCTGGCGGTGGGCGAGCCGGCCGCCCTCGGGGAGCCGGACGTCCGCCTGCGCCGCGTGCTCGTGCCGCCCGCCTTCGTCGGGCGCGCCGAGGAGCTGGCCATCCTGCAGGGCCTCGTGGCCCGGGCGCGTGACGCTGCCGGTGGGCTCGTGCTGATCGAGTCGCGCTCCGGCGGCGGCAAGACCCGCCTGCTGGACGAGCTGGCCCGCCGGGTGTCCGGCGAGGGGGTCCGCATCCTGCGCGGCCAGGGCGTCAACGAGTCGGCGCAGCGGCCGTTCCAGGTGTTGGTGGGCGTCGGGCGCCAGCTGGTGGAGGCCGCCGGCGCGGAGCCCGAGCTGGGCGAGGCCCTCCGGGCGGCGATGGGCACACACGCCGAGGCGGCCTGCGCGGCGCTGCCGGACGTGGCGGCGATCCTGCCGGCCCCGTCCACGGGGCTCGGACCCGAGGCCTTTGGGACGGCCCGCTCGAACGCGGCGCTCGCCCGCCTGATCGACGCCGCCGGAGCCGACGGCCGGCCGACGGCCGTGGTCCTGGACGACTGCCAGTGGGCCGACGAGTCGACCATTGACCTGCTGCTCGCCTGGCAGGCCCGGCGCGAGGGCCGTGAGGGCCGCGGCAACGTCCTCGTCGCGGTCGCCTTCCGCGCCGAGGAGGTGGGCGCCGAGCACCCGCTCCGCCGCCTGGAGCCGCTCGTCCACCTGGATCTGCCGCCGCTCTCGCGTGACGACCTCGGGCTCATGCTCGCGTCGATGGCAGGCGAGCTGCCCGAGCAGGCCGTGGACGTCGTGGAGCGCCTGGCGGAGGGCAACCCGTTCATGGCGTCCGCGGTGCTGCGAGGACTGGTGGAGTCGGGCGCGCTCGTCGACGAGGCCGACGGCTGGCGGGTGGAGGCGCTCGCCCTCCACGACGTGAGCTCGTCCGGCGAGGCGGCCGCGTTCCTCGCGCGACGGATGGAGCTGCTGCCCGAGCGCAGCCTGCGGCTGCTGACGGTGGGCGCGGTGCTCGGCAAGGAGTTCGACGCCGGCGTGGCGGCCGCGCTGGCCGGACAGGAGGCGGCCGAGACGGACGCAGCGCTCGAGGAAGCGCGGGGACGCAACATCGTCTGGGCCGCCGAGGGCGGGGGCCGGTGGGCCTTCGTGCACGACAAGCTTCGCGAGAGCCTCCTCGCCCGGCTCGACCCCGGCGAGCGCCGGGCGCTGCACTCCCGTGCGGCCGACCGTATCGAGGCCCGCGACCAAGAGCGCGTCTTCGAGCTGGCGTACCACTTCGACGCGGCTGATCGACCGGACCGAGGGCTGCCGTACGCGCTGGCGGCCGCCGAGCGTGCGCGCGGCCAGCACGCGCTGGAGGTCGCCGAGCGCCACTACCGGATCGCCGCCCGGGGCGTCGGGGACGACGCCGACCCGGCGGTGAGGCTCCGCATCGGCCAGGGGCTCGGCGAGGTGCTGATGCTGCGGGGCCGCTACGACGAGTCCCGCGAGGAGCTCGAGGGGGCCCGCCGGCTCGCGGACCGGCCCACGGCGGTCGCGGAGGTCGGCACGAAGCTCGGCGAGCTGGCCTTCAAGCGCGGCGACGTGACGCTCGCCGCGCAGGAGCTCGAGACGGCGCTGCGGGCGCTCGGCCGGCGGGTGCCCTCGTCCGGCCTCGCGTTCCTCGCCGTCGCCCTCTTCGAGGTGGTCGTCCAGGTGCTCCACTCGCTGCTGCCGCGGCTCTTCGTGGGACGCCGGCAGCTCGATGGGGCCGCGGACGAGCTCGCGGCGATCCGCATCTACAGCCGCCTGGCCTACTGCTACTGGTTCAAGCGCGGCGCCATCCCGACCCTGTGGGCGCACCTGCGCGAGATGAACCTGGCCGAGCGCTATCCGCCGACGGCCGAGCTCGCCCAGGCCTACTCCGAGCACGCCCCGGTCATGACGATGATCCCGCTCTTCGGCCGCGGCATGCGGTACGCGGAGCGCTCGTTGGCGATCCGGCGCACCCTCGGCGACCTGTGGGGCCAGGGCCAGTCGCTGCACTTCCTCGGCACCGGCCTCTACGGCGCCGGGCGCTTCGAGGAGTGCATCGACAGCTGCCGCTCGGCCGTCCGGCTCCTCGAGCGGACCGGGGACCGGTGGGAGGTGAACACCGCGAACTGGCACATCGCCTTCTGCCACCTGCGGCTCGGCAACCTGGCCGAGGCGGTGACGATGGCCCAGCACGTCCACGAGGCCGGCGCGGCGATCGGCGACCATCAGGCGTCGGGGATCAGCCTCGGCGCGTGGGGCAAGGCCTCGGCCGGGCGCGTGCCGGCCAAGCTGCTCGCCGCGGAGATCGAGCGGCTCGGCGACGACGTCCACACCGCCGCGGAGGTGCTCCAGGCCGAGGGCGCGCGGCTGCTGCGCCAGGGCCGTCCCGGCGAGGCCGCGCAGGTGCTCGCGGACGCGCAGCGGCGGGTGCGGGCGGCCGGCCTGCGCCAGGAGTACGTGGCCCCGGTGCCGTGCTGGCTGGCGACGGCCCGACGGCAGGAGGCCGAGGCCTGCTCGCCGCTCGATCCGGCCCTCCGGCGGAAGCTCCTGCGGGCCGCCCGCCGGGCGGCCCGCCGGGCCCTGCACACCGCGTGGTGCTACCGGAACAACCTTCCGCACGCCCACCGCGAGGCCGGCCTGGTGGCGGCGATGCAGGGACGGACGGCCCGGGCGCGGCGCCACCTTGATCGGAGCCTCTCCCGCGCCGAGCGGCAGGGGCAGCGGCACGAGGCGGCCCTCACGCGGGTGGCGCGCGGGCGACTGGCCCTCGCGCAGCGGTGGCCCGGCGCCGCGGAGGAGGCCGCCGCGGCCGAGCGGGCCGTCGAGGCCGCGCAGGCCGCGGTCGCCCAGGTCTCGCCGGCGGAGGGCGAGGCGTTCTCCGGCGACGCGCGCTTCGACGCGATCCTGGACGTCGGCCGGCGCATCGCGTCGGCCCTCTCCCCGGAGGCGGTCTTCGCCGCCGCGGAGGACGCCGGCCGGCGCCTGGTCGGCGGCTCGCGCTGCCGGGTGGCCGATCCCGACGCCGACGGCGCGGACGGCCTCCGCGACGACGCCGGGGAGCCCGACGCCGCCTGCCGCGAGCTCATGGACCGCGCCCTTGCGAGCGGCCGGCCCGCGATCGCCCGGCGCTCCGAGCCGGATGGCCCCGGCACCGCGCTCTGCGCCCCGATCTTCGTCCGCGGCCAGGCCGCGGCGTGCCTGTTCGTCGGCCGGGACCATCCGGAGGACCCATTCACCGCCGGCGAGGTCCACCTCGCCGAGTTCGTCGCGGTGCTCGCCGGCGCCGCGCTCGAGAACGCCGCCGGCTTCGGCGAGATCCAGGCCCTCAGCCGCTCGCTGGAGCGGCGCGTCGAGGAGCGCACGACCGAGCTGGCGGCGTCCAATGTGGAGCTCGACGCCAGCCTGCGCAAGGCGGAGGCCCTGCTCGACAGCCTCTCGGAGGGCGTCGTCGCATGCGACTCCGAGGGCCGCCTCACCCTCTTCAACCGAGCCTCGCGCGAGTTCCACGGCACGTTGGAGCCCCTCACGCCCGAGCACTGGGCGGGGCACTACGACCTCTATCTGGCCGACGGCGAGACCCGGATGCCGACCGAGGCGATCCCGCTCATGCGCGCGCTCCGGGGCGAGTCCGTGCGGGACGTCGAGATGGTCATCCGCCCCGCGGGCCGGCCCAGGCGGGTGCTCGTGGCGAGCGGCCAGCAGATCGTGGACCGGAACGGCGAGCTGCTCGGCGCGGTGGTCGCCATGCACGACATCACCGATCGCAAGCGCGCCCAGCTGGCGCTCGAGGAGGCGACCCGCCACCTCGAGTCGATCCTCGGCGCGGCCGGCGAGGGCATCTGCGGGCTGGACCCGGATGGGACGATCACCTACGCCAACCCGGCCGCCGCCAGGCTCACCGGGTACTCGGTCGACGAGCTGACCGGACGCCGGCTCGACAGGCTGCTGCGCCGGTCGGAGGAGCCCGCGGGGCCGGACGACGAGCCGGTCTTCTGGCGCAAGGACGGAACCAGCTTCGCGGTGGAGGAGGTCAGGACCGGAACCGAGGAGGCCGGCGGGACCGGCGTGATCGTCTTTCGCGACGTCAGCGAGCGCCGGGGGCTCGAGCGGATGAAGGACGAGTTCGTCGCCCTGGCCTCGCACGAGCTCCGCACGCCCCTCACCTCGGTGCTGGGGTACCTCGAGGTGGTGATGGAGGGGCAGGGGGGCGCGCTCAACGCGCGCCAGGAGCACCTGCTCGGGGTCGCGGACCGCAACGCCAAGCGGCTCGCCCGGCTCGTCAACGACGTCCTCACGGTGGCCCAGTCCGACGCCGGCCGCCTGGCGTTGGACCTGCAGGAGGTGGACCTTGCCGCGCTGGTGGCCGAGTGCGCCGAGGGCACGAGACCGGCCGCCCACGAGCGCGGCATCGTCCTGGTCAGGGAGGTGGATCAGACGCTCCCCGTGTGGGGCGACCGCGCGCGGCTCGCGCAGGTGCTCGACAACCTCGTGTCCAACGCGCTGAAGTTCACTCCGCCGGGCGGTCGCGTCGAGGTCCGGGCCCGGGCGGGCGACGGACGGATCACCCTGGAGGTCAGCGACACCGGCATCGGCATCCCGGGGTCCGAGCAGCAGCGGCTCTTCAGTCGCTTCTACCGGGCCTCGAGCGCCGTGGCGGCGGCGATTCCCGGCACCGGCCTGGGCCTCGCCATCACCAAGATGATCGTCGAGCGCCACCGCGGGACCGTGAGCGTGGAGAGCCGCGAGGGCTCCGGCAGCACCTTCCGGGTCGTTCTGCCGGTGGGCCGCCCGGCGCCTGAGGCCATCGGGGCGCTGGGCGATCACGGCGACGCCCGCTGGCGTCCCGGGGATCAGGGCTTCTCGAGCTGATCGGGGGAGGCGGTCACCGGCCTCTCCGACGGGCTTCGCCGGCGCAAACAAGAAACCCCGCCAGAGCGGGGTTCTCGCAAGGTAGCGGCGGCAGGACTCGAACCTGCGACACGCGGATTATGATTCGCGTCCAGCGTCTCGGTACGGCTCGGTGGCGCCGACCGGATGCGGCTCCAGGAGCGGGATCAGCCCCTCCGGGCGCCTCGCGTCCAGCGCTGCCGAGGGCTGGCGAGGGTGCCCGCGGTGTGCCCACCGGCGTGCCCGGCCCCGGTCACAGTGCCTCCCGCTCCCTGGCCTCGCGAGCCCGCGCCTCGCGCAACAGCCGCGCGTCGCAGCGCGCCTCGATCGCCGCCGCGAACAGGTCGCGCAGGTCTTCCGCGGGCGTTGTCTGCAGCTCGATCTGGACGTTGGCGCCGCCGTGCAGGGCCATCCACTCGCTCACGTATCGGCCGCTGGTGGCGTGGGCCTGCCGGAACGCGACGGACAGGTTGCGCTCCAGCACCTGCTCGGCCGTCAGCGCGAGTTCCACCACCTCCTCGCACAAGGCGCGGCGCCGGGCGAAGTTGTCGAGGATGCGCTTGCCCTTGGCGTCGTAGTCGCCCGCGTAGAGGAGC
>JAWVEV010000139.1:0-26464 GCA_033856535.1 Miltoncostaeaceae bacterium | reverse complement strand
CCGGTCGCCGCGCTCGCCGGCGTAGGCCGCGAGGGCCCGCTCCCGGTCCTCGGCCGGCAGCTCGCGGACGCGGGCGCGCACCTCGGCCAGGTCGCGTCCCGAGGATGGCCAGAGGGCGTGCGCGACGACCCGCTCCTCGCCGTCGGGGTCGAAGTCGACCAGCCGCACGGACGGCCCCGCCGGGGCCGCCTCCGTGGCGCCGAGCAGCTCGCCGCCGAGCGCCGCGGTGGCCGCCTCGGCCCGGGCCAGGTAGGCGGAGTGGGCGCCGCCGCGATCCGGCCGGTCCACGCGGGTCAGGAAATCCGGGATCACCTTGCGCAGCTCGACCAGCATCCGGGCGGCGCACTCGCGCGCCTCGGGCAGCGGGTGGGCGGCCATGCGCACCAGCATCGACTCGTAGGCCTGCCCCGAGGCGAACACGCCGACGTTGGCGGTGGTGGCGGCGGGCAGGAGCCCGCGCAGCGCGTCCAGCGCCCGCGCCCGGACGGCCCGAGCCCGCGCGCGGTCGTCCTCGTCCGCGTCGCCCGGGGCCGCCGCCGCGACCCAGTCCTCGACCTGGGGCAGCAGCGCGGCATAGGTCGCGAAGGCGGCGTCCAGGGTCGCCTCGTAGCGCGGCCCGAGCTCCGGGTGCGCCGCGACCGCCGCGGGCAGGTGGTAGCGGTAGCGCCCGCCGACCCGCTCGGCGAACGAGATGTAGCGGGTGGACTGCTCCAGGTAGCTCGCCAGGCGCCCCCACTCGAGCACCTTGGTGAGCACGTTCGAGGCGCCCTCCACCGCGACGTGGGCCGCGCCGAGCTGGGCCACCGAGTCGTCGCCGTACTCGGCGAGCACGCGGCCGTAGAGCGCCGCGGCGCGCTCCTCGCCGACCCGCGCCGCGCCGGCGGGGGCGTCCTCGCCCTCGGACGGGAGGAACTCGTCCAGCAGCAGGCGGCGCAGCGACTTGGGGCTGCGCGAGTAGCGGGCGAACAGCGCGCCCTTGACCACCTCGGGGAGGTTCGTGAGCGCGAACACCGGCCCGTCGAGGTCGGTCACGAACGGCGCGAGGCGCCGGCGCTCGGCGTCGGTCAGCTCGGCCGCCTCACCACCCCCCGGTCCCGGGGCCGCCCTTGAACGGCCCGACGATCTCGTCCGTGACCCAGCCCCCGTAGAAGCCGCCCTCCTGGCCCCGCACCCGCTCGTCGTCGAGGTAGCACTCGGTGAGCGCGGGATAGAACGCCACGTGCCCGGCGATGGCGGCGAAGGCCGGCACCGGGTCCGGGTAGCTCCACGCCGCGCGCCGCGCCTCACGGCCGCCGGCGCGCACCGTGTGGTAGCGGGCCGAGCCCTTCCACTCGCAGAAGCTCGTGCCCTGCGCCGGCGCCAGCGCCCCCTCTGCGACGTCCTCGGGGGGCAGGTAGTAGACCGGCGGGTGGCTGGTCTCGAGCACCCGGTGGGCCCGAGTGCTCTCGGCGACGGTCACGCCGCCGAGCGCCACGCGCACCCGCCGCGCGCTCGCCTCGATCCGGGGCGGGCGCGGGTAGTCCCAGACGGACTCCCGGCCCGCCCCGCCGTCACTCATGCTCCTTGAACCTGATCCATCGGGATGACGTGCGGCAGGTCCACCTCGAACGAGCCGTCCTCCTTGCCGTGCGTCTTCAGCCACTCGGTGAAGTTGGGGATCGAGAACCCGATCACCTTGGGCGAGTGGAGGTCGATCCGCACGATCAGCTCGCGCTGGGGGTCCCAGAGCGTCCGGGCCGCGGTGGGGATCCCGTACGAGCAGTGGTACGCGTCCTTCTCCTTGTCGTACCGCGTCATCGAGTCCTGCGGCGACCGGGTGCCGCCCTCGGCGGGCACGCCGCCGGGAGCGCCGCCGCCCGGGGGCGGGGGCGGCGAGAACTCGGGCGGCATCCCGCCGGCGCCGGGCGGCGGCGGGAATCCGGGAGGTGGGCCTCCCGGGGGTCCGGCGGGCGGCGGTGGACCTCCGGGCGGGGGCGGCGGGGTCGTGCTCATGCTCGCTCCTCCAGCAGGCGCTGCGCGGTCATCCTCACCTCGTTTCCGTCGGCTTGCCCGCCGGCGCGCTGCATGGCGGACCGCATCACCCTCCCGAGGTCCTTGGGCCCCTCGGCGCCCTCGTCGGCGATGACCGCGGCCACCAGCGCCTCCACGGCGGCGGCGTCGAGCTGGGCCGGCAGGTACTGCTCCACCACCGCCAGCTCGGCCTCCTCGCGCTCGGCGAGGTCCTCGCGCCCGCCGGCGCGGAACTGGGCGATCGACTCCCGGTGCTGCTTGGCGACGCCGCGCACGACGCGCACCGCGGCCTCCTCGCTCAGCTCGCCGCGGGCCTCGATCTGGGCGTTCTTCAGCGCGGCGCGGGTCATCCGCAGGGCGCCCAGGCGCAGCTTGTCGCGCGCCCGCATCGCGTCCTTGGTGTCCTGCTCGAGCCGCTCGACGACGCCCTCGGCCACCGTCACACCCCTCGGTCGGGTCCCTCGGACTCTAGGGAACCGCCTCCGCGCCGGCCGTTCCCGGGTCGCCCTCCAGCCGCTCCATCGGGGAGGGCTCCCCGCGCGCCGCGCGGCGCCTGCCCGAGGCGAGCTCCGCGGCGATCACCGCCGCCAGCACGGCCAGGACCAGCGCGGCCACCAGCAGCCCCGGGCCCGCGAGCCCGGCAAAGCCCGCCGCGACGCAGCCGGCGGCGCCCGCCAGCCGCTTCGTGCTGATCGAGCCGGCCATCCGCAGCCGGAACAGGACGTGGGCGACCAGGTAGACGGCCGGGCCGCCGGCGATCATCGCGAGCTCCTCGAACGGCAGCCGGTCGGAGGGGTGGGCGAGCACCAGCTCGTCCCCCACGGCCGATCCGATCACGCCCGCCACCATCACCACGTGCAGGTAGGTGTACCCGTCCCGCGCGAGCTTGGTGCGCTGGTCCGAGAGCTCCAAGCGCCGCTCCGCGATGTGCGCGACGTAGTCGAAGTAGAGCCACCAGAGCGCGGCCGTGCCGGCGAAGGCGACGAGGAAGGCCGCGGCCCGGGCCGAGGTGAGCGGGGAGTCCGAGCTCGTGGCGCCGGTGATCACGATCGACTCGCCCAGGGCGATGATCACGAACAGCTGGAAGCGCTCGGCGAAGTGGTGGGTGTCGACCTGCCAGGTCTCGTGGCCCAGCACCCGCATCCCCGGGATGCGGAAGAGCACGAGCGGGGCGGAGTAGTCGATCGCCAGCCCGATCAGCCACAGCCAGACCCGGGCGTCGCCCTCGGCGATCCCGCCGGCGACCCAGAAGACGCCGGAGGCGGCGAACCAGAGCAGGATGCGCGCGGCCCGCTCGCGCTCCAGCGACCCCGCCGTCGCGGCGGCGAAGGTCAGGAACAGATGGCGCCCGCATTGGATCGCCACGTAGGCGCCGGCGAACATCAGCCCGCGCTCGCCGAACGCGTCGGGGATCGCGATCGCCATCGCGAAGGTGGCGAGCATCACCCCGATCAGCATCAGCCGCACCACGGTCGACTCGGTGTCGAGCTCGTTGGTGACCCAGGTCGTGTAGTTCCAGGACCACCAGACCACCGCCAGGCAGAGCGCCGCCTGCCCGAGCAGGGTCCAACTCGGATGCGGCACCAGCAGGTGCGAAACCTGGGTGATCGCGAACACGAACACCAGGTCGTAGAAGAGCTCCAGGGAGCCCACGCCGTGGCCGCCCTCGCTCCGGGGCGCCAGCGGCACCTTGCGCGCGAACCGGCTCACCGCGCGGGCCTCAGAACGGCGCGTCGCCGGGCTCGGGGGCCGGGCCCTCTCCCCGCAACGCGCGCAGGCGCGCCGCGAGCTCGCCCTCGCGCCCGCGGTCCGTCGGCTCGAACAGGCGCACGTCCTCGAGGCCCTCGGGCATCAGTGACTCGTCCAGCACCGCGTCCGGCGCGTCGTGCGGGTAGCGGTAGCCGGTGCCGTGGCCCAGGTTCCGCGCGTTCGGGGCGCTGGCGTCGCGCAGCGCGAGCGGCGGCCGGCGGGCGCCCTCGCGCTCGACCAGCTGCGTCGCCGCGCGGATGGCGCGGTAGCTGGCGTTCGACTTCGGCGCCAGCGCGAGGTAGGTCGTGGCCTGCGCCAGGTTGATGCGCGCCTCGGGCAGCCCCACGAACTCGACCGCCCGCGCCGCCGCGACCGCCACCGAGAGCGCCTCGGGGTCGGCGTTGCCGACGTCCTCGCTCGCCGCGACGATCAGGCGCCGCGCGATGTACTTGGGGTCCTCGCCGCCGGCCAGCATCACGGCGAGGTAGTACACCGCGGCGTCGGGGTCGCTGCCCCGCAGGCTCTTGATGAAGGCCGAGATCGTGTCGTAGTGGGCGTCGCCCTCGCGGTCGTAGACCACGGCGCGCCCGCCGGCCGCCGCCTGCACCGCCTCCAGCCCGACCGTCGCGCCCTCGGGGGCGCCGGCCGTCGCCGCCTCGAGCAGGTTGAGCGCCGCGCGGGCGTCGCCGCCGGCGCGCGTGACCAGGGCCGCGCGGGCCTCGGGGTCCAGCGCGACGCGCCCGGCCAGCCCGCGCGGGCTGGCCAGCGCCCGGTCCACCACCGCGCCGATCGCCTCGGGCCCGAGCGCCTCCAGGATCATCACGCGCATCCGCGAGATCAGGGCGGCGTTGACCTCGTAGTACGGGTTCTCGGTGGTGGCCCCGATCAGCGTCAGCAGCCCGTCCTCGACGGCCGGCAGCAGCGCGTCCTGCTGTGCCTTGTTGAAGCGGTGGATCTCGTCGAGGAAGAGCACCGTGCGCCCGCCGGTCGCCAGCCGGTCGCGGGCCCGGGCCATCGCCGCGCGGGCGTCGGCGAGGGTCGCCGAGACCGCCGAGAGCTCCTCGAACGCGGCCCGCGTCGTCTTGGCCACGACGCGGGCGAGCGTGGTCTTGCCGCTGCCGGGCGGCCCGTAGAGCACCATCGACGGCACCCGGTCGCCGGCGATCGCCGCGCGCAGGAAGCCGTCCGGGCCGAGCAGCGCCGGCTGCCCCACCACCTCGTCGAGCGACTCCGGGCGCATGCGCGCGGCCAGCGGTTGGCCGGCGGCCAGGTTGTCGGCGACGATCCCTCCGAAGAGGTCCTCGCCCTGGGGGGGTTGGCGGCGGGGCGGCACTAGTGTCCTGCGCCGGGAGTCCGGCGAGGATTTGCCGAGCGAATCCCGAGCGAGGCAAGGACGCAGGGCGCCTGCATATCGGGAATATCCATGCACCCGAGGACGCCGCATCGCGACGGGATGCAGCCGGGAAATACCGGCGTACTTCCGGCGTAGGGCACTAGGCGATGGCCTCCTTGGATCGGACCGCGCGCGGCGCCGGTAGCGCGGTCGCGAGGACGCCGGCGATCAGCGGCAGCGCCGCGAGGCCCCAGATGGCCGTCTCGCGGCTCGTGAGGTCGGCGATCGCGCCGAACAGGGCGAGGCCCGGCGGCGCCGAGCCGATCGCGCCGAACCCGATCATCAGCCCGGCCGCCAGCGCGAGCCGGCCCGGCAGGTACTCCTGCGCCATCGCCACGGTCACGGAGAACGACGCCATCCCGATGGCGCCGGCGAGCACGAGCATCGCGATCGCGGCGGTCCCGTCCAGGAGCAGGAAGCCCGCCACGGCGGGCGCCGCGGGCGGCAGCGTCCAGACGAGCATCCGCCGGCCGCCCACCCGCTCCGCGATCGCCGCCCCGGCCACCGTCCCGACCGCGCCCGCCGCCGCGAACGCGAACACGACGACGCCGACCGCGCCGTCCGAGTAGCCGCGCGAGTCGGTCAGGAGCAGCGGGACCAGCGCGAGCAGGCCGAACTGCAGCCAGGTGCGCAGCGTGGTCACGACCAGCAGCAGGCCGACGCCGGGCACGTGGGCGGCCTCCCGGGCCGCGCGGCGCTCGGCCGGCGCGGGCGGCGCCACCGCGGCGGCGAGGCGGCCGCGGCGGGCGAACAGCGCCCCGGCCACCGCCAGGCCGGGCACGAGGAAGACCAGCGTGGCGCGCTCGTCGAGGAACGGGATCGCGACGGCTGCCAGCAGCGGGCCGGCGGCGAAGCCCGCGTTGCCGCCCACCATGAACCAGGCCAGGCCGGTCGAGGTCCGCTCGCCCGAGATCCGGTTCGCGACCCGGGCGGCCTCGGGGTGGAAGGCGGCGACGCCGAAGCCCGAGCCCACGATGCAAGCCAGGACGCCGGCGTAGCCGCCGGCGAGGCCCGCGGCGGCGAGGCCGACCGCCGCCACCGCGACGCCGCCCCAGAGGAAGGCGGGCGCGGCGCGCCGGTCCGCCAGCAGGCCGAAGAGCGGCTGGATCGCCGACGAGGCCAGCAGCGAGGCGCCGAGGATCATCGCGGCGGCCAGGTCCGACAGCGCGTAGAGCGCGGTGAACGCCGGCAGGAAGGCCGGCAGCGCGCCGACGCACATGTCGATGGCGAAGTGGCCGGTCGCCAGCATCGCCAGCCCGGCGCGGTCCGGGGCGGTGGTGGCGCGCGGGGGGGCGGGCGCCTCGGCCGGGGTCGCCTCGGCCGTCATCTATCCTCGCCGCAGATGCCCGGTGGCCGGCCCATCCACGGCGCCGACGTCCACGCCGCCATGGCTCATGCGGCGCGGCCGGGCGCGGACGCCGTGGCGCTCCGCGCGGCGGTGCGCGATGACGACGCCTTCCTCACCCTGGAGGAGCTCGCCGCGGCCTGCCCTCCGGAGCGGATCGGGCTAGCTCCCGGAGCCTATGCGGCCCTGTTCGGGCCCCTGTTCGGCGAGTTCGAGTGACCGCGGCTGCCCCTCGATCTGCTCGAGGCTGCGCGTGAGGTCCTGCTCCTTGTCCTCCCACCACTCCGCGCCCGAGATGAGCGTGTAGCAGCGCCAGCCGGCGATCGCGAAGCCCGCGGCGCCGGCGAGGAAGACCACCGGGCTCGTGGCCCCGCCGGCGTCGAGGCCGAGGAAGCCCGACGGCCGGGCGGGCGACAGCACGACGCCCCAGAGGAGAAACCCGACGATCCCGAGCGGGACGGCCTGAAGCCACCAGGAGCGGCCGCGGAGCCGGGGGACCAGCGGAAGCAGGGCGGCCTGGATCAGCACCAGGAGGACGCCCGCGCCCAGCGTGACGTAGAGGCCGGCGCTGCCGGTGGCGCGCCGGTCGGCCCCGTCGGCCTGGAAGACCAGCGCCATCGCGCGGACGAAGTCCAGGTTGGTCAGGTCCAGGTTGCGCCCCTCCTGGACCACCACCAGCCAGACCGCGGCCCCGATCACGCCGCCGGCGGCCACGCCGAGGACCTGCCGGATCACCCAGCGGAACCGGTCCCGCGTCGCCTGGCCGAGATAGCTGGCGGCCGCGCCGTCATCCACCGGCCGACTCCCAGGCCGGGTCGGGCTCGGCGTCCGGGTTGGCGCGCAGCCACGAGACGCGCAGGAAGAGATCTCGGTCGCTGACGTCCTGCTCCAGGTCGAAGGCCTGCCCGCACAGGGGGCACGCGGTGAAGGGCTGGAAGGTCGGCATGCCCTCCTCGTCCATCGCCCCGGTGGGGATCAGGAGCAGGTCGCCCCAGCAGTCCGGCGTGATGCAGCGGGCCCGCGCATCCACGTTCACGAAGGCGCTCTTGAGGAGGCGGGGACGGGTCACGGCAGGCGGCTCGGGCCTATTGCTATCTTTCGGAAAGCATTGACCGGCCCGGTTCGAGCCGGACCGTCAGGGTACGCTGACGGCCGCCACCAGGAAAAGGGTAGAATCCTGGGCCGGATTCGACCTAATCGCGAATTTTCCGAGGGAGCTGGACATGGCGCGCAGCTATCAGGACCTCCTCGCGGCAGCCCGCGAGCAGGTGCCCGAGATCCAGGTCGCGGAGCTGGCGTCGCGGGCGGACGGCGGGGACTCCCCGCTGGTCGTGGACGTGCGCGAGCAGCACGAGTGGGACGAGGGCCACATCCCGGGCTCCGTCCACGTGCCGCGCGGGTTCCTCGAGGGCCGCATCGCGGGCGTCGCCTCGCCGGACCGGGAGCTCGTCCTCAGCTGTGCCTCCGGCAACCGCTCGCTGCTGGCGGCGGTCGCCCTGCAGGAGATGGGCTACGAGAACGTCAGCAGCCTGGCCGGCGGGTTCACCCGCTGGAAGCAGAGCGGACAGCACTACGACGTGCCGCGGCGCCTCTCGGCGCCCCAGCGCTCGCGCTACGCGCGCCACATCTCGATCCCCGAGGTCGGCGAGTCCGGCCAGCTGGACCTGCTCGGCTCGCGCGCGCTGCTGATCGGCGCCGGCGGGCTCGGCTCCCCGGCGGCCTACTACCTGGCCGCGGCCGGCGTGGGCACGATCGGGCTGGTCGACGACGACGTGGTCGACGAGAGCAACCTGCAGCGCCAGATCATCCACACCACCGACCGGGTGGGGATGCTCAAGGGCGAGTCGGCGAAGGTGGCGATCAACGCGCTGAACCCCGACGTCACGGTGAACGTCCACCCGTTCCGGGTGAACAAGGACAACGTCCTGGACCTGCTCGCCGACTACGACGTGATCGTCGACGGCGCGGACAACTTCCCGACGCGCTACCTGCTCAACGACGCGGCGCTCATGACGCGCACCCCGCTGGTGCACGCGAGCATCCTCCGCTTCGAGGGCCACGCCTCGGTCTTCCTGCCCTACGAGGGCCCCTGCTACCGCTGCCTCTTCCCCGAGCCGCCGCCGCCGGACATGGCGCCCTCGTGCGGCGAGGCCGGCGTCCTCGGCGTCCTCTGCGGCGTCATGGGCAACATCCAGGCCAACGAGGCCATCAAGGTGCTGCTCGGCATCGGCGACACCCTCGCCGGCCGGCTCCTGATCTACGACGCCCTGGGGATGACCTTCACCGAGCTCAAGGTGCGGCGCGACCCGAACTGCCCGGCCTGCGGCCCGGACGCGCAGCTCGAGTTCCGCGACTACGACGCCTGGTGCGCCGGGCGCGCGCACGACGTGACGGCGGTGGCCGGGGCCGCCTCGTGAGCGTCGTCAAGATCCCGCCGGTGCTCCGCGCGGCGGTCGGCGGCGAGCGGCAGGTGGAGGTACCGGGGGGCACGGTCAGCGAGGTGCTCGACGCGCTCTATGAGCTCCACCCGGCCGTGCGCACCCAGCTCCAGACGCCGGAGGGCGAGCTGCACCGGTTCGTCAACGTCTACCTCAACGACGAGGACGTGCGGACGATGTCCTGGCTCGACACCGAGGTCGAGGACGGCGACACGCTGATGATCCTGCCGGCGATGGCGGGCGGCGGGAGGTGACCTCCGCCCCCATCGGGCTCGCCCCGCCGCCGCTGGCGGTCGCGCCCGACCTGCTCGGCACGATCGGCAACACGCCGCTGGTCGAGCTGAGCCACGTCTCGCCCAACCCGGACGTGCGCATCCTCGCCAAGCTGGAGAGCCACAACCCGACCGGGTCGATCAAGGACCGGACCGCCCTGTCCCTGATCGAGGACGCGGAGCGCCGCGGGCTGGTCCGGCCGGGCGACACGATCATGGAGCCCACCTCGGGCAACACCGGCATCTCGATGGCCATGATCTGCCGCATCAAGGGCTACCGGCTGATCGCCGTGATGCCCGAGAACGTGACCGCCGAGCGCAAGCAGCTGCTCACGCTCTACGGGGCCGAGATCGTGGAAACCGACGGCGAGTTCGGCTCCAACGGGGCGGTCGAGGTGGCGCGCAAGATGTCGGCCGAGAAGGGCGTCTTCATGCCCTTCCAGTACGGCAACCCGGCCAACCCGCGCGCCCACTACGAGGGCACCGCGGAGGAGATCGTCCGCGACTGCCCCGAGATCGACGTCTTCGTGGCCGGCCTCGGCACCGGCGGCACCCTGATGGGGTCCGCCCGGCGGCTGAAGGAGCACCGCCGGGACATCTCGATCGTCGGCTGCGAGCCGCTCCAGGGCGACCCGGTCAGCGGGCTGCGCAGCCTCGAGGACGGCTTCGTGCCGCCGATCCTCGACGTCTCCCGGCTCGACCGGAAGCTGTTGGTCTCGAACCGCGACGCGCTCGTGATGACCCGCCGGCTCGCCGCGGAGGAGGGCATCTTCGCCGGCATCTCCTCGGGCGCGGTCATCCACGTCTGCGCGCGGATCGCGAAGGGCATGACCCGCGGCACGATCGTCGGGATCATCTGCGACGGAGGCTGGAAGTACCTCTCCGCCGGCATCTGGAGCGGGGACGTCGACGTGGTCGAGGACACCCTCGACCACGGCATCTTCTGGTAGCCGGGTGAGGCTGCCGCGCGGCCTGGCCGCCGAGCTCGTGGAGCACGCGCGGGCCGACATGCCCAACGAGTGCTGCGGGATGATCGCCGGCCGCGGCGACACCGCCACCCGGGTCCACCGGGCGACCAACACCGAGGGCAGCCCGTTCATGTACGTCATGGACCCGCGCGAGCAGCTGCGGATCATGGACGAGATCGACGAGGCCGGCGACGAGCTCTTGGCCGTCTACCACTCGCACACGCGGTCGGCGGCCTATCCCTCGCGCACCGACGTGGAGCTGGCCTTCTTCCCGCAGACGAGCTACCTGATCGTCTCGCTGGCGCGGCGCGAGGACCCGGAGATCCGGTCGTTCCGGATCGCGCGCGACGCCCCGGAGGGCGAGGCCATCCGGGAGGAGCCGGTCGAGATCGTCTGACGCCTGACACCCGGCGCGGCGCGCCGGGTGTCAGGGCGTCAGGGCCTCACTCGGCCGCGACCTCCGCGACCGGGGTCTCCTCGGCGGCGGGCTCGGCCTTCTTGCGGGTGCGCCGCCTGGGGGCCGTCGCCACGTCGCTCGGTGCCTCCGCCACGCCCGCCCCGTCGGCGGCCGGCTCGGCCTTCTTGCGCGTGCGCCGCTTGGGAGCGGGCGCGTCCTCGGCGGGAGCCTCGGCGACCTCGGCCGTCGCGGCCCCGTCGGCGGTCGGCTCGGCCTTCTTGCGCGTGCGCCGCTTGGCAGCGGGCGCCACCTCGCTCGGTGCCTCGGCCACCTCGGCCGTCGCGGCCTCCTCGACGGCCGGCTCGGCCTTCTTGCGGGTGCGCCGCTTGGGAGCGGGCGCCTCGTCCGCGACCGGCTCGGCCTCGGTCGCCCGCACCGACCCGCGGGGCACGCGGCCACGCGTCCGGGTCGCGGGCACCGGCGGCTCCTCGTCGGCCGGCGGCTCCACGGCGATCCCGGCGTCGGCCGGCGGCTCGGGCTGGCCCTCGACCTCGACCGTCGCCTCGGGCGCGGCCTCGGCCTCCGGCTCCGGGGCGGCCTCGGCGGCCGGCTCCTCGGTCGGGGCGCCCTCCTCGTCGGCCGGCTCGGCCGCCGTGGTCGAGCGACGGCGGCGGCGACGGCGCGACGGCGACTCGCCCTCGGCGTCGGCCTCCGGGGCCTCCGCGGTCACGGTCTCCGCCTCGGCGGCCACGGCCTCCAGCGCGGCGGCCTCGGCCTCGGCCGCGTCCTCGGCGGCCGGGGCGGCCTCCTCCTCGTCCTCATCCTCGCCGAGCGTCGCCAGGTCGGCGACCGTCGGCTCCGGCTCGGCCGAGGCGCCGCGGCGGCGCCGGCGCCGGGCGCTGCGCGCCGGCGGGCCGGACTCGTCCACGTCCGTGGCCTCGGTGAGCTCCTCGGGGAGGTCGTCGCCGAGCTCCGGCCCGAGCATGATCATGTCCTCGTAGGAGATCGGCTCGTCGAGCGGCGGCAGCTGGGCCGCCTCGATCGGCTTGGCCGCCACGACGAACTCGAAGGTCTCGGCGCCGGGCGCCTCCTCGTCGACCTCGGTCGCGGCCTCGGCCTCGCCGGGCTCGCCGAGCTCGGTCGTGGCGCTCTCGCCGCGGCGCGGGCGCCGGCGCCGGCGCCGGCCGGCCTCGCCTGCCTCGGACCCGCGCTCCTCGAGGGCCGCCGGCAGCGCCGGGACACCGGCGCGGCCCTCGGTGAGCTCCACCCGGTAGGTGCCGCTGCGCGGGTCGGTCTCGAGCCGGATGATGTCGCCCTTGGCCGCGTCCTCGAGGAACTTCGAGAACGTCGAGAAGCCGTGGTCGCTCTCGTCGAAGGCCGGGTACTTGCGACGCATGGAGTCCTTCACGACGCTCGCGAGCGGCCACTCGACGCCCTCGCGCTGCAGCGCGGTCAGCGTGCCGCGCAGCAGGTCGAGCGGCTCGGCCTTCCCGCCCGGGCCGGTGCGCGCCTCGCGGCCGCGGGCGGCCAGGAGGTCGTAGAAGATGAACTCGTCGCAGTTGGCGATCAGCAGCTCGCTCGTCGACTCGCGGTTGCCGACGCCGGTCACGCGCTTGTTCAGCTCGCGCAGCTTCCCGATCAGCGGCGTGAAGTCGCTGTCGCCGGACACGATCACGAAGGTGTCGACGTGCTCGCGGCTGTAGGCGAGCTCCATCGCGTCGACCGCCATCTGGATGTCGGCCCGGTTCTTGGCGCCCTCGCGGGCCGAGGGCATCTCGATCAGGCCGAGGCCCGCGTTCTGCAGCTCATGGCGCGCGTCGCGGTACCGGCTCCAGTCGGCGTATGCGCGCTTCACCAGGACTCGCCCCTTGTCGGCGAGCCGGTTCAGCACCAGGTGGATATCGAAGTCGCCTCGGCCTTTGGCCCCGGGTCGGGCCATGTTCTCGAAGTCGACCAGCACGGCGAGATTGCTCTCGTGCTCGGCCACGGATCCTCCAGAGGTTCGGATGCCGCCAGGGCGGCGGCGGTTCAGGCGGCGTGGACGGCGAGGTCGCGCGTCCGATGCCGAACGGCCCGCCCGTGGGCAGGCCGGATGGCCGATGGTACCAGCGATCACCAGGGCCGACCCAGACCCGGCGGGCGCCGGTACTATTCCGCTCGCGGGGGCTCGGCGAGCCCCACCCCTCACTCTGCTCGGCACCTGCTGGTGCAACACCCTCGTCAAAGGGACCTTCGGAATGACGACTCAGCAGTCGACGGCGACCTCTGATCCGGCCGCGGCCACCGGGAACACCCTCACGGTGACCGACAACCGCACGGGCCTGAGCTACGAGGTGCCGATCACCGACGGGACCATCCGGGCGATGGACCTGCGCCAGATCAAGACCGACGACGACGACTTCGGGCTCATGACCTATGACCCGGCCTTCATGAACACGGCGTCGTGTCGAAGCGAGATCACGTTCCTCGACGGCGACCGCGGCGTGCTCCAGTACCGCGGCTACCCGATCGAGCAGCTCGCCGAGCACAGCTCGTTCGTGGAGGTCGCGTACCTCCTCGTATTCGGCGAGCTCCCCACGCAGGCCCAGCTCGACGCGTGGGTCGACGAGATCTCGCGGCACACGTTCGTCCACGAGAACGTCAAGAAGTTCATGGAGGGCTTCCGCTACGACGCCCACCCGATGGGGATGCTCCAGGCCAGCGTCGGCGCGCTCAGCACCTTCTACCCCGAGGCCAAGGAGATCGGGGACGAGGACAACCGGCACCTCCAGATCGTCCGGATGATCGCCAAGATGCCGACCCTCGGCGCCTGGGCCTTCCGGCACACGACCGGCCGGCCCTACGTCTACCCGAAGAAGGAGCTCAGCTACGCGGGCAACTTCCTCTCGATGCTCTTCGCGATGAGCGTCGTCGGGTACGAGGCCGACCCGCGCATCGAGCGCGCGCTGGACATCCTCCTGATCCTCCACGCCGATCACGAGCAGAATTGCTCCACGAGCGCCGTACGCTCGGTCGGCTCCTCGCAGGTCGACCCCTACTCGGCGGTCGCGGCCGGCGTGTCCGCCCTCTACGGCCCGCTCCACGGCGGCGCCAACGAGGCCGTGCTGCGGATGCTCAACCGCATCGGCTCCACGGACAACATCCCGGCGTTCATCGAGGGCGTGAAGGCGGGCAAGGAGCGCCTGATGGGCTTCGGCCCCCGGGTGTACAAAAACTTCGACCCGCGGGCCACGATCATCAAGAAGGCCTGCGACGACGTCTTCGAGGTGACCGGCGTCAACCCGAAGCTTGCGATCGCGATCGAGCTCGAGAAGATCGCGCTCGCCGACGACTACTTCGTCTCGCGCAAGCTCTACCCGAACGTCGACTTCTACTCGGGCCTCATCTACGAGGCGCTGGGCATGCCGGTCGAGATGTTCCCGGTCCTCTTCGCCATCGGCCGCACCCCCGGCTGGGTCGCCCAGTGGCGGGAGATGATCAACGACAAGGAGCAGAAGATCTCGCGGCCCCGGCAGGTCTACATCGGCCCCGCCCAGCGGGACTACATCCCGATGGAGAAGCGCTAGCCGCTCGTCGTCGCGTCCGCTGAGGGAACCGCCTCGCGCTCGGGCGCGAGCGCGGCCCTCAGCAGGCGCGCCAGCTCCAACAGCTCCTCGTCGCCGAGCCGGCTCCAGAGCCGCTCCATCCGCTCCCGCCGGCCCGGGAGCGCGCGCTCCGCGACGTCGGCGCCCGCTCCCGTGATGTGCGCCTGGACCATGCGCCGGTCCCGCGGGTGGGGCAGCCGCTCCACCAGGCCCTCGCGCTCGAGGCCGTCGACCAGCTTGGTCACGTTGGGCCGGGTCACGCGCAGCTCGTCGCCGAGCGCGTAGAGGCACGCGCGCCGGTCGTCGCAGCAGCCGAGGACCTCGAGCACCTCGAGCTTCGCGTCCGAGAGCCCGAAGGCGGCGGCGTGGCGCTCCAGGTCGCGCGCGGCCAGGCCGGCCAGCGCCTCGAGGGCCTCCGTGGCGGCCAGGGCCACCCGCGCGCGCTCGCACGGGGCCGAGGTCGTTTCCCGGTTCATCACCCGGGACGGTACCACCTCGGCGGGGCGCGGTCGGCGGCGGGCGGAGGGGGTAATCTACGGCCATGTCCGATGCGCAAGAGCAAGCCCGCAGGGCCTTCAAAGAGATGATGTCCGAGTTCCACAAGGCCATGGAGCAGGGCAACCGCATGCTCCGCCAGGCCGGCGACGACCTCACCCGCTGGGTGGGCCACGCGCCCGCGTGGCGGCGCGGCGACGAGCCGACGCCGCTGGAGCTCATCCGCCAGCTCGGCGAGCTCCGCGCCGAGGGGCTGATCACCGAGGAGGAGTTCCAGGCCAAGAAGGCCGAGCTCCTGTCGAAGGTCTGATGGCGGCGCCCGAGGGATGGGCTCCGCTGGTCGCGGAGCTGACGCCGCATGTCTCGCCCGAGTGGCGCCGCCACGCCGAGGAGCACGGCGATCAGGCGTGGGTCCGGCTGATCCTGCTGGTCGACGCCCACTTCCTGCTCTCCCAGCCGCGCGTGGCCGAGAAGGTCGCCATGACCATGGCCGACCTGGCCCGCGAGGGCAGCCCGGAGCAGGAGGGCTGGAACGCCATCCAGCAGAGCGCGAGCGACGCCCGCGTGGAGCTGGCGCAGCGCTTGGTGGACGCCGCCGACGTCCTCCTGTCGGACGAGCTCAAGCCGCTCTTCGTGCGGTCCATCGAGCCGACGATCATGAGGTGAGCGCGGCCGCGTCGCGCCACCCCTCGGACGCGGACCGCGAGCGGGACGCGATCGAGGTGCTCGAGCGGGTCGCCGTCGCGGCGAAGGCCCAGGACCTCGCCGGCCTGACCGCCTGCCTCGACGACGAGGTCGCCCTGCTCGAGGAGGAGGGGATGACCGCCGGCCCCCAGGCGGTCGCGCGCCGCGTCCTGGACATCGCCGGCGGCGCGGACTTCGACCCGCCGCAGCAGCGGGGCGCGAAGGCCGTGCTGCGCCACACCCGCGAGGTGGGCATCGGGTACACCTTCCGAGGCGCCCTCGTGGTCGAGGTGCGCCGCGGCCTGATCGTCTTCGTCGCGACGCTCTGACCCCGGGCCGGCCGCGCCGGCCCGGGGTCGCGCGCGGTCCTAGTCGATCAGGTCGTACGCGGGAAGGGTGAGGAACTCGACGAAGCTGTCCGAGGTGGACAGGTCGTCGAACAGCGTGGCGGCGCGCTCGAAGTGGGGCACGTTCGCCGGCGAGGTCGACGAGGTGATGCGGCCGACCTCCTCCTCCAGGATCTGGCGGAAGAGGGTCGTGTCGATCGTCCGGCCGTCGTCCAGCACGCCGTTCGGGCTGTGGATCCACTGCCAGACCTGGCTGCGCGAGATCTCGGCGGTGGCGGCGTCCTCCATCAGGTTGTTGATGGGGACGCAGCCGAGGCCCGAGAGCCAGGCGCCCAGGTACTGCACCCCGACGCTGACGTTGGTGCGCAGGCCGGCCTCGGTGATCGGGCCCTGCGGCACGAAGGTGAGGAGGTCCTCGGCGGTGACCGACACGTCCTCGCGCTTGCGGTCGATCTGGTTCGGGCCCTTCATGACCGCGTCGAAGGCGTCCCTGGCGATCTGGACCAGCCCCGGGTGGGCGACCCAGGTGCCGTCGTGGCCGTCGTTGGCCTCGCGCTCCTTGTCGGCCTTCACCTTGGCGAGCGCCTCGGCGTTGGCCTCGGGGTCGTTCTTGATCGGGATCTGCGCCGCCATGCCGCCGATCGCGTGCGCGTTGCGCCGGTGGCAGGTCTTGATCGCGAGCAGGCTGTACGAGCGCATGAAGTGGGTCGTCATCCCGACCAGCACGCGGTCGGCCAGGACGAAGTCCGGGTCGCTCTTGAACTTCTTGATGACGCTGAAGATGTAGTCCCAGCGGCCGCAGTTGAGGCCGGCCGAGTGCTCGCGCAGCTCGTAGAGGATCTCGTCCATCTCGAACGCGGCGAGGATCGTCTCGATCAGGACCGTCGCCTTGATCGAGCCCTGCGGGATCCCGATCTCGTCCTGCGCCATCACGAAGATGTCGTTCCAGAGCCGCGCCTCGAGGTGGCTCTCGATCTTCGGCAGGTAGAAGTACGGCCCCGAGCCGTTGGCGAGCAGCGTCTTCGCGTTGTGGAAGAGGTAGAGCCCGAAGTCGAAGATGCCGGCCGGGACGGCCTCGCCGTCGACCAGCACGTGCTTCTCGGTCAGGTGCCAGCCGCGCGGGCGCACGAGCAGCGTCGCGAGCTCCTCGCCCAGCTGGTACGTCTTGCCCTCGGGGTTCGCGAACGTGATCGTGCGGTTGACCGCGTCACGCAGGTTGATCTGCCCCTGGATGGTGTTCTCCCAGGTGGGCGTGTTGCTGTCCTCGAAGTCCGCCATGAAGACCTTCGCGCCCGAGTTGAGGGCGTTGATGATCATCTTGCGGTCGACCGGGCCGGTGATCTCGGCGCGGCGGTCCTGGAGGTCGTCCGGGATTGGGGCGATGGTCCAGTCGGCGGCGCGGATGTCGGCCGTCTCGGGGAGGAAGTCGGGGCGCTTGCCGGCGTCGAGCTCGGCCGCCCGCTCCACCCGCCTCGCGAGCAGCTCGGCACGGCGCGGCCGGAAGGCCCGCACGAGCTTGGCCACGAGCGCGAGGGCGTCCGGAGTGAGGATCTCGGCCCGCTCCCCGGAGACGTCCCCGAGGACCTCGACACCGGGTGGGGTGGTGGTCGTGCTCATGCTGATCGCGCCCCTTTCTGGCGACGGGAGAAACGTGCGCGCAACGACGACGGGCGCTCCCGTGGAGCGCCCGTCGCGTGCGAGAAAAGCTCAGGCGGCCCGGGCGGGCCGGAACCTCAGCCTAGTGGAACTGCGACTCCTCGGTGGAGCCGGTCAGCGCGGTGGTCGAGGACTCTCCGCCCGACACCACGGTCGTGATGTCGTCGAAGTAGCCGGCGCCCACCTCGCGCTGGTGCTTGGTGGCGGTGTAGCCGTCGGCCTCGGAGGCGAACTCGCGCTCCTGCAGGTCGGCGTAGGCGGCCATCTGGACCTCGCGGTACCCCTTGGCCAGCTCGAACATCGAGTGGTTGAGGGCGTGGAAGCCGGCGAGGGTGACGAACTGGAACTTGTAGCCCATCTTGCCGAGCTCCTTCTGGAACTTGGCGATGGTCTTCTTGTCCAGCTTCTTCTTCCAGTTGAACGAGGGCGAGCAGTTGTAGGCGAGCGGCTTGCCCGGGAACTCCGCGTGGATCGCGTCGGCGAACTCGCGCGCGTCGTCGAGGTCCGGCGTGGAGGTCTCGCACCACACCAGGTCGGCGTAGGGGGCGTAGGCCAGGCCGCGGTTGATCGCCGTCGGCAGGCCGTTGCGGATCCGGTAGAAGCCCTCGGAGGTCCGCTCGCCGGTGATGAACTCGGCGTCCCGTGGGTCGATGTCGCTGGTGATCAGCGTCGCGGCCTCGGCGTCGGTGCGCGCGATGACCACGGTCGGCACGCCCATGACGTCGGTGGCCAGGCGCGCGGCGACCAGGTTGCGGATCGCCGTCTGGGTCGGCAGGAGGACCTTGCCGCCCATGTGCCCGCACTTCTTCTCCGAGGAGAGCTGGTCCTCGAGATGAATGCCCGCGGCGCCCGACTCGATCATCGACTTCACGAGCTCGAAGACGTTCAGCGGACCGCCGAAGCCGGCCTCGGCGTCGGCGACGATCGGCTGGAACCAGTCGATCGAGTCGTCACCCTCGGCGTGGGAGATCTGGTCGGCGCGCTGCAGCGCCTGGTTGATCCGCTTCACGACCATCGGGACGGAGTTGGCGGGGTACAGGCTCTGGTCGGGGTACATCTGCCCGGCCAGGTTCGCGTCGGCGGCGACCTGCCAGCCGCTGAGGTAGATCGCCTTGAGGCCGGCCTTCACCTGCTGCACGGCCTGCCCGCCGGTCATCGCGCCGAGCGCGTTCACGAAGGGCTCGGTGTGGATGTACTTCCAGAGCTTGTTCGCACCGAGGGTCGCGAGCGTCTGCTCGAGCACGACCGTGCCCTGCAGTCGCATGACGTCCTCGGGCGTGTACGGACGCTCGACGCCCTTCCAGCGGTCGTCGGAAGTCCAGCTCGTGGCCAGCTCCTCGGCGAGTCGCTCAGGCGACGGCGCGGCCCCGTTTCCGTTTGCGGAGTGTGTGATGATCGCCCCCTTCAGAGTACGTGACAACTGGCACGAGATAGACGTCACGCCGCTTATTGCCAGACCTGGCGAGTATATTTACCCCCCTCGCGCCCCGCAAACACACTTTCGGCTAGGTCGCGGCGGGGTGGCTTTTCCCCGCATGCGGCGGCATTCCCGCCCGGCGAGACCGCTCGACCGGGGGGCGCGATTGCTAGCCTGCCCCGACCTCCGGCGCCCGGCCGGGGCGGTGAGAGGGGGACGGTGAGCGCTCTGCTCGAGGGCCGGACCGGCCTGGTCGTGGGCGTCGCGAACAAGCGCAGCATCGCCTGGGCGATCGCGCGCAAGCTCGACGAGGCCGGCGCGCGCCTGGCGCTGACCTACCAGGGAGAGCGCACCGAGGGCGACGTGCGCAAGCTCGCCGAGACGCTGGCCAACCCGGGACCGGTGCTCCCGCTGGACGTCCAGGACGAGGCGCAGCTCGACGCCGCGGTCGACGGCGCCGCCGCGGCCCTCGGCGGCCTCGACATCCTGGTGCACGGCGTGGCCTACGCCCCTCCGGAGGCGCTCGCCGGCCGCTTCGTCGACACCCGGCTCGGTGACTTCCGCACCGCGCTCGAGATCTCGGCCTACTCGCTCACCGCGCTGGCCCAGCGGGCCGAGCGCCACATGCGGGCCTCGGAGGGCGGCGGCTCGATCATCACGCTCACCTACATCGCCAGCGACCGCGCGGTGCCGGGCTACAACATCATGGGCGTGGCCAAGGCCGCGCTCGAGTGCAGCGTCCGCTACCTGGCGTGGGACCTCGGCCAGAGCGGGGTGCGCGTCAACGCGATCTCGGCCGGCCCGGTCCGGACGCTGGCGGCCCGCGGCGTGCCCGGCTTCGGGACGATGGCCGACAAGGCCGCCGAGCGGGCGCCGCTGCAGCGCGCGATCACCGCCGAGGAGGTCGCCGACGCGGCGCTCTTCCTGTGCTCGCCGCTCGCGTCGGCGGTCACCGGCGAGACGATGTTCGTCGACGCCGGCTACCACGCGATGGGCACCTGACCCAGCCGGCGGACGACGCGGCGCTCCGCGCGCTGCTCCCCATGGTCACCTGCGCGTCGCTGGTCGACGCGATGGCCGGCCGTCACGCTCACCGCTGCCACGTCGACGGCCTGGTGAGCCCGGCCCCGGGCAAGATCGCCTTCGGGCCGGCGGCCACGATGCGCTGCCTGCCGAAGCGGGCCGACGTGCGCGACCCCGAGCGCCACGACTTCGCCCCGCTCTTCCGCGAGGCGGTCGGCGACGACCCGGCCGGCAAGGTGCTGGTGATCGCGGCCGAGGGCTACCCGGGGGAGTCCGTCGCCGGCGGCAAGAAGCTCACCCGCCTGGAGACCGGCGGCTGCTCGGGCCTGGTCACCGACGGCAGCCTGCGCGACTTCGCCGGGCTCGCGGAGATGCCCTTCTCGGCCTGGTGCTCCGGCGAGACCGTCCGCTGGGCCGGCGACAACCTGATGGCCTACGAGGCCGGCGTGCCGGTCCAGCTGCGCGGCGTCACGGTCCTGCCGGGCGATTGGATCTACGCGGACGCCTCCGGCGTGGCGGTGATCCCCGCCGGCGACGTCGGCGCGGTGCTCGAGGAGGCGGTGCGCATCGAGGAGCGCGACGCCCAGGTCATCGCCCGCATCCGCGACGACGCGGCGGCGGGCGCTTAGCGCCGGCGGGAGCGCGCGCGGTCGGCGAGCAGCATCGCGCCGACCAGGACGAGCACGCCGATGATCGCGCCCCAGGGCAGGTCGCCCGGCTCGGCGCCGGCGGCCAGCGAGATCAGCACCATCGCCGCGGTGAGGCCGACCACGACCGCGGCCGGCTTGCGGAAGCGGCTCGGGAGCGGGGCGTCGTCGTCGTCCTCGTCGGAGGCGAGGACCGGCTCGGGCTCGCGCTCGGGCGCCGGCGCCCGGGCGGGCCGGGGCCGGCGGCGCGGCCGCCCCTCCGGGGGTCCGGCGGTCAGCTAGAGCGAGGGCGTGATCGCGCCCTCGTCGGTCGCCTGGCGCGAGCCGGGGGCGTCGCCGCCCACCACGCGGTTGCGGCCGGCGCCCTTGGCCCGGTACAGGCGGGTGTCCGCCCGGCGCACCAGCGTCCAGCCGCCGCGGCTGCCGTCGCTGTCCGCGACGCCCAGGCTGATCGTGATCGGGCCGTGGGGGAGCTCGGCCGAGGCGACCGCACGGCGCAGGCGCTCGGCCACCTCGATGGCCGCGTCCTCGGGCGTCGCCGGCAGGAGCACGGCGAACTCCTCGCCGCCGAAGCGGCAGGCCCTGTCCTCGGTGCGGAGCGAATCGGCGACCACCTTGGCGACCTTCTCCAGGGCGACGTCCCCGGCCAGGTGCCCGTGCTCGTCGTTGAACCGCTTGAAGTGGTCGACGTCGAGCAGGACCAGGCTCAGCGGCTGGCCGGTGCGGGCGGCGCGGGCCATCTCCTCGCGCAGCGCGGCGTCGAATGCGCGCCGGTTCCCGAGGCCGGTGAGCTCGTCGATGATCGACAGCTCCTCCAGGCGGCGGACCAGCTCGGCCTGCACCAATGCGCCGGCGAGGGTGGTGACGATGGTGCGCACGGCGACCATCTGCTGGCCGCGCAGGCGCTCCGATCGGCCGAACTTCGGCTCGGGCCGCGACGCGACCAGGGCGCCGAGCAGCCGGCTGTGCCGGTCGGGCACGCTCACGCCGGACAGGACCGGGACCTGCAGGTGCACCCTGCCGTCCTCGCGCCAGGTGCGCTCGGCCTCGTCGCCGGTGTCGTCGTCGGGCACGCCGATCCGCACCTCGACGTCCCAGCCGGGCAGCAGCACGGCCACCGCGTCGCGGGCGATCGTGCCCAGCGCCTGCGGGTCGTCGCGGCCCACGAACGCGGCCGTGGCCTCGTGGAGGGTGGTCAGGCGATCGCTGCGGCTGCGCAGCTCGCGCTCGTTCACGCTCGAGAAGATGGCCGCGGTGGCGACCAGCCCGCCGGTCATGACCAGCAGCACCACGTTCCAACGCGTGAGCTCGGCGTCGGAGTGGTCGATGACCTCGAGTGCCAGGGTGACGATGGCGGCGAGGATCGCCGCCTTCATTCCGGTGCGCGCGGAGTAGCCGAGCGTGACGGCCACGGCCAGGATCGGCAGCGACCAGAGGAGCAGGCTCTCGCTGGAGTCGGACACGCGCGCGAGGAAGAAGACCGCGGCGGCGTCGACCACCAGGCTCGCGTCGACCGCGAGGCGCAGGCGGCGGGGCCAGCGCTCGGGGACCCAGCGAAGGAGCGCGTGGAGGGCGATCGCGGCGGCCGCGGCGACGAGGGCGACGCCTCGGTCGCGGTTGCCCTCGGAGAGGTATGCGGCGAGGACGGCCAGGGCCACGAACGCGCAGAGGCGCCCCCGGAAGAGGGCCTGGTGCCGGTCCTCCAGCGCGTACCACCGGCGGTGGCCGCGCACGCCGTCGACTACAGGAGCGATCTCTCCGCCTCTCCTCGCTTCTCTGCGCCTCCAATCGGCATGGTGGACGATAACCTGAACCCTCGCTCCCACCCAGGGGTTCCGCGCGGCCGGTGCGGGCAATTCGTGTGGCGGCGCCGACCGGACGCCCGACCGGGGTTTGGGGATTGGCGCGCTCGCCGATGCTGGACCTGTGGCCAGTGTTGGTGCACCAACGCTCAGGCAACCATTCCAGTTGCCGATTTTGGAGCTATGACCAATTCTCTGGAGCCCGTGACGCCCGTCGCAGCCCACCTCCTCAGCGGGGCTAAAGCTTTTGCGCCTCCCTGCCGATACAACGACACGGTGAGCCGCATCGCCCCCCGACGACCTCGCGTCTCCGCCTCCATCGGCGCCGCCCTCGGTGCGCTCGCGCTGGCATGCGCGGCCCCCTCGGCCCTCGGCGCCGAGGTCCCGCCTCCGCCGCCCGCCTCGCAGGGCGTGGACCTCCAGCTCGGCAACCTGCTGCGGCTCACGCTGCAGCCGACCGACACGCCCGGTCAGACGAACCTGCCGATCAACCTCCTCCTTGACGTGCCCTCGGTGCTTTCGCTGAAGGTGAACACCGGTCTCGGCCTCACCACCCCGGCGGGCCCGGGCGCGAACCTGGGCGTCCAGGTGCCGCTGGGCGTCGACCTGAGCACCCCGGTCGGCGGCGTGAACCTCGACGTCAACGCGAACGTCGACGCCAGCCTGCTGAACGGCGAGGACGTGGTCGCCGCGAAGGCGAACATCGACGTCAACGCCGAGGCGGACCTGCTCGGCCTCGACACCGAGCTCGGCGCCAACGTCGCCGCCAACGTCGCCGTCGGCAAGAACACCGTCATCGACGTCAAGACCGACCTGCGCCTCCCTCCCGAGCTCGAGCGGATCGTCAAGCCGGCCGGCTCCCCGGTGAAGCCCCTCCCGGTGGGCAGCCAGACGGTCACGCCGCCGGTCGTCGAGCAGCCGCCGGCCGTCGACCCGACGCCGCCGACGCCGCCCACCCCGACGCCGCCGGTCGACCAGCCCGAGCCCCCGAAGCCGATCGACCCCACCCCGCCGAAGCCGCCGGTCGCGGTGCCGCCGGTCGCGGTCGACACCCCGGTCGTCGAGGTCCCGGTCTTCCAGCCGAGCGCCCCGCCGCCGCTCGAGCGCCTGCGCGACGTCGCCGTCGCCGCCGGCCGCTCGATCTGGCTGCCGCTCGGGCTGATGCTCGCGCTCTTCGCCTACCTGCTCGGCCAGCGGCTGCTGGACGGCGGGGCCAAGCTGGCGTCGGCCGCGCGCTCCGCCACGCCGGACGACGAGATCATCGAGCTCTAGGTCGTCGCGGGGCCGCGCTCAGCGCGGGCCCGTGCCCACCACCGCGCCGTACATGAGGTGGTCGGCCAGGAGCGCCAGCCGCTCCCTGGGCCGCCGATCCCAGCGCAGGCCCAGGGCCGGGTCGAGGACCGCCTCGAACAGGAGCCACACCAGCGCCCCGTAGGCCGGTCCGGCCGCGGGGTGCCGGCGGAGCCCCGCCGGCAGCGCCGCGAAGGCCGCGCCGCCGGCGGCGCCGTAGCCCCAGTGCAGCAGCTCGATCGCGAGCTCGCGCTTCCCCGGCGGGAGGTCGTCGACGACCCCCGGGTCAACGTCCTCGACGATCGCCTCGGGTGGGAGGCGCCGGAGGAGCCCCAGCCGGGTGCTGGCCTCCCGCATCCCGGTCATCGCCATCGCGCCGACCAGCCCGCGGGCGGCGGTCCAGCCGACGACCGCGGCCCGGGAGCGCTCGCGCTGGGCGCCGCGGGAGAAGCGGAGAGCCTCCATCGGTCGAGGGTAGTCCCCTCGGCCCCGCGCCGCGACGGGATCCCGGCCCGCCGGGCGCGCCTCAGCGGCGCACGGCGACGAAGGTCCGGACCCTCCGCAGGTTGCCGGCGGCATCCCGCGCCTGGACGTCGATGCGCACCACCACCCGCCGCCCGGCGCGCAGCGCCGTGAGCGCGGCCCGGCGCGCCCGGGTGAGCGTCAGCCGGACGTCGTCCACGTCGACCAGCCGCGTGCGCCGCACCGGGCGCAGCCGCAGCGTGATGCGGGCGTTTGGCAGCAGGCGGAAGCGGGCCGGCTTCCCGCCGCGGACGCCGAGGCGCGCGTCGGCGCGCAGGGTGCAGGGCTCGTCGCAGGTCACCCGGGCCACCAGGACGCCGCGCCGGCCGATCCGGACCGCCCCGGGAACGCGCACCGTGACCCGCGGCCGTCGCGTGTCCGGCGACGCCCCCGTCCGCGGGTCCACCGTGGTGCCGGGCGCCGGCGGCGGCGGCGACGTCGGCGGCGTCCCGAGGGTGGTGAACGTCTCGACGGCGCTCCGGATCGTGCCGGCCGGGGTGGTGAGCACCAGGACGACCTGGTGGTCGGTGCCCTGGGCGAGCTCGGTCACCTGGGCCGAGACCGTGCGCGGGCCGTCCGCGGCGGGGAGCGCCTGCGCGGGGGTCCTCACCGTGAGCCGGCCCCCGGGCGCCGTCACCTCGAAGCGGACCTCGCCCGGTGCGCCGCCGGTGTCGACGGTCCCCGCGAGGGTCGCCCGGTCCTTGCCGATCCGGCTCGGCGCCGCGAGCGCGGCCGAGGCCGGTCGCGCCGGAGTGGTGAAGGAGGCCGGCGCGCTCTGGGTGATGCCGCCGTCGCTCGTGACCGTGACCCGGTATCCGTAGGTCGTGAAGGGGGCCAGGCCCGCGAGCGGGACGTCGACAATCCCCGGCGCGTTCGCCGCCGGCGCGCTCACCGTCACCACGCTCCCGAAGATCCCCAGCTCGGTGCCGTAGGCCACCGCCACCTGGGTGCGCCCGCCCGCGGTCGTCACGGCCGGCCGGACCGTCGCCGCATCCGGCGTCGCCTCGACCGTCCCGGCATCGGCGCCCGGCGGCCCCACCTGCTCGTACGCGCCGATGTCCGGGTGCGCGCCGACGAAGCGCTGGTTGCCGTTCAGGTCGAGCTCGCCGGCGGCGACGCCGATCGGCGTGCCGGCGTCGATCGTGGTCGAGCCGGCGGCCTGGCGGAGGTCCGTCGGGGCGTCGCGGACGGCCAGGCCGGTCGTGATCCGGTTGACGGCCTGGAACGGGCCGCCGGTGAAGACCGGGACGTACGAGTGGGAGATGCTCACCGCGAACAGGCCGGACTCGCGGTGCAGGTCCACGCCCCCCGCCCCCACGGCGATCGTGTTGATCAGCGTGGGCGCATCCCCCGTGGGCACGTCGACGCCGTACCCGCCGGAGAGCGCCGTGACGTTCCGGAGCTTCGTCCCCGAGCCGATCAGGATGGCGCCGGTCGAGCCGGCGGCCTCCCCGCCGAGGCAGACGCTGTTCGTCAGCGTCGCCGACGTCACCGTGCACGCGACGGACGCCGCCGCCGGGGCGCCCCGCACGAGCAGGCGGTCGCCGCGCCCGCCCGAGGCGACGGTCAAGGGGGCGGTCGCGACGACGCCGCGGATCTCGAGGTCGCTCAGCAGCGATCCGGCGCCCACGCCGAAGGCGGACGTCGTCACGATCGGCCGGCCGGGACCGATGACCGCGCCCCGCACCGTGACGCCGCCCGGGACGACGATGGCCTCGCCCGCGCCGGCCGCCGCGGTGTAGCCGCCGGCCGCGATCACGACCTCGTCGCCGGCCGCGGCGCCCTCGACGCCGACCTCGATCGCGCACGGGCTCGCGGCCGAGCACGCCGTGCCCGCGCCGTCGGGCGCGACGTGGCGGGTCGCCGCCGCCGCATCCGCGACCCCCGCCGTCGCGAGCGCGACGAGCGTCAGCACCGGCACCATCCGCCGGCCGAACCCCACCATCGATCCCTCCTCGACCGACGCGGGCCGACTGCGCTCGACCCTCCCGCCGACCCTATGCCGCCGCTCGCTCGGGGCGCTACCCTCGAACGAGGGGGGTCGCGCTCAGTGCAGGCGCAGCACCAGGAGGCGGGAGGCCGGCTCGCCCGACGCGGGAGCGGCGCTCACGCGCACTGCGAGGGCGTCGCGACCCGCCAGCCGCGCGAGGGCCCGCCGGGCGGGCCGGATCACCAGGGTGGTCGCCGTGCCGGGCGCGAGGGAGAAGGGCGTCGTGCCGAGCGCCAGCGCGGCGCGCCGGGCGCCGATGCGCAGCTTCGCGTCGGAGCGCAGCGTCGCCAAGCCGGCGCAGGGCGTCGTCGCGACGCAGCGCACCGCCACGCGGACGGCGCCGCCGCGCACCCGCAGGCCGCGCGAGAGCACGGCCACGTCCGGGGTGACCGCCGCCCGCGCCGCAGGAGCCGGCGCGGGCGCGCCGACGCCGAG
>JAWVEV010000138.1:0-2564 GCA_033856535.1 Miltoncostaeaceae bacterium | reverse complement strand
GATTGCCCGAGACGGTGCATCCCCTGCAGCCGCGGTTCTCGCAGGCCATCACCGGCGTACTCTGCCTCGAGGCGCTGCTCTTCCAGACCTGGCCCGTCGTCGCGGTCGCGCTCGGGCTCGTCGTGATCGGCCTCGCCGCGCCACGGTTCTCGCCGGTCACCTGGGTCTTCCGCCAGATGGCCCGTCCGCCGGCCAGCCTCGAGCCCGCCGCGCCGGTGCGCTTCTCCCAGGGCATGGCCGTCGCCGTCCTCGGCGCCGCCACCATCTGCCTCGCCGCCGGCGCCGACCTCGCCGGGTGGATCCTCACCGGCATGGTCGCGGGGGTGGCGCTGCTCTCCGCGATCGGCGGCGTCTGCATCGGCTGCGAGCTCTACCGGCTGGCCCTCCGCCGCCGGGGCGAGGACGACGACCTGCGCCCGGCCCTCGGCCTCGACGGGGCGGGGCCCTGGCTGGTCGTCCTCACGGCGCCGGGCTGCGCGCGCTGCGAGCCGGCGGCGCGGGCGCTGGAGCAGGTCGCCGAGGGCCGGCCCGTGGTCCGGGTCAACATCCGCGAGCGGCCGGAGGCGGCCGCCGTGCCCGTCCGGAGCGTCCCCGCGGCCCTCGCCGTCGGGTCCGACGGCCGCTTGCGCGCCGCCCGCGCCGGGCGTCTGGAAACGCCCGACCTCACGCACGTCCTGGCCGCGCTCGGCGCACCGGCCTGACCGCCGGAGGGTCACCGAACATTCGGTGACGGCGGGGGTGACCCGCCCATGGCACGGGTCTATACTCGTCGCCCCACCGGTCGCCGGCCGATCGGCCGTGCCCGTGCCCCCGGACCCGTCCGGGTATTCAGCCAGCCAAAGGACCCACGCTAGATGCAGCCGGAGCTCGACACGCCCGTTCGCACCCTCGACGGCCCCGAGTACATCGAGGTCGACGGACAGATGGTGCCCAACTACGACCTCACGATCCCCATCTTCTCGGAAGGGGACGTGGTCAACGGGAGGGTCGTGCGCGTCGACAAGGACGAGGTCCTGGTCGACATCGGCTACAAGAGCGAAGGCGTCATCCCGCTGTCCGAGCTCTCGATCCGCAAGAGCGTCCGCCCCGACGAGGAGGTCTCGCTCGGGGAGATGGTCGACGCGCTGGTCATGCAGAAGGAGGACCCGGACGGCCGTCTGATCCTCTCCAAGAAGCGCGCCCGCTTCGAGAAGGCCTGGAAGCGCATCGAGCAGGCCGCCGCCGACGGTGAGCACGTCGAGGGCACGGTCATCGAGGTCGTCAAGGGCGGCCTGATCCTCGACCTGGGCGTCCGCGGCTTCCTGCCGGCCTCGCTGGTCGACATCCGCCGCGTCCAGGACCTCGACGAGTTCCTTGGCCGCAAGCTCGAGTGCCGCGTGATCGAGCTGAACCGCAACCGCAACAACGTCGTGCTGTCGCGGCGCGCGGTGCTCGAGGACGAGCGGCGCGAGGTGCGCCAGAAGATCCTGGACGAGCTCCAGCCCGGCCAGGTGGTCGAGGGCGTCATCTCGAACATCGTCGACTTCGGCGCGTTCGTGGACCTCGAGGGCATCGACGGCCTGATCCACATCTCGGAGCTCTCCTGGAGCCACGTGAACCACCCGTCCGAGGTGCTCGCGATCGGGGAGAAGGTCCGGGTCAAGGTGCTCGACATCGACCGCGACCGGCAGCGGATCTCGCTGGGCCTCAAGCAGACCCAGTCGGACCCCTGGCAGAGCGTCATCGAGAGCTACCAGGAGGACGACGTCGTCGAGGGCAAGGTCACCAAGGTGGTCACCTTCGGCGCCTTCGTCGAGATCCACCCCGGCGTGGAGGGCCTGGTCCACATCTCGGAGCTGGCGGCGCACCACGTCGAGAACCCGCGCGAGATCGTCAACCAGGGCGACGTCCTGGCGGTTCGGATCATCGAGATCGACGCCGACCGGCGCCGGCTCTCGCTGAGCCTCAAGCGGGTCGCCGACAGCGACGCCGTCCAGCGGACCCTGTCGGAGCGCGCCGCGGCCGAGGCCGAGGCCGCCGGCGGCGCGCCGGAGCCCGTGGCGGCCGAGGGCGGCGAGGCTCCCGACGCGATGGCCGAGGACGCCGTTGCCGGGGAGACGGTGGCCGAGGAGACGGTGGCCGAGGAGGGCGCTGTCGAGGAGGCGGTCGCTGAGGCGCCCGTTGCCGAGGACGCCGTCGGCGAGGGGTCGGTGGCTGGGGAGCCCGTCGCCGACGAGCCCGTGGCCGCGGAGCCCGTTGCCGAGGAGACGGTCGTCGAGGAGGCCGCGGCCGAGGAGCCCGTGGCCGAGGAGCCCGTGGCCGAGGAGCCCGTGGCCGAGGAGGCGCCGGCCGAGGCCGCCGCCGAGGCGGCCCCCGAGCCGGAGGCCGAGCCGGCCCCCGAGCCCGTGGCCGAGGCCGAGCCCGCACCGGCCGCGAAGCCCAAGCGCGCACCGGCCAAGAAGCCGGCGGCGAAGAAGGCCGCCCCGAAGAAGAAGGCCGGTACCAAGAAGGAGCGGGGCACGTACGTCCGCACGCCGGCCGGCGAGCCCGACCCCGGCCTGCGCAAGGAGCGCCGCGGCCTCGTC
>JAWVEV010000137.1:0-5255 GCA_033856535.1 Miltoncostaeaceae bacterium | reverse complement strand
GTCAGCACCTCGTCGGTGAAGCGGTCCGGCGCCTCCAGGTTGCACTGGTGGCCGACCCCCGACATCACCACCAGGGTCGAGCCAGGGATGGACGCGTGCAGCTCGTGGGCGACCGCCAGCGGCGAGCGCTCGTCCAGCTCGCCGTGGAGGAGGAGGGTCGGCACCGCGATGCCCGGCAGGGCGTCGCGCAGGTCAGCCTCGGCGAAGGCCCGGGCCATGGTCCGCAGCCCCGCCCCCCGGGCGTCGAGCGTGATCCGCATCACCTCATCCCGCAGCCCGGGCGGCGGCGGGCCGGCGAAGAGGCCCGAGACCCACTCCCGCGACCACTCGGCCGGCGGGCGATCGGCCAGCGCGAGCGCGCCGGCCAGCCGCGCGGCGACCTCGCCCGGCGGGAGCGAGCCGGCCCACCCGGCGTAGGCCGAGGCGAGCAGGAGGGTGCGCGGCAGGAGCGGGTGGCGCCGGGCGAGCTCGATCGCGAGCCCGGCGCCGAAGGAGAGCCCCAGCACGTGCGGCCGCACCAGGCCGAGAGTCCGGACCAGGCCCGCGGCGGAGTCGGCGAAGTCGGGCAGCCGGAAGCCCTCCGGCGGGTCCTCGGATCCCCCGCATCCGGGCGCGTCCCAGGCAACCACGTCGTAGGCCTCGGCCAGGCGGGCGAATTGGAGTCCCCACTCGCGCCCGTCGCTCGCCCCCCCGTGCAGCAGGAGCAGCGGCTCGCCCGCGCCCTCGCGCCGGAACGCGATGCGGAGCCCTCCGACCTCGACTGCGTCCACGCCGACCTCCGGCGTCCCGGCGGGGTGGTGCCTCCCGAAGGGGAATCCTCCGCCGCCGGCGCGCCGCTGTCGAGGCGGAAGGCGGATGCGGACCGTACGCGGCGGGTAGGGGGTGGACCATGCCCCGCGCGCGCCCGCCGCGGCCCGAGGCGGTGGAGGTGCCGCGGCCCGGCAAGGTCCTCTTCCCCGACGCGGGCCTGACGAAGGCCGACCTCGCCCGCCACTACCGCGACGTGGCGGCGGCGGCGCTCCCGCACCTGCGCGCGCGCCCGCTCAACCTCCAGCGCTTTCCGGACGGCATCGGGGGGGAGGGCTTCCTGCAGCAGCAGGCGGGCCGGCACTTCCCGCCATGGATCCGGCGGGTCCGCGTCCCCAAGGCCGGCGGGTCGGTCGAGCACGCCATCGCCGACGACGCCGCGACCCTGGTCTACCTGGCCGGCCAGGCCGCGATCGCGCTGCACGCCTGGACCAGCCGCGCCGACCGGCTCGATCGGCCGGACCGCCTGATCTTCGACCTCGACCCCTCCCGGGAGGACTTCGACGCGGTGCGCGCGGCGGCGCTCGCCCTGGGCGCCCTGCTGCGCGACCTGGGCCTGGAGCCCTTCGCCCTCGTCACCGGGTCCCGCGGCGTGCACGTGGTGACGCCGATCCAGCGCCGGCAGGACCACGACGCGGCGCTGGCGTTCGCCCGCGAGGTGGCCGAGGTCATGGTCGCCCGCCACCCGGAGGCCCTCACGCTCGAGGCCCGGAAGGCGAAGCGGGGCGACCGGATCCTGGTCGACGTGATGCGCAACGCGTACGCCCACACGGCGGTGGCGCCGTACTCCGTCCGCCCCCTGCCCGGGGCGCCGGTCGCCGCCCCGATCCCCTGGGAGGAGCTCGAGGACCCGGCGCTCACGCCGCGCCGCTACCGGATGGGCGCCCTCCCGGCATCGCTGCTCGCCGACGGCGGGCCGTGGCGCGACCTGCCGGGCGCGGCGCGTCCGCTGGGCGCCGCGCGCCGGCGGCTCGCCGCCCTGCGGACCGAGGCGGCCGTGCGATAGTTCGCCGATGGCGATCGGGGGCCACGTCGCGCTGACCGAGCTGGCCCGGGGGGCCGGCTGCGGCTGCAAGCTCGCGCCGGGCCTTCTCGCCCAGGCGCTCGGGACCCTGCCGGCGCCGCCGGCCGACCCGGACATCCTGGTCGGCAACGGCTCGCTCGACGACGCCGCCGTCTACCGCCTCAGCGACGAGCAGGCGGTCGTCGCGACGGTCGACTTCTTCACCCCGGTGGTCGACGACCCGGCCACCTTCGGGGCGATCGCGGCCACCAACGCGATCAGCGACCTGTACGCGATGGGCGCGACGCCGCTGATGGCGCTGGCCGTGGCCGCCTTCCCCAAGGAGGCCCCGCCGGAGTGGCTCGCCGAGGTGCTGCGCGGCGGCGCGGAGACCGCCCTCGCCCACGGCTGCCCGGTGCTCGGCGGCCACACGATCGACGACCCGGAGCCCAAGTACGGCCTCGCCGCGATCGGGCTGGCGCATCCGGACCGGCTCATGACCAACGACGCCGGGCGGCCCGGCGACGCGCTGGTGCTCACCAAGGCGCTCGGCGTGGGGGTCGCGGTGCGGGCGGCCCGCTCGGGCGACCCGAGCGGCCTGGACGCGGCCGTCGCGTCCATGCTCGCCTCGAACGGGCCCGCCTCGGCGGCGGCGCTCCGCCACGGGGTCCGCGCGGCGACCGACGTCACCGGCTTCGGGCTGCTGGGCCACCTGCGGGAGCTGGCCGCCGCCAGCGGGACCTCCGCCGAGCTCGACGCCGACGCGCTGCCGCTGCTCCCCGGCGCGCTCGAGCTGGCCGAGGCCGGCCACGAGACCGGCGGGGCCGGGCGCAACCGGGCCTTCGTGGGGCCGTCCGTGGACGTCGAGCCCGGGGTGCCCGCGGCCGTCCTGGCCCTCTGCTTCGACCCACAGACCAGCGGCGGGCTGCTGCTGGCCGCCCCGCCGGAGGGCCTCGACGCCCTGCTGGGCGACCTGCCGGGCGCGGCCGTCGTGGGGCGGCTGGCCGCGGGGCCCGCCGGGCGCATCCGGGTTGGCGCGAACGGCTGAGGCCGGCTCCCGGCCCGACCCGCGCCGGGCGCTGCCCTCGGTGGACGCGGCCCTGGGCTCCCCGGCGATCACGGCGCTGGCCGAGCGCCACTCGCGCGGGGCCGCGCGGGATGCGGTGCGCGCCGCCCTGGAGCGCCGCCGGCGCGGCGGCGAGGGGCCCGAGGGGCTGGCCGACGAGGTGGCCGGCGCGCTGCGCCCGTCGCTGCGCCGCGCGATCAACGCCACCGGCGTCGCGCTGAACACGAACCTCGGGCGGGCGCCGCTGGCCGAGGAGGCGATCGAGGCCGCGCGCCAGGCCGCCGGCTACGCGACGCTCGAGTGGACCCCGGCCACGGGCGAGCGCGGCTCGCGCCACGACCACCTGGAGGGCCACCTGACGGCGCTCACCGGCGCCGAGGCCGGCTGCGCGGTGAACACCAACGCCGGCGCGGTGCTGCTGGCGCTCGCGGTCTTCGCCGCCGGCCGCGAGACGCTGGTCTCGCGCGGGCAGCTGGTGGAGATCGGCGGCGGCTTCCGGGTGCCGGAGATCCTGGCGGCCTCGGGCAGCCGGCTGGTGGAGGTGGGCACCACCAACCGCACCCGGCTCGCCGACTACGAGCGCGCGATCGGCCCCGAGACCGCCGCGATCCTGCGCGTGCACCCCTCGAACTTCCGCCAGCTCGGCTTCACCGAGGAGGCGCCGCTCGACGAGCTCGCCGCCCTCGCCCGTGAGCGCGGCCTCGCCCTGATCGACGACCTCGGCAGCGGGGCCCTCGGCCCCGACGCGATCTTCGGCGACGAGCCCGACGCCCGCACCAGCGTCGGCGCCGGCTGCGACCTGGCCTGCTTCAGCGCCGACAAGCTCCTGGGCGGCCCCCAGGCCGGGATCCTGGTCGGGACCGCCGCGGCCGTCGCCCGGGCCAAGGCCCACCCGCTGATGCGCGCCCTGCGCCTCGACAAGCTGCGCCTGGCCGCCCTCGAGGCCACGCTCGCGCTGCACCGCGACCCGGCCCTGGCCCGGGTCCGCGTCCCCGCGCTGGCGATGCTCTCGGGGGACCGGGCCTCCCGCCGGCGGTGGGCCGGCACGCTCGCCGCCGCCATCGGGGGCGAGGCCGTCGACACCGTGGGCCGGGTCGGCGGCGGGGCGCTCCCGCTGGCCGAGCTGCCGAGCGCCGCGGCCGCGCTGCCCGACCCGCGCCCCGACGACCTGGCGGCGCGCCTTCGGCTGGGCGAGCCGGCGGTGGCCGCGCGCATCCACGACGGCCGGGTGCTGCTCGACGTGCTGGCCCTGTCGGCCGCCGACCTGGAGGAGCTGCCGGCGCTCGTGGCCCGCGCCCGGGCCGGCTGAGCCCGGTGGCCGGCGAGCCGCTCACGCTCGGCACCGCCGGGCACGTCGACCACGGCAAGACCGCGCTGGTGCGCGCGCTCACCGGCCGCGAGACCGACCGCCTGCCGGAGGAGAGGGCGCGCGGGCTCACGATCGAGCCTGGCTTCGCGCCCCTCGCGCTCCCCTCGGGCCGGACCCTGAGCCTGGTCGACGTGCCCGGCCACGAGCGCTTCGTGCGCCACATGGTGGCCGGCGCCAGCGGGGTCGACGGCTGGCTGCTGTGCGTGGCGGCCGACGACGGCGTGATGCCCCAGACCCGCGAGCACATGGCCGTGCTGCGGCTGCTCGGGGTGACCCGCGGCGTGGTGGCGATCACCAAGGCGGACCTGCGCGACCCGGAGCCCGCCGCCCACGCCGCGGCCGAGCTCGTCGGACCCGGCGCCACCGTCGTGCCGACCTCGGCCGCGACCGGCCGGGGGATCCCGGAGCTGCTCGCGGCCCTCGACGACCTCGCCGCCGACCTGCCGCGGCGAACCGCACCCGGCCGCGCGCGCCTGTTCGTCGACCGCTCCTTCACCGCCGCCGGCGCCGGCACGGTCGTGACCGGAACCCTGTGGGGCGCGCCGATCGCCCGCGACGCGCGGGTGGCCGTGCTGCCGGGCGGCGCGCGCGCCCGCGTGCGCGGCGCCCAGGCCCACGACCGGCCGATCGAGCGCGCCGCCGGAGGGCGCGTCGCCCTGAACCTGGCCGGTCTGGCCCGCGAGGAGGTCCCGCGCGGCTCGTGCGTGGTGGCCGAGGGCGCGGGCTGGGCGGCGTCGGACCTGCTCGACGTCGCGGTGGAATGGTTGCCGGAGGCCGGCGGCGACCTGCGCACGCGCCGGCGCCTGCAGGCCTTCCTCGGCACCGCCGAGGCCGGCGCCACCTGCGTCCTCCTGGAGGGCGAGGCGCTCGCGCCCGGCGCGCGGGGCTACGCCCAGCTGCGCCTGGACCGGCCGGTGCCCGCCGAGGCGGGCGACCGGCTGATCCTGCGCGCCGCGCCGGGGCGCACGGTGGGCGGCGCGACCGTGATCGACCCGGCGCCGGCGCGCCAC
>JAWVEV010000136.1:0-8558 GCA_033856535.1 Miltoncostaeaceae bacterium | reverse complement strand
CGGCCTTCGGCGTCGTCCGGGCGCTCGACCTCGGGCTGATCCTGCTCGTGGCGGGGGGCGCGGCCTGCCTCGCCCTCCTCCTGCGGGGCGCGCCGGCGGATGTCCGCGCGCGGGTCGCGCGCGCCCTCGGCATCGGGGCGCTGGCGCTGATCCCGGTGGCCCTGGCGGGGATCGCGCTGCAGAGCGCGACCCTCGCCGCGGGGGGTCTCGGAGACGGGCTCCGCGGCGCGGCGCTCCGGGACGCGATCGACGGCACCTTCGGGCCGCCGTGGATCGCCCGGATCTGGCTCGGCGCCGCCGCGGGGGCGCTGCTGCTGGCGTCGGCGCGGGCGTCCCGCCCCGAGCGGCCGGCCGTCATCGCGGCGGTCCTCGCCGCTCCGCTGGTCGTCCTGCCCGGTCTCGCCAGCCACGCCCGCGCCGACGGGGCGCTGGACGTGGTGGTCGACGCCGTCCACGTGGCGGGCGGCGCGGTCTGGGTCGGCGGCCTGGCCGCCCTCGGCCTCGCCATCGCGTCCGCCGGAACGGCCCGCGCCACGCTGGCCCGGGCGGTGGTGCCGCGCTTCTCGGCCGTCGCGCTGGGCGCGGTGGTCCTGCTGACCGCCGCCGGCACCGTCGCCGCGTGGCGGCGGCTCGGCCCGCTGTCGGACCTGTGGAGCGTCGGCTATGGGCGCCTGCTGCTGGCCAAGATCCTCCTGCTGGCGGTCCTGATCGGCATCGGCGCCGTCCACCGTCGGATCGGTATCCCGCGGCTCCGCGCGGGCGGGTCGCTGCGGTCCTTCGGCCGGCTGGCGGGAGCCGAGCTCGCCCTGATGGCCGCGGTGGTGGGGCTCACCGCCGTGCTGGTCGCCGAGCCGCCGCCGGCGTCGACGGGGGCCGCGGCCGCGACGGGACCGGTCGAGATCGCGACCGACGTCGGCCCCAGCCGGCTCCACCTGACGGTCGCCCCGGCGATCGTCGGCGTCAACCAGGTCGACCTGAGCCTGGAGGACGCCGGCGGGGCCCCCGTGGATGCGGAGGAGGTCCGCCTGACCGCCGCCCTCCCGGAGCGGGAGATCGGCCGGATCGACCTCGATGCCGTCCTCCACCCCGGCGGCCACGTCGTCGTCCCGCCCGCGCGCCTGCCCCTGGCCGGGGATTGGCGGTTCCAGGTGACCGTCCGCCTCGGCCCCTTCCGATCATCGTCACGGACCGTCACGGTCCCCATCCGAGAGGAGCGCTGAATGCGCCGACACCGAAGCGCGGCGATCGCCGCGTTGGCCGCCACCCTGGCGATCGCCCCGCCCGCCTTCGCCCACGTCACCGTGAGCCCGACCGAGGCGAGCGCCGACAGCTACGCGCTCCTGAACTTCACCGTGCCCCACGGCTGTGAGGGGTCGCCCACGACCTCGATCGCGGTGAAGATCCCGGAGGGGATCTACGCCGCGACGCCCGAGGCCGTCCCGGGCTGGACCGTCGTCAAGAAGATGCAGAAGCTCGACCCGCCGGCCGACGACGGCGAGGGCGGGACGATCCCCGAGCGGGTGGACACGGTCACCTGGAGCGGCGGCCCGCTGGCAGCTGACCAGCTGACCCAGTTCGCCCTCTCGGTCCGCCTCCCGGACGCCGCCGGCCAGACCCTGGCCTTTCCGGTCATCCAGGGGTGCGAGCAGGGCCAGACCGCCTGGATCGAGACGGCGGCCGCGGGCGAGGAGGAGCCCGAGCACCCGGCGCCGGCGGTCACGCTGACCGCGGCCGCCGACGAGGGCGCCGCCGAGGAGGCTGACTCCGGCCCGTCATCCGGCCGGGTCGACGCGGCCCTCGGGCTGGGCGCCGGCGGGCTGGCGCTCGGCGTCATCGCCTTGGGTGTGGCCCTGGCGGGCCGGCGCAAGAGCGCCTGATCGCGGTGCGCCGGCCCGGGCCCGCGGGGCTCGGGCCGGCGCGGCCGGACCGGGTGAGGCTGACCGGACAGCCGGGCCCGCATAGAGTGGGCCCCGCGTCGGGCGCTCTGAGCACCGGGGCACCACGGGCCGGACGCGGCCAACGGGCGCAGCACTCTGCGCCGACCCCCACCCCCGAGCGTCCATGTCGATCTCAGCCGGCCCGTCGACCGCCTTCGCGGTCTCGTTCACGACGCTCCGCCACCGATCTCGGCGGGCGGCGCTCCTGCTCCCCCTGGCGCTCCTCGCCGCGATGGTCGCGCTGATCGCGGCTCCCGCCGCCCGCGCGGACGAGGGCTGGCGCCCGGCCCAGTTCATGGCGTTCGAGAACGCAGAGTACCGGAACTTCGGGCCTCCCCGAATCGCCGTCAACGAGCGAGGCGCGGCGATCGCGGCCTGGACGGCGAACCGCACGCTCGACCGGAATTTCGAGCTCCGGGTCTCGCGACGGCCTCCGGGGGGGCCCTGGAGCGCCCCGGTGACCATCTTCGGACCCAGCGGCGACGACGTCGGGCCGCACGTCGCGATCGATCCCTACGGGACCGCCATCGTGAGCTGGGGGGTCCACAACGGCGCCCCGAACGGGGAGTTCGCCGTCGAGGCGGCCGTCGGCCTGCCCGACGGGACGTGGTCGCAGCCGGCCCGGGTCTCCGGCGGGGGCATCGTCGAGCTCGACGCCGGGGTCGTCCTCGACCGCGCGGGCAACGCGGTGTCGGTCTGGGTGCAGAAGGACGGCGGCAACACGTCGGTCGTGATGGCGTCCACCCGCGCGCCGGGCGGGCGATGGACCGCTCCGGAGCGGCTCTCGGCCCGCGGGGGCCTGGTCCAGGAGGTGGCCTTCGGCACCGATGCGAGCGGAGCGGCCACCGTCGTCTGGAACCGTCTTCGCGTCAGCGAGGACCGGGCGGTCGTCGAGGCCGTGGAGCGTCCCTCCGGGGGACGCTGGGGCGCGTCCGAGGTCCTCGGCACCTCGGACGACCTGTTCAGGGTGGACCTCCGCCTCGCGGTCGGCCCCTCGGGCGCCGCCGCGGCGGCTTTCGGGGACCGCCTGGCGGTCCGCGACCCGGGCGGGGGGTGGTCCCGGGGGGTGAACCCCTTCGGGCCCGTCGTCGTCGGCAGGGAGTTCGAGCTGGCGGTCGACGCCGATGGCGAGGCTTTCGCGGTCTTCGAGGCCCGGGACGAGGAGGTCGGTCGGTGGGTCGGGCCGGCCTTCGCCCATCGGCCCCCTCGCGGGCGCTGGAGCGAGCCCGCGATGATGGACAGCGACGGGACCGTCCCTCACCTCGCCCTGGACGCCGCCGGCGACCTCTTCGCCGCGTGGCCCGGTCCGGGCATCCAGGTCGCCCGCCGGCCGGCGGGCGGCGAGTGGGCCGACCCGGAGGCGATCGACGGGAGCTGGGCGGTGACCATGGACGAGGTCTCCCTGGCGGTGGACCCCTCCGGGACGGCGATCGTCGGGTGGCGGACGAATCCCGGGGACGGGACCCCGGGATACTCGATCAGGACCGCCGTGCGGACGGCCGTGCCGGACCGCCCGGGCGCGGTGCATCCGGTGGGGTCGCCGCCGGACTTCGTCCCCACGCTCGCGCTGCCCCGCTACTTCACCTGGCACATGGTCCCCTCCTACGCCGAGGCGGTTGCGGTCGCCGACATCACCGGCGACGGACGCGACGACGTCCTGATGACGACGCCGAACACCGATCCTCGGATGCCGGCGCGCCTCCGTGGCCTCGTGCTCTTCGTCCAGGACGGGCGGGGGAAGCTGGGGCGGCCGAGCATTCTCCCGCTGGACGGTGAGCCGGCCGCGATGAGCCTGTCGGTCGGCGACCTCGACGGCGACGGCAGGCCGGACGCCGCGGTGACGACCAAGGCGGGCGTCCAGGTGCTCCTCAACCGCGGCGGACGATTGGTCCGGCAGGCGCCGGTCCCGGCGGGGACCCGGCCGAACCATCTGGTGATCGCCGACCTCGACGGCGAGGGGCCGGACGAGATCGTCGTCGGCAACGCGACGGGGCTGCTCGCCGTGTCACGCGAGCGGGGCGGCTTCGCCGCGCGCGCGATCGCCCCGATCGCACTGCACACCTTCGACGTCGGCGACCTCGACGGCGACGGCCGGCCGGACGTCGTCGGACGCACTCCGCTGCTGTCTGGCGGGGACATGATGATCGTGACGCGCAAGGGGGCGCCGGCCGGGCGGTGGGCCGTGCGGCGCCTGGAGACCGGGAGCGAGGTGTTCGCGGGGCAAGACGGGATCGCGCTGGCCGACGTGACCGGCGACGGGCGGACCGATCTGATCCTGCCCGAGGGCGGGAACTTCCCGACCTCCTCGTTGCGCGTCCTCCCGCAGGCGCGGAACGGCGAGGTGGACCCACCGGTCGTCCGGCCCTCGTTCGACATCCCGGCGGTCGCGCGGGCCGCGGATCTCAACGGGGACGGACGCACCGATGTCGCCGTCCTGCACAGCGGATGGCAGCACGCGGGCCTCTATCTCCAGCGTCCCGACGGGAGCCTCGCGCCGGAGATCCTGTTCCCGCTCCCGTACGGGAGTTACGGGCCGCAGGCGCTCGCCGTGGGCGAGCTCACGGGGGACGGGCGGCTCGACCTCGCCATCGCCGACCCGAACTCCGGCCTGGTCGTGCTCCGGGTGCTGGACCGCCCCTTCGCCCTGCTGGCGCCGCCGGGCTCGCCCGACGCCGGCTGGGTTCGGATCCCGAATGATCCGGCCCCGGTGCCGTCCGCCCGGACGCCGCCGTCCGGCGCGGTGACGCCACCGGCGTCCGAGGGGGCCGGACCCTCGTCAGCCGGCCCGGCCGCAGCGTCCGGAGGCGGCGGCTCCCGTGCCACGGTCGTCGCACCGGAGGCGCGTCCGGCGGCGGCGCCTGGCCGACCCCGTGTTCCGTCGGCCGCACGCCGCTCGTCCGCTCGGCTCACCGTGGCGGATCTCCGGATCACCCAGCGCATCGCACAGGCCGCGCTCCGGCGGGTCGCCGCCCTCGAGGCGCGGCTCGGCCTGGGCCACGCCGTCCGGCCGGCCGCCCGGCCGTCCGCGATTCGGCTGAGGCGGGCACAGCTACGGACGAACCAGCGCATCGCCCAGGCGGCGCTCCGGCGAGCCACGCGGCTTCGGGCCCGGCTCCTCGGGCTGCCCGACCCACCGGCGATGCGGACGCGGGTCCGCCCGATCCAGGTGACCATGGGACAGGTCCGCATCACTCGCCGCATCGCCCAGGCGGCGCTGCGGCGTGTGACCGAGATCGAGAACCTCGTGGCGCGGTCCAGGAAGACCTCGCCCGCCGCCCAGGGCTGACCCGTGAGCGTTTCCGGCGGCCAGTTGAGGCGCCGCCGATGCGCTCTTGGCCGCCGACCGCGCGCTCTTTCGGTACGGCTGGCGCGGCGAGCGAGGGCCGTCGCCGGTCCGCCCGGGCCCGGGTTCGAGGGCGAACTGGCCACCGGCACCATGGCCGACCGGCCACCGCCGGCGGCGCCCGGGCGTGACGATGCCGCCGGGCCCGGCTCGGGCCGGCCCCCGGCTCAGGCCTCGGGCGCGCTCCGCCGGCGGGCGACCAGGGCGCAGACGTCGTCCGCGTTGCCGGAGGGGAGCATCGCGCGGACCAGGCCATGGGCCAGCTCCTCCGCGGGCGCGTCGCGGCGGGCCTCGACCTCGGCGACCAGCCGGGCGAGGCCCTCGTCGAGCGGGCGCGTGCGCCGCTCGAAGAGGCCGTCGGTGTAGAGCACGACGGCGCCGCCGGCCGGCAGGGTGCAGACGTCGTCGCGGCGGGGCGGCGCCGACGGGCGCGCGTCGAGCGGCGTCGAGCGGCCCTCCCAGAGCAGGCGCGCCGGCGCGCCCGGCGCCACGAGCACCGGCGGCGGGTGGCCGGCGCAGGCGAAGCGCAGGCGGCCGACGTCGAGCTCCAGCTCGGCGTAGACGAGCGTTGCCATGCGCCCCACCGCGTGGCGGCGGGAGTAGCCCTCGAGGGCGTCGATCAGCGCGCCCGGCTCCGGCCGGCCCGCGGCGAGCGCCCGGGCCGCGCTGCGCAGCTGGCCCATGGTCGCCGCCGCCCCGATGCCGCGTCCCACGACGTCGCCCACCACCAGCGCGACGGCCGCGCCCTCCTCCAGCCAGAAGGCGTCGTACCAGTCCCCGCCGGCCTCGAGGTCGCTCACGCCGGGCTTGTAGGCCACGCCGATCTCCAGCCCCGGCGCCGCCGGCGGCGCGCCCGTCAGCAGCCCCCGCTGCAGCTCCAGCGCCACCTCGTGCTCCCGCCGCCGCGCCTCCAGCAGGCCCTGCTCGTAGCGCCGCCGCTCGGTGGCGTCGAAGACCGAGACGCCGATCGCCCGCGCGGCGCCCTCGCGATCCCTGCGCACCATGCTGTTCACCAGGGCGGGGAGGCGGGAGCCGTCGGGCCGCATCACCTCCACCGCGATCTCGCGCACCGCGCCCCGCAGATGGAGCATCGGGAGGTGATGGGTGTCGTGGTAGATCCGGTCGCCCGGCGCCAGCAGGTCCTGGAACCGGGCCACGCCGATCAGGTCCTCCCGGCGGTGGCCGGAGAGGGTCTCGAAGGTGCGGTTCACCCGCACGATCGTCCCGTCCATGGTGGTGGACAGGTAGCCGCAGGGCGCGTCCTCGTAGAGCTCCTCCGCGGACGCCTCGAGGGGATCCTCGTCGGCGGTCACGCCGCCAGGTAGGCCCGGATGGCCGCCACGGTCTCCTGGGGCGCGCTCAGGTTCGGGCAATGCCCGGTCGCCGCAAGGCGCACCAGCCGGCTGCCGGGCAGCGCGCGATGCACGTACTCGCCCACCGCGTCCGGCGCGATCACGTCCCGGGCGCACTGCAGCACGAGGCTCGGCGTCCGCACGCGGGCCAGGTCGGCCCGGTTGTCCGCGAGGAAGGTCGCCCGGGCGAAGCGGCGCGCCAGCTCGGGATCCGCGCGGCAGAAGGTCTCGGCCAGCTCCTCGCCCAGCTCGGGGCGGTCCGCGTTGCCCATGATGACCGGCGCCATCGCGCCGGCCCAGCCGAGGTAGTTGCTGTCCATCGACTCCAGCAGGCCCTCGATGTCCTCGCGGGTGAAGCCGCCGACGTAGCCCTCGTCGTCGATGTAGCGCGGCGAGGGCCCGACGAGCACGAGGTGGGCGAAGCGATCGGGCTCCTCGGCCGCCGCCAGCGCGCCGATCATCGAGCTCACCGAGTGCCCGACGAAGACGAGGTCGCGCAGGTCGAGCTCGCGGACGATGTCCAGGACGTCCTCCGCGTAGCCGCGGAGCGTGGCGTGCCGTTCCGGGTCGTAGGCGCCGGCGTCCGATCCGCCGTGGCCCACGTGGTCGAACGTGATCACCCGGTGGTCCTCGGCGAAGGCGGGCCACACGTGGCGCCACATGCCCTGGTCGCAGCCGAACCCGTGCGCCAGGAGCATCGGCCGGCCCTCCGGCCGGCCCCGCTCGACGACGTTGAACCGGCGCACCGCGCTCACGGGCGGGCGACGATCGATCCGTGGACTGGGCGATTTGGCAATGCGGCGGTCAGACCGCGCGCTCGGCGGCGCGCGCGGGGTTGACGCCGCGATTATCCCAGCTCGGGCATCGCTCAGCCCGTGACGGCCGGCACCGGACGGCCCCGGGCGCCGGAGGCGGCCTCCGCGACCAGCGCGACCGCGAGGGCCCGGTACATCGTCCCCATCTTGGGCGGGTCGGCCACGACACCGACCTCCAGGCCCTCGTCCTCGAGCGCGGCGCGGGTGACCTCGCCGACGGCGACCATCAGGGCTCCGCCGCGGCGGAGGTCCTCGACGTCGATCCCGTCGGCCTCGGCGATCGCGACGAACTGGCGCGCCGCCCGGGCGGTGGTGAAGGTGACCGCGTCGAGCTCGCCTCGGGCGGCCGCGCGCGCCAGCCGGCGGGCGGGCTCGGGGTCCTCGGGCCAGGCGAGGTCGTAGGGCGACACCACGGCCACCTCGGCGCCGGCGCCGGCCAGCGGCAGCGCCAGGTCGATCGGCGGCTCGGCGAAGGCCTGCACCAGCACCCGCCGGCCGGCGGTCGGCCGCGCCAGCAGGGCGTCCCGGATGAGCAGCGTGCTCGCGGGCTCGGCGGTCCAGTCCGGACGGATGCCGGCGGCGCGCAGCTCGCGCCGCGGCTTGGCGCCCCGCGCGACCACGAACGCCGCGTCCAGGCGCGCGCGCAGCAGGTCCTCGAGCCCGATCCGCCGCGCCGACTCGACGATGAGGCGCACGCCGATCCCGCTCAGGAAGACCACCGCGTCGAGTGGCGCGGCGAGCGCGGCGCGCAGCTCCCGGTCGACCCGCTCGGGGTCGTTGGGCACGTCGGCGCGCAGCGTCTCGCCCAGCACCGGCACGCCGCCCAGGGCGCGCACCAGGTGGGCCTGCTCCTCGGCCCGGCGGTGGGCCGTGATGCCCACCCGGGCCCCCTTCAAGGCTCGATCTCCACGTACAGCCACCCGTCGCGCTCGAACACCGGCAGCGTCGCGACGCGCTCGCCCGGGTGGCCGGCGACCTCGCCGGTCTCCAGGTTGATCCGGCGCCCGTGGAGGGGGCAGGTGACGCAGTCGTCGCCGAGCAGGCCGTCCGAGAGCGGGCCGCCCTTGTGCGGGCAGGCGTCCTCGAGGGCGCGCGGGCCGGCCGGGGTGTT
>JAWVEV010000135.1:0-6304 GCA_033856535.1 Miltoncostaeaceae bacterium | reverse complement strand
GATCGCGATCGTGCAGCACCGGGCCGCGCGCGATGCCCAGGCGCTCGCCGAGCAGCTGCACCTGGCGCTTGACAGCCGGATCGTGATCGAGCAGGCCAAGGGCGTCATCGCCGAGCAGGTGGGCATCGGGATGGACGCCGCCTTCGCCCACCTGCGCGGGTATGCCCGGCGGCATCGCCGCCTGCTCTCCGAGGTCGCGCACGACGTGGTCGAGCGCAGGCTCCGGGCCGCGCAGCTCCTCGGCTGAGCCGGCGGGAGGGGCCTCCGCCACCCTCGATCACCGTGGGTCACGTGGCGGCGGCCGCGCCGGATGGCGTGGACCCGGGCGGGAGGGCGGTCGTTCCGGAGGGGGCTGCCGGCGATCCTGCGGCCGGCCTCGCGCCGGCTTTCACAAGTGGTTCACAAGAGCGTCACACGCGGGTCACCTCGCGTCCGAGGGCGGCCGTTAGCTTCGCGCAGACCAGCGAACAGGAGAGACCGCCTTGCAGCTTCCGAGGAAACGACGTCTGGTGCCCCTCGTCGCGCTTTGTGGCGCCCTCGCCTTCGGCGCCGCGGCATGCGGCGGCGATGACGATTCGGGCTCCGGCGACGGTGGCGGCGGCCTGTCCGGCACCCTCGCCGGCGCGGGCGCCAGCTCGCAGGCGGCCGCGATGGAGGCCTGGGTCGCCGGCTTCCAGGAGGCCAACACGGGCGCGACGGTCACCTACGAGCCGATCGGCTCGGGCGGCGGCCGCGAGCAGTTCGTCGCCGGCGGCACCGACTTCGGCGGGTCTGACGCCCATCTTGCGGACGACGAGCTGACGGGCGCCCAGGACCGCTGCGGCGGCCCGGACAACCTGATCGAGATCCCGGTCTACGTCTCGCCGATCGCGATCGTCTACAACCTGCCGGGCGTGACCGACCTGAAGCTCTCGCCCGAGACGCTGGCGAAGATCTTCAAGCGTGAGATCACGAACTGGAACGACCCGGCCATCGCGGCGGACAACGCCGGCGTGGACCTGCCGGACACCCGGATCGTCACGGTCAACCGCTCGGACGAGTCCGGCACCACCGAGAACTTCGCCGAGTACCTGGCGGCGGTCGCCCCCGACGTCTGGACCTATGACGTCGACGGCAACTGGCCGGTGTCGGGCGGCGAGGCCGGGCAGGGCACGGCCGGCGTCATCGACGCGGTCAACGCCGGCGAGGGCACGATCGGCTACGCCGACGCCAGCCAGGCCGGCGACCTCGGCAAGGCGCTGATCGGCGTGGGCGGCGAGTTCGTCGGGCCGACGCCCGAGGCGGCCGCGGCGATCGTGGACGAGTCGCCGGAGACGGACGACCCGGGCAAGTACGTCTTCACCTTCGCACTGGACCGCAAGACCGAGGCGTCGGGGGTCTACCCGATCGTGCTGGCGTCCTACGAGATGGCCTGCACCCAGTACGACTCGGCCGACAAGGCCGCGCTCGTGAAGGGCTGGATGCAGTACCTCGTCAGCCCCGAGGGCCAGCAGGCCGCGGCATCCGCCGCCGGCTCCGCGCCGCTCTCGGACGAGCTGACCGCGCTCGTCAAGCCGGCCGTCGACGCGATCGGCTCGTAGCATCACCCGGATCCGCCCATCCGGGCGGCCCCGGCCGGCCGACGTGAGCTCCGCCGCCCCGGTTCCCCGGGGCGGCGGTCCCGCGTCCGCGGCCCCGCGTCCCCGAACGGACCAGCACCCGTGAGCACCGCCAGCCCTCCGGCCGACCCGCCGCCGGCCGCCCCGCTCGCCCGCAAGACGGTCCGGCGGGTTGGGGACCGGATCTTCTCCGGCGCCGCCGTCGGCGCGGGCGCGCTGATCCTGGCGGTCCTCGCCGGGGTCGCGATCTTCCTCGCGATCAAGGCCTGGCCGGCCTTCACCGCGAGCGCCGACGAGATCCCCGGCGACGGCGGGATCGTGTCCTACATCGCGCCGCTCGCCTTCGGGACCGTGCTCGGGTCGGTGATCGCGATCGTGATCGCCGTCCCGCTGGCGGTCGCGGTGGCGCTCTACGTGACCATGTTCGCCCCGCGCAAGATCGCCAACAGCATCAGCTACCTGGTCGACCTGCTCGCCGCGGTGCCCAGCGTCGTCTACGGCCTCTGGGGCATCGCGGTGCTCGGCCCGGCCGCGGTCGGCCTGCACAAGTGGCTCGCGGAGTACCTGGGCTTCATCCCGCTGTTCGAGGGCCCCGCCTCGGTGACCGGCCGCACGATGCTCGTCGTGGGCGTCGTGCTCGCCGTGATGATCCTGCCGATCATCAGCGCGGTGGCCCGCGAGGTCTTCTCGCAGACGCCGCGCCAGCAGCGCGAGGCCGCGCTCGCCCTCGGCGCCACGCGCTGGGAGATGATCCGCATGACGGTGCTGCCCTTCGGCAAGTCCGCGGTGATCGGCGGCTCGATGCTCGGGCTCGGGCGCGCGCTCGGCGAGACGCTCGCCGTGTCGATCATCCTGTCGGCCTCCGGCATCGTCACGCTCAACCTGATCAGCTCGGGCAACCCCTCGACGATCGCCGCGAACATCGCGCTCCAGTTCCCGGAGTCGTCGGGCCTGAAGATCAACGTCCTGATCGCGTCCGGGCTGGCGCTCTTCGCCATCACGCTGGTGGTGAACATGGCCGCCCGCGCCGTGATCAGCCGCAGCTCGAGGTCGTCGGCATGAGCAGCCGGCCCGCCACCGCCGGCCCCTCGCCCGACGTCATGGGGCGCCCCTCGGTCGTCCGCGGGACGCTGCCCCGCCGCGGGCCGCTGGCCGTCTACGGCATCGCCGCCGCGATCGTGGTCGCCCTGGGCCTCGCGACCGACGTCAACCTGGCGCTGCTGGCGCTCGCCGGCGCCGCGGTCGCGGGGGCGGTCGTGTACACGTGGTCGCGGCGCGTCGAGGGCCGCCGGCGCGCGTTCGACCGCCTCATGACCCTCGGCGTCACCTCGGCGTTCCTCCTCGCGGTGACGCCGCTGGTGTCGCTGGTTCACACGGTCGTCGCCCGGGGCGGCGCCCGCTTCGACCTCGAGTTCTTCACCGACGACGCCCGGAACGTGGTGGGCGCGGGCGGCGGCGCGATGCACGCGATCATCGGCACGCTGGTGATCACCGGGGTGGCGACGCTCTTCTCGGTGCCGATCGGGGTGATGGCCGCCGTCTACATGGTCGAGTACGGCCACGGGCGCCTGAAGAAGCTCCTCACCTTCTTCGTCGACGTGATGACCGGGATCCCCTCGATCGTCGCCGGCCTCTTCGCCTACGCGCTCTTCGTGATCTTCTTCGGGCCCTCGGTGCGCCTCGGCGTGATGGGCGCGGTCGCCCTCTCGGTCCTCATGATCCCGATCGTGGTGAGATCGACGGAGGAGGTCCTGAAGATCGTCCCCAACTCGCTGCGCGAGGCGTCCTACGCGCTCGGCGTCTCGAAGTGGCGGACGATCGTCAAGGTGGTCCTGCCGACGGCGCTCGCCGGCATCGTGACCGGCTCGATGATCGCGGTGTCCCGGATCATCGGCGAGACCGCCCCGCTCCTCATCACGACCGGGGTGTTCTCCTCCGTGAACGGGAACCCGTTCGAGGGCCGCATGGCCAACCTGCCGGTGTACATCTTCAACCAGTACAAGTACCCCGGAACCCCGCCCGATCCGTACCTCGACCGCGCATGGGCGGCGGCGCTGACCCTGATCGTGATCGTGATGGTCCTGTTCCTCGCCGCCCGCCTCGTCTACCGCCGCTTCGGCACGGAGGTCCGCTGATGTCCACTCGCCCGACGGAGTCCGTCGAGCTGCCACGGCCCGCCGCGCTCGACACCCCCGCCGGCGCGGACGCCCGCCGCTTCGTGCGCACCGACGCGCCCGCGACGAGCGTCGGCAAGGGCGTCCGGATCCGGGGCCTGAACCTGTACTACGGCGACTTCCTCGCGGTCGCGAACGTCGACATGACCATCCAGCCGAACCGGGTGACCGCGCTGATCGGGTCCTCGGGCTGCGGGAAGTCGACGTTCCTGCGCTCGCTGAACCGGATGCACGAGCTGGTCCGCAACGCGCGCGTGGAGGGCGCCGTCGAGATCGACGGCCAGGACATCTACGGGGCGAGCGTCGACCCCGTGCTCGTGCGCCGCCAGGTCGGGATGGTGTTCCAGCAGCCGAACCCGTTCCCGACGATGTCGATCTACGACAACACGATCGCCGGCGTGAAGCTCAACGGGACGCGTATGAAGAAGAAGGACCTCGACCCGATCGTCGAGAGGTCGCTGCGCGGCGCGCACCTCTGGGACGAGGTCAAGGACCGGCTCAACAAGCCCGGATCGGGCCTGTCGGGCGGCCAGCAGCAGCGCCTCTGCATCGCGCGCGCGATCGCCGTCGAGCCCGAGGTGCTGCTCATGGACGAGCCGGCGTCGGCTCTCGACCCGATCTCCACGCTGGCGATCGAGGACCTGATGCACCAGCTCAAGCGCGACTACACGATCGTGATCGTGACGCACAACATGCAGCAGGCCACCCGGGTGAGCGACGACACCGCGTTCTTCAACCTCGAGCGGACCGGCGAGCCGGGCAGGCTGGTCGAGATGGACACGACCGAGAAGATCTTCACCAACCCGGCCAACCGGTCGACCGAGGACTACGTCCGCGGCCGCTTCGGCTGATCCGCCCCGGGCGCGGGCGGGTCAGGCCCCTGGGGCGCCAGGCGCCGGCAGGGCCTCGAACCGGTAGCCGAGGCCGAAGTGGGTGTGGATGAAGACCCACCGCGGCAGCGCCCGCCCCAGCTTGACCCGGATCCGGCGCACGTAGACGTCGACCGAGCGGTCACCGCGCCGCATGGGCGCCCCCCACGCCGCCTCGTACAGCGCCTGGCGCGAGACGATCTCCTCGCTGCGGCGGGCGAGCTCGTAGAGCACCCGGAACTCGCGGTCGCTCAGCATCAGGCCGCGGCCCTCGGCGAGGGCGAGGCCGCACGCCGCGCGGAGCTCGAGCGGGCCGGCGGCCAGGGTGGGTCGATCGGCCCGTCGCTGCGGCAGCATCCCTGCATCCATCGAGTGCCCTCCTTCCATCCGAGGTGAGTCGGCTCTCGATGGAAGTGACGCTATCCGGGGGCGCCGCCTCGCCTGTGAACATGCTGTGACACTGCGGTGAAAGGGTTGAGGCCCGGCGGTCGGAGAGCCGCATTCCCGGTGTTCGTGCGACCTCAGTCGTCGCGGGCCCGGCCCGATCCGTGGGCGCCGTGGAACGACGCTCGGTTGCGCTCCGACGGCGCATCGGGGAGGGGCCCATCCGGGCCCGGTGCGGGAGATGTGTACATCCGCGGATCGCGAATATCGTTCGGTCCATGAGCGAGCCCTCGTCATCGAGGGATCGGGTCCGGGCCGGCGAGGCCGCGCTGGCGCGCGCGGCGTGGACCGAGGCGCGGGCGCATTTCGAGCGCGAGCTCGAGGAGCGCGAGTCGGTCGAGGCGCTCGAGGGGCTGAGCTGGGCGACCTGGTGGGTCGAGGACGTGCCCGCCTGCCTCGAGTCGCGCGAGCGCGCCTACCGTCTCAGCCGCCGCCAGGGCGATCCGCGGCGCGCCGCGATGCAGGCCATCTGGCTCGCCGACGACCACCTGGTGCTGCGCGGCGAGCGCGCGATCGCCAACGGCTGGTTCGGCCGCGCGGCCCGGCTGCTCGACGGGCTGGAGACCTGCGCCGAGCACGGCTGGCTCGAGGTCCTGCTCGGCTACATGGCCATGATCGAGGGCGATCCCGCCCGGGCCCGTGAGCGCGCCGCCCGGGCCCGCGAGCTCGGCCGCGGGCTCGGCGTGGTGGGCCTGGAGATGTTCGCGCTGTCGGTCGAGGGCCTGGCGCTGGTGAACGAGGGGCGCGTCGCCGAGGGCATGTCCTGCCTCGACGAGGCAACGGCGGCGGCGCTGGCGGGCGAGTTCGAGCTGGTGGTGCCCGCCGGGTGGACCTGTTGCCTGCTGCTCAACGCCTGTGAGCGTGCGCGCGACTTCGAGCGCGCGGGCGAGTGGTGCGCGAAGGTCGAGGCCTTCGGCCGGCGTGAGCGGATCAACTTCGTGACCGGCGCGTGCCGGGCTCATTACGGGGCGGTGCTCACCTGGCAGGGGCGCTGGGCCGAGGCCGACGCCGCCCTGGCGGCGGCGCTCGAGGATCTGGCCGTCGCGCGGCCCACCTGGAGCCCGCTCGCCATCGTGCGCCTCGCCGACCTGCGCCGGCGCCAGGGGCGCGTCGCCGAGGCGCGGGAGCTCCTCGAGCGGGTTCCGGGCAACGCGCTCACCCCGGTGGTGCTCGCCGAGATGGCGCTCGACCGGGGCGACCCGGCGGCCGCGGCCGACCT
>JAWVEV010000134.1:0-7188 GCA_033856535.1 Miltoncostaeaceae bacterium | reverse complement strand
CGGCGAACCCCTCGCGGATGCCGGCGGCCGGGCCGGCGAGGGCGGCCTCCGCCGCCCGGCGCAGGATCAGCTCGACCCGGTCGTGCCCGCTCGCGCCATTCGGCGCGACGCCCGCGCGGATCGGGGTGCGCCCGGCCAGGGCGCGCAGTCGGGCGGCGGCGGCGCGGCCGGCGTGCTCCCACGAGAAGCGCTCGGCGTGGCCGCGGGCCATCGCGGCCTTGGCCGCGCGCGCCTCGGGGTCGGCGGCCTCGCGCAGGGCCGCCGCCAGGGCCGGCAGGTCGGGCTCGAGGGTGAACCCCGGCTCGGCCAGGCGCAGCTCCTCGGCCGCGAAGGCGTCCTCCCGCACCGGCGCGGTCCGCACCGGCAGCAGCCAGGCGCAGCGCTCGGTCACGAAGTCGTCGGTCGGCCCACCGGAGGGCACGACCACCGGGCGGCCGCAGGCCAGCGCCTCGAGCGCCGGCAGGCAGAAGCCCTCGGCGCGGTAGGGCTGCACGACGGCGTCGACCGCCCGGTAGAGCGCGGGCAGCTCGTCGTAGGGCACGTCGTCGTCGAGGAGGACGAGCTCCGGCGCGCCGGGCCGCGCGCGGAAGGCGGCGATCTCGTCGTCGAGGGTCAGCCCCTGGTAGACGCCCTTGCCGCCGAAGGCCTTGACCACCAGGCAAACGTCGTCGGCGGCGTCGAACGCCCGGCCGTATGCCTCGAGCAGGAGGTCGACGCCCTTGCGGCGCAGCGCCCCGCCGACGAAGAGCAGCACGGTGCCCTTCGTCGTGGGCAGCGGGCGCCGGGGGCCGGCGGGGGTGAAGCGGTCGAGGTCGACGCCGGCGGGCACCACGTGCACCCGCTCGAGCGGCACCCCGGACCGGACGAAGGCGTCGCGCACGCTGTGCGACAGCGTCCAGACCTCGTCGACGCCGGCCCGGATGCGCTCGACCCAGGCCGCCGGAACCCGGCCGAACTCCCAGGGCTGGTAGAGCACGAAGGGGCCGTCGCTGGGGGGCTCGAAGCGCGGCGGCCATTGCTGGGCCACGCCGACCGCGGGGAGGGCGAGGGCCGCGTCGCCGGGGGCCAGCAGATGGACCTCGTGGCCGGCGGCGGCGAGCGCCCGGGTGATACCGGCGTTGACGACCGCGAGCGAGTGCTGCTCCTCGGCGTCGCCGCGCCAAATGACGGGGGGCGCGGCGGAGGCGGCGGGACGGGCCATCTGCCGCGTGATCGGCCGGCGGCCTCCCCGATTTAGGGGACCGGGCCCGGCCGGGCCGCCGAGCATCCCGCTCCCGGCGGCCCGTGGCGGATGCGCCTCACCCGAGCGAGACCGCCACCTGCTCCATCAGGTCCAGCGCGTCCTGCAGACCCGCCTCCATGCCCGAGGCGATGTGCATGTCGCGGTGCTCCTTCAGCTCGTGCTGCACCAGGACCCGGAGGATGGTTCGACCATCGACCTCGATCAGGGTGAGCGTGTTGACCGCGCCGGCGTCCGGGAAGCCCTCGTAGACCTCCGTCGAGACCAGCCGCTCGAACGGGACGATCTCGCGGTACTCCCCGTGGAAGCCGACCTCCAAGCCGCCCTCGGCGACCATGGCGAACCGCCAGCCGCCGCCGACCCGCAGGTCGATGTCGCAGACGGTCATCTCGCCCCGATTGGCGTGCCACCAGCGGCGCACCAGCTCGGGCGTGGTCCAGGCCTTCCAGACCAGCTCCGCCGGCGCGTCGAACTCGCGCGTGATCAGGATCTGGTCCTCGGCCGGCAGGGTCACCCTCGCGCTACCGCTCTTCGTCATGGCCATCGTCCTCCTCCTTGTGTCCTTGTGGTGATTGGAGCTCGTCCAGCACGGCATCCAGGGCCTCGAAGCGGTCGGACCACATCGCCTCGTAGTCCTTGACCCAGTCGTGGATGGGCTTCAGCGCCGGCCCGTTCAGCCGATAGAGGCGCCGGCGCCCGTCCTCGCGGACCTCGACGGCGCCCACCTCGCGCAGCACCCGCAGGTGCTTGGAGACCTGCGGCTGGGCGAGCCCGAGAACCCGGATCAGCTCGGTCACCGACCGCTCGCCGCCCGCCAGGAGGTCGAGGATCTGCCGGCGTCGCGGCTCGGCGACCGCGTTGAAGACGTCCGTCGTGGTGGATGCTCGTGCCACGCGGGGAAATATATTCCTATATCGGAATATATCAAGCCCGGATCACGCGCCGAGCGTTTGACCTGGCCATATGACGGGCGACGCGCGACATTCGGCTGCAAGACGATGGGGGCCATGCGACGGCTCCTCGTCCTGCTCCTGGCGGCCCTCGTGGCCGCGTCGGCCGAAGTCGCGATCGGCGCGCCGGTGACGCCGAAGCCCAAGCCGGTGAAGCCGACGCCGCGCGCCGAGCGGACCGCCGTCGTGCGCGGGCAGACCGAGTTCGCCTTCGACCTCTACCGCCGGCTCGCGACGCCCGTTGCGCCGAATGTCGTGCTGTCGCCGTACGGCGCCTCGACGGCGCTGTCGATGGTGTCGGCCGGGGCGCGGGGGCGCACGCGCGCCCAGATGGCGCGCGTCCTGCGCCACCCGCTGCCGCCGGGGCGGCTGCACTCGGCGCTCGGCGCGCTCGGCCGCGACCTGAACGCGGCGGGAGCCGGGGGCGAGGGCCAGCCGATCCTCACCACGGCGAACGCGCTCTGGGTGAAGCCCGGCTACCCGGTGCTGCCCCGCTTCATCGGACTGAAGGCGCTCGGAATGCGCGACGCCTTCGACGGCATGCGCGCCGACTTCGGCGGCACCACGCGAGCCGAGCAGCTGGTGATCACCCTCGCGAGGCAGGCGGCCTTCGTGATCGTCGACGAGAAGGGCACCGAGGCCGGGGCGGTCACGGCGGTCGGCATCGGACCCACCAGCGCTCCGGTCACCGACGTGCGCCTCGCCCTCGACCGGCCCTTCCTGTTCCTGATCCGCGACCGCGCAACCGGCACGGTGCTCTTCATGGGCCGGGTGGGGGACCCCCTGGCGGGTTGAGCGCGTCGGCCGCGGGCGGGTCCGTTGCGCCATTCGACGCGTCGGCGCCGGGCGGCGAATCCTCCTCGGGCTCGGGCCCCATCGGCTCCATCGCGGCCCAGGTGACCGTGACCTCGCGCCCCTCAATCAGGATCTCGCCCTGAGCGCGCAGGCGGCCCAGGGCGATCGTGACCGATTCGCGCGAGGCGCCCACCAACAGCGCCCACTGGGCGTGGGTGAGCGCCAGCGGGATGCGCACGCCCTCGCGGGAGGTACGGCCGATCCGGCCGCCGATCTGGCGCAGGCGCGCGCGCAGGCGGTCCTCGACGCGCACCTCGCCGAGCACCGCCGCGATCTCGCGCAGCATCGCCATGCGCTCCGAGAGCGCGGCGGCGAGGTTGCTCCCGAAGCGCGGGTAGCGCGCGATCAGCGCGCCCAGGGCGTCCTCCGAGATCGGGGAGACCGCCGAGTCGCACTGGGCGTCGAGGTGCGGCGCCGGGGCGTCGCCGAGGCTGGAGTAGACGGCGCCGGCCTCGAGGACCGCGATTGTGATCAGGTGGCCCGAGAGGGTTCGCTCGAAGAGCGCCAATTGGCCCTCCCGGACCACGAAGAGGTGCCGGGGGCGCGACAGCGCGGGGGGCGGGGGGTGCCCGTAGATCCACCGGACCACCTCGAGGCGGCGGTCCAGGACGGCGAGGTCGCGCTCCGGCAGGCCCGCGAACACGCCGACCCGGCCCAGCCGCATCAGGCCGGGCACGAGTGCGACGAGCTCACGCGCCATCGGGCGTCACCGTTGGTCCGGGTGCAGGAAGGGCTCGTTGCCGCGGCCCTCGGACTCGAACAGGCCGAAGTGGCCGAGCAGGTCGGCCCACCAGTCCGAGCTCTTGTGCCAATCGCCCGGGGCCTCGTCCGGCGGCGGTGGGGCGTCGACGACCGACGCGGGCGTGATGCCCTCCTTCAGGAACACCGTGTTGGTGGCGTCGGATACCCAGCTCACCGCCTCGGAGGGAAGGTACCCGTGGCGGCCGGGGTGTGCCGGCAGGCGGTGCAGACGCACCCCCCGGGCCCGCACCCCCTCGATCTCCCCGACGGGGGCGCCGCCCCCGCTGGTGCGGACCTGGTAGCCGACGCATCGCATGCTCAGCGCGGTCTGGGTGGTGCTCATCTCGTCCTCCTCGTCATGTGTCTCATGAGCCAGGTGTAGCGCCGGCGGGCCGTCGGGGCGCCCGGAGGGTTGGCATCCAACCGTTGCGGTCGCCCCTTGTTGGGGTCCAACACGCGCCCCCTCGGGAGGCCGGGTCCGCGCTACACCGGGAGGGGCCGCCGGGCGACGACCCGGCCGCACGAAAGGAGCGGATGACCATGGCCCTCTCCGGACGGCGCCTCATCGCCGACCTCTTCACCCCGCGGGCGGCCGGCGTCGGCTGGCCGAATACGTCGGCCGTCAGACCGCGCTCGGCCGCCACATGGCGGAGGTGCTGGAGGACCCGTACGTGACCAACCGGACCCTCCGCCAGGACCGGCGGCGGCTGCTCGAGGACCCGCGCGTGCTCACGGTGTGGCACCTCGGGCTCGGCCGGCCGACGCCGCCGGGGGCGGACCCGCGGCCGCCGGCCGCCTGAGCCCGGCGCGGTGCGGCGCCCCTACCCGCGCGCCCGCGCCGAGTGACGCGGCGGGATCGCCGCGGGCGCGCCCCCGCCCGCGCCACTCGACGCTTCGCCGCGGGTTCGGTCGCCGCGCCGATTGTCGCGGAGCCCGAGTGCGGCACCCGGGGCGCTACGGTCAGCCCGCCGGCGGGCCCCGCCGGAGCCGGTGGAAGCGCGACGAGGGGGAACCATGGGCGAGGCGGCGAGCGCGGTGAAGGTGACCGGGGTCGACTTCATCACGATCCCGACGCGCGACTTCGCGGTGGCGAGCGAGTTCTACGAGGAGGTCCTCGGCATCCCGTGCTCGGTGCGGTGGGGCGCGATGCCGGCCGGCGAATTCGAGACCGGCACGCTGACGATCGCGCTGATGCAGTCCGACGCCTTCGGGATGGAGTTCCGCCCCCACTCGCATCCGGTGGCGCTGCACGTCGCCGACGTGGCGGCCGCGCGGGCGGAGCTCGAGGCGAAGGGAGTCGTCTTCCCGGCGGAGACGATCGACAGCGGCGTCTGCCACATGGCCCACTTCCATGACCCCGACGGCAACGCGCTCATGCTCCACCACCGCTACGCGCCGCGGCGCGATGCCTGAGGCCCGCCCGCCCGCCTGACTCAGCCTGCGGCGCCCACCGCGACGCGGGCGGTGATCCGCTCGAGGATCCGCGCGGCGTCGGCGTTGCCCGGCTCCAGCGCCAGCGCGTCGGCCGCCAGCGCCAGCGCGTCCTCGTGGAGCCCCTGCGCCACGGCGACCTGGGCCAGCCCGACCAGCGCCCGGGCGTCGGGCGCGGCCGAGGCCACTGCGATCCACTCGTCGGCCGCCGACTCCAGGAACCCCTGGCGCAGGTAGATCCGCGCCATCAGCTCGTGCCGCTCGCGCTTGGCGAGCTCAACCCGCTCCCACAGGCCGTGCAGCACGGCGAAGTTGTCGAAGTCCTGGACGCGCAGGAAGGTCTCGAGGCCCGCGGCCACCGACAGCGCCGCGGGGAGCGGCAGGGCGGCGGGGGCCGGCCCGCCGGCGACGATCGTCGCCCAGGCCGCGTAGACGGCGCGCTCGTGGTCCGCGATGCCGGCCGCCTCGGCCCGCGCCAGCGCGGCGGTCAGGCCGGCCGCGTCGCTTGCCGCGGCCCGCGCGAACAGCTCGATCCCCACGGCGGCCGCGACGCCGGCCGCGGCGTCCGCCGCCTCGGCGTAGCGGCGCTGCGCGAACAGGGCGTCGACGATGCCGGTGAGCGCCGTCTCGTTGCGCGGCTGGCGCGCCAGCACCGCGCGATACCAGCGCTCGGCCACCTCGGGGTGGCCGGCCTCGGCGTAGGCCGCCGCGGCGTGCGCGAACGCGCTCGGCTTGTCGGGCAGCGCCGCCTCCACCTCGTCGGCGCCGGCGCCGCGCGCGGCCATCAGGGTCGCCAGCGGCAGGGCGGGCGCGACGTAGTCGGGGTGCTCGGCCAGCGCGCGCCGGTAGCGCTCCTCGGCCCCCGCCGGCTGGCCGGCGAGCTCGTGCAGCTGTCCGAGCAGGGTCAGCGCGAGCGCGCCGCCGGTGCCGACGGTCGCGTGGTAGCGGGCCGGGGCGTCGCCCATCGCCAGGCAGCGCTCGGCGAGCCCGGCGGCCTCGGCCAGCTCGCCCTGGTCGCGGGCGCAGAGCGCCAGCTCGAAGACGAGGTCGGTGTGGTCGGGCAGGCCGGCCAGGCCTTCGGCGATCGCGACCCGCGCACCGGTCGGGTGGCCGGCGGTGCGCCGGGCGCGGGCGACGCGCGCGACGAGTGGCGCGCCGTAGCCGACCGCGGTCCACTCGCCCCTTCGCAGCTCGGCCCAGGCGGCGTCGAGCAGCTTGCGCGCCCTGGCCGGCTCGTCGAGCGCGAGGTGCTCGGAGCCCAGGTTGAAGGCCATGAACGGCGTCGGCCGCTCGCCGGCCTCGCGCTCCAGCAACTCCAGGTTGCGCCGTGACTTGTCGCGGTCCTCGATCCGGCCGTTCAGGTAGCCGTAGTGGCGCACCCGGATGCCGGTCTGCTCGAAGCGCTCGCGCAGGTACGTCGGCATGTTGCGCGTCTTCTGCTCGTGGATCGCGCCCTCGAAGCGGTACGCGGGGCGGTGGCGCCAGATGCGCAGCGCCAGGTGGGTCACGGCCTGGCCCGCGCCCTCGTCGCGGGTGTAGTTGGTCTCGACCAGCTCGAAGCCCTCGCGCCAGGTGCGCCCGAGCAGCTCGCGCAGCATCGGGCCGTCCTCGGGCACCAGGTGCTCGTCGGCGTCGAGGTACATCACCCAGTCGCCGGTCGCGGCCTCCAGGGAGACGTTGCGCGCGTCGGCGAAGGAGCCATTCCAGGGGAAGTGCAGGACCCGCGCGCCGAATGCCGCGGCGATCGCGACGGTGCGATCGGTCGAGCCGGTGTCGACCACGATCACCTCGTCGACGAAGGGCCGGACCGCCTCGAGGCAGCCCGGGAGCATCTCCTCCTCGTCCTTCACGATCATGCAGAAGGAGAGCGTCAGCCCGTCGGCGCCGCGGGCGCGCTCGGCGATGCCGACGCCGCTGAGGCCGCCTGGAGCGCCGCGCTGCGCCTCGACCCCGACGTGCCAGGCCTGCGCG
>JAWVEV010000133.1:0-6273 GCA_033856535.1 Miltoncostaeaceae bacterium | reverse complement strand
CCCGGTCCGGGGCCTGCTCCCGGGCATCGCGCGGACGATCCTCTGCGAGCTCGTCCCGGTGCGCGAGGAGGCGCTGGAGGAGCCGGTCTGGCGCGCGGCCGACGAGCTCTTCCTGACCAACGCGGTCGCCGGCGTGATCCCGCTGATCGCGGTGGACGGCCTCGCGATCGGCGCCGGCCGCCCCGGGCCGGTCACCCGCGACCTGGCCGACGCGGTGCGCGCCCGGGCGGGATAGCCCCGCCGAAGGCCGCCCCGAGGGGGCGCTGGCACAATCCGCGCGTGCACGACCCGACGGCCACCGCATGAGCGGCTCCCTGGGCGAGGTGGAGACGCGCCGGGTCGTCCTCTTCGACGAGGACCGCCCGCTCGTCCTGGAGTCCGGCGCGCGGCTGGCGCCGGTCGAGGTGGCCTACGAGACCTACGGCACCCTCGACGCGGCCCGCTCGAACGCGGTCTTCGTCTGCCACGCGCTGACCGGCGACGCCAACGCCGCCGGGCACCACGGCGACCCCGAGCGGCCCGGATGGTGGGACAACCTGATCGGCCCCGGCAGGCCGGTCGACACGGATCGCCACTTTGTGATCTGCCCGAACCTGCTGGGTGGCTGCCAGGGCACGACCGGGCCGAGCAGCGTCGACCCGGCCACCGGGAAGCCCTACGGCCTGCGCTTCCCGCTGTTCAGCGTCGGCGACCTGGTCACGGTGCACCGGGCGCTGGCCGACCACCTCGGCGTGACGCGCCTGCTGGCGGCGATCGGGGGCTCGCTCGGCGGGATGCAGGCCCTCCAGTGGGCGCTCGACCACCCCGGCGACCTCGCCGGGGCGCTGGTCATCTGCGCCTCCAGCCGGCTCTCGGCGCAGAACATCGCCTTCTCGGCCGTCGCGCGCGAGGCGATCATGCGGGACCCGGAGTTCCGCGGCGGCGACTACCACGACCGCGGGCAGCCGGCCGTCGGCCTCAGCCTGGCGCGGATGATCGCCCACATCACCTACCTCTCCGAGCGCTCCATGCGGGAGAAGTTCGGCCGGCGCATCCAGGACGGCGAGGTCCCGCGGCGGGGCTTCGACATCGACTTCCAGGTCGAGAGCTACCTGCAGCACCAGGGCCAGGCCTTCCTGCGCCGCTTCGACGCGCTGAGCTACCTGTACCTCAGCCGCTGCATGGACTACTTCGATCCCTTCGCCGACGAGGTGAGCGCGGTGCGCCGGCTGCGCGAGTGCGCCACGCGCTTCCTCGTGATCTCCTTCGACACCGACTGGCGCTTCGACACCTCGCATTCGCGGGAGATCGTCCGCATGCTGCAGGCCGGCCACGGCGACGTGAGCTTCCGCGAGATCGCGTCCCCCTGGGGGCACGACTCCTTCCTGCTCGAGGTGCCGGAGTACCACCGCACCATCGCGGCGTTCCTGCGCCGCCTGGGCGAGGAGGACCGGGCGGCGTGAGACCGGACCTCGAGGTCGTCGCCGAGCTCGTCCCGCCGGGCGCGACCGTGCTCGACCTCGGCTGCGGCGACGGCAGCCTGCTCGAGCACCTGATCCGCGCGCGCGGGTGCCGCGGCACCGGGGTCGAGATCTCCGACGAGGGCTTCCACGCCTGCCTCGAGCGCGGCGTGCCGGTGGTGCAGGGCGACATCGACCAGGGCCTGGACGGGGTGGCCGACCGCCACTACGACGTCGTGATCCTGTCCCAGACCCTGCAGGCGGTGCGCCGGCCGGCCTTCGTCGTGGACGAGATCCTCCGCATCGCGCCGCTGGCGATCGTCTCGTTCCCCAACTTCGGCCACTGGCCGCTGCGGGCGAAGCTGCTGCTGCGCGGCCGGATGCCCGACTCGCGGATGCTGCCGTACTCCTGGCACGACACGCCGAACATCCACCTGTGCACGATCGCCGACTTCGAGGCGCTGGTGCGCACCACCGGCTGGCGCGTGGACCGGCGGGTGCTGCTCGACGCGCGGGGGCGCCAGGCGGGCGGCCGCGCGCGGCGCCCCAACCTGACCGCCGGCGGCGCGGTCTACCGGCTGGCGCCCCCCGCCGGCGTTCCGAGCAGGGCCACCTAACCCGCCCGCCCGCGCTTGGTCAGGTGCTCGCCGGCGGTCGCGACCCGCCGGCCGAGCAGGCGCATCGCCTTCAGCCCCAGCGAGAGCTTCTCGCGGTCGTCGGTCTTCGAGATGTCCAGGCCGCTGAGGCCGGCGATCCGGTCGAGCCGGTACCGCACCGTGTGGCGGTGCGTGTAGAGCGTGCTCGCCGTGGCCGCCAGGTTGCAGTCGTGGCCGAGGTAGGTGGCGAGCGTCGCCACCAGCTCGGTCTGGTACTGCTCGTCGTAGGCCACGAGCGGGGCGAGGGTCTGGTCGTAGAAGGAGGCCAGCTCCTCGGGGCGGTCGGCGAAGATCTGGAAGAGGAGCTTGTAGGTGCCGGTCTCCTCGAAGGTGACCACCTCGCCCACCCGGCCCAGGCGCTCGCCGATCGAGAGGGCGAGCCGCGCCTCGTCGAGCGCCGCGCCGAGCCGCTCGGGCTCGGGGGTGAAGCGCGAGATCGCCAGCGTCAGGGCCAGCCCCGGCACGGTCTGGCCGGTCGCCGCCAGCAACCGCTTGCCCACCGTGAGCGCCTCGGCCTCGACCTCCTCCCGGACCGCCGGCTCGGCGCCGCGCCGGCCGCCCGGCAGCAGCGCCAGCAGCCGTCCCTCGCTCCAGTCCACCAGGGCGCGCGGGCAGTGCAGGTCGACCGTCGCGCGGGCCTGCTGCAGGAAGCGCCGCACCAGCCGCGGGTCGGTGATCGTGCGGCCCTCGGTGTGCGGGTCGGTCAGCTTGCCGAGCAGCGCCACCGCCCCGCCGGCCAGGTCGGCGCCGAGGTGGCGGGCGCGGCGGACGACCGAGTCGCGCGAGACGGCCCCGCCGGCCATCAGCTCCTCGATCAGGTCGCCGCGCAGGCGCGACTCGGTCTCGGTGCGCACCTGCTCGCGGGCCCGCTCCAGGCCGCACGCGTCGGCCAGCTCGCCCAGCGCCGCCTCCTGGGCCCCCGAGAGCGGCCCGGGCAGCCAGGTCGCCAGCGCGCCGATCGGGGCGCCGCCCCCGCGAACCAGCGCCCGGCTGACGTCGGGGATCCCCTCGTCCTCCAGGAACGGGCCGAGCACCGATGCCGGGCCGTGGCCGCGCGCCCGCCCCACCGCCGCCGCCAGCTCCTCGTCCTGCGCCTCGCCCATCCCGGCCGACCCGAGCAGGTCCAGGTGCTCGTCCAGGATCGCGACCGGCGCCCCGAGCAGCTCGCACGCCACCGCCGCCAGGCCGGGGAAGCCCTCGCCGTCGACCAGCGGGGCGCGGAAGGCCGCCCGCGCCGCGGCCGCGTGGCCCAGCCGTGCCCCGTCCGAGAGCGCCGCGTGCAGGTCGGCCAGCACCGCGCCCCAGCGCGCGCCGGCCGGCAGCACCAGCACCGGCACCTCGGGCCGGTCCGCCCCGGCGGGGGCCGAGCGGCAGACGACGCCGGCGCAGCCCTCGGGCAGCTCGGCCGGCGGCGCGCCCGCCGAGACCACCAGCGCGTCGGGCTCGACCGGTGCGGCCGGGTCGGCCAGGACCACCGCGCGCACCGGCCGTCCCAGGTCGGCGCGCGGCGGCAGCACCCGGCAGCCGGCGAGCGACGGCAGCAGCGTCAGGTCGGCCAGCGTCAGGTCGTCGCCGGCGCGCGGGACGGGACGGCGGATCGGGGCGGGGGCGCTCACGGAGGACTGCACGATGGATGCGTGCGGGGGGACGGTCAAGACACCGTGCGCACCGAAAGGCGCGCTTTCTCCCGAGGGCCAAAGGCCGGGCGATTCCTTTGGCCGGATGGCGCAAACCAGAGGCCCTGCAGGCGACCTATATTGTCGCCGTTTGCACACCACCACATGGCCGGGCCCTCCGCAACCGGATCGGGACCGTCGCCGGGGAGGACAGGGGCCGATGCCGAGACTCCGCCAGCAGAACGTCGCCGCCGCCCAATGGAGCCCGAACGGGCGTGCGGGCGCCATCGACCTGACCGCGCCCGGCACTCATGCGTTCGGGCAGAACGTCTTCGGCTCGGTGGCACAGCGCCAGCGCCTGCCGAAGGACGTCTTCCGGCAGCTCCAGGCAACGATCGAGCGGGGTGAGCCGCTCGACGCGTCGCTGGCCGACACCGTCGCGGCCGCGATGAAGGACTGGGCGCTGGAGAAGGGCGCCACCCACTACACCCACTGGTTCCAGCCCCTCACCGGCTCGACCGCCGAGAAGCACGACAGCTTCTTCGGCCCGGTGGGCGACGGCACCGCGCTGGCCGAGTTCTCCGGCGGCGAGCTGATCCGCGGCGAGCCGGACGCGTCGAGCTTCCCGACCGGCGGCATCCGCGCCACCTTCGAGGCCCGCGGCTACACCGCCTGGGACCCCACCAGCCCCGCGTTCATCCTGGAGAACCAGAACGGCGCGGTGCTCTGCATCCCGACGGCCTTCGCGTCGTGGACCGGCGAGGCGCTGGACACCAAGATCCCGCTCCTGCGCTCGATGGAGGCCCTCAGCAAGGCCGCGATCCGCGCCCTGCGGCTCTTCGGCGACGCCGAGACCAGCCGCGTCTTCACCACGATCGGGCCCGAGCAGGAGTACTTCCTGATCGACAAGTCCTACTACTACGAGCGGCCGGACCTGGTGAACACCGGGCGCACGCTCTTCGGCGCCAAGCCGGCCAAGGGCCACGAGCTCGACGACCACTACTTCGGCTCGATCCCCGAGCGCGTCCTCGCCTGCATGCTCGAGACCGAGCGCGAGCTGGCCAAGCTCGGCGTGCCGATCAAGACCCGCCACAACGAGGTGGCGCCCGCCCAGTACGAGGTCGCGCCGATCTTCGAGAACTCGAACGTGGGCACCGACCACCAGCAGCTCTGCATGCAGGTGATGCAGACCGTCGCCAAGCGCTACGGCCTGATCTGCCTGCTGCACGAGAAGCCCTTCGCCGGCGTGAACGGCTCGGGCAAGCACAACAACTGGTCGATGAGCACGGACCTCGGCTCCAACCTCCTGGAGCCGGGCGACACGCCGCACGACAACCTGCAGTTCCTGTTCTTCGCCTCGGCCGTGATCCAGGCCGTCAACAAGCACCAGGGCCTGCTGCGCGCGTCGATCGCCAGCGCCAACCAGGACCACCGCCTCGGCGCCAACGAGGCGCCGCCGGCCATCATCTCGGTGTTCCTCGGCTCGGAGCTCGAGGGCGTCTTCGACGCGATGGCCGCCGGCACCGCCGGCGTGAGCGCCTCGGGCGAGCTGATGGGCCTCGGCACGCCGGTGCTGCCGAACTTCCCCAAGCACGGCGGGGACCGCAACCGCACCAGCCCCTTCGCCTTCACCGGAAACAAGTTCGAGTTCCGGGCCCTCGGCTCCAGCCAGTCGCCGAGCCTGCCGAACACGGTGCTCAACACGATCGTCGCAGAGGCCATCGACGCCCTCTGCGAGGACCTCGAGCTGGCGATGAAGCCCCGGGGCAAGACCAAGAAGTCCAAGACCGTCGAGGAGGCCCTGCCGGGCGTCATCGGCGCCAGCTACAAGGCCAACCGCCAGATCGTCTTCGGCGGCGACAACTACGCCGAGGCCTGGCACAAGGAGGCCGAGGACCGCGGCCTGCTCAACATGCGGACCACCCCGGAGGCGCTCCCGCAGCTGATCTCCGACCAGACCGTCGCCGCCTTCTCCAACTACGGCGTCATGAACGAGCGGGAGCTGCACAGCCGCTACGACGTGATGCTCGAGCAGTACATCATCACGGTGAACATCGAGGCCGAGACGGCCGCGGACATCGCCGCGACGATGCTGCTGCCGGCGGCGGTCCGCCACCTGCGCACGCTGCAGGAGGCCGGGCTGAAGGAGCTGGCGGCCGAGCTCGCCGGGGACGTCAAGGCCTTCGCCGCGGCGATCAAGGAGCTGCAGCGCGTCAACGCGGTGCACCCCGAAGACAACACGATGGCCGAGGCGCTCTACATGCGCGACACGGTCCTGCCGGCGATGGCGGCGGTCCGCACCTCGGCCGACGGCCTCGAGCGGATCGTGGCCGACGACCTCTGGCCGCTCCCGAAGTACGCGGAGATCCTCTTCATCAAATGACGCTCGAGCCGGGACGGGGGCCATCGGCCTCCGTCCCGGACGGGCATCATCGTCGCCGGGTCCCGCTACCGTCCTCCCGAGCATGCGTCCGATGACCCCCGAGGGAGGAACGTGACCGCCGAACAAGTCCTCGCCACCGTGGCCGAGCGGGACGTCAAGTTCATCCGGCTCTGGTTCAC
>JAWVEV010000132.1:0-4861 GCA_033856535.1 Miltoncostaeaceae bacterium | reverse complement strand
TGTACCGGCCGATCGTCGCGATGTTGCGGCCGTCGCGCGGCGAGCGGGAATCGGCCACGACCACCCGGTAGATGGCGTTCTTCTTGCTGCCCACGCGGGCGAGGCGGATCTTGACCACGGGTCTCCTCGTGAGGGGTTCTGGGGAGCCTACTCGGCTCGTCAGGCGCCGAAGGCGGCCGGGAGGCCGCCGCGGCCGATCTGACGCATCAGCTTCTTCATCTGCTTGAACTGCGACAGGAGCTGGTTGACCTCCTGAACGCTGGTGCCGCTGCCCGCGGCGATGCGCCGCCGCCGGCTTCCGTTGATGGTGTCCGGCTGGCGCCGCTCGGACGGGGTCATGCTCTGGATGATCGCCTCGAGCCGGTCCAGCTGGCCCTCGTCGACCGTGAGGTCGCGCGCCTTGGCGACGTTGCGAAAGCCCGGGATCATCCCGAGCACCTGCGACATGGGGCCCATCCGGCGCACCTGGCGCATCTGGTCCAGGAAGTCCTCGAGCGTGAGGCTGCCGCCGCGGATCTTCTGCTCGAGCTTCTTGGCCTGGTCGACGTCGACCGTACGCTCGGCCTTCTCGATCAGGCTGAGCACGTCGCCCATGCCGAGGATGCGCGAGGCCATGCGGTCCGGGTGGAAGGGCTCGAGCGCCTCCACCTTCTCGCCGGTGCCGATGAAGAGGATCGGCTTGCCGGTGACCGCGCGCACCGAGAGCGCCGCGCCGCCGCGGGCGTCGCCGTCGAGCTTGGTGAGCGCCACGCCGGTGATGTCGACGGCCTCGCTGAAGGCCTTGGCGACCTCGACCGCGGTCTGGCCGGTCATCGCGTCGACCACCAGCACGATGCTGGTGGGCTGGACGGCCTCCTTGATCTGGACCAGCTCGTCCATCATGGCCGCGTCGATCGTGAGGCGGCCGGCGGTGTCGACGATCACCAGGTCGCGGCCGGTCGCCCGGGCGGCCTCGAGCCCCCGCTTGGCGATCGCGATCGGGTCCTTGCCGTCCTCGCGGTGCACCGGCACGTTGATCTGCCGGCCGAGCACGGCCAGCTGCTCGGCGGCCGCCGGCCGGTGGACGTCGCAGGCCACCAGCATCGGCGCGCGGCCCTGGGCCGAGAAGTGGCGGGCGAGCTTGGCGCAGATCGTCGTCTTGCCCGAGCCCTGCAGGCCGGCCATCAGCACGATCGTCGGCGGCTTCGAGGCCATCGGGAGGCCGACGTTGGCCTCGCCCATGAGCTTCGTGAGCTCCTCGCTGACGATCTTCACGACCTGCTGGTCGGGCGTCAGCGACTCGGTGACCTCGACGCCCTTGGCCCGGGCGCCGATCGCCTGGGTCAGCTGGCGGACCACCGGCAGGCTGACGTCGGCCTCGAGCAGCGAGAGCCGGATCGCCCGCATCGCCTTGTCGATGTCGCCCTCGCTGAGCTTCCCGCGGCCGCGCAGGCCGGAGAAGATCCCCTGGAGCTTGTCGGTGAGGGCGTCGAACACGGCCGCAGAGGATAGCCCCTTTCCGCGAGGGCGCCGCCGGCGCGGCCGGGCCGGATGCCAGACTTCCGGCCCGGCCCTTTTCCGAGGAGGCGGCGCACTGAGGCTCCGGGCACCCGTCCGCGCGTTCGCGCGACCGCTGATCGCGGCGCTCGCCGCCGTCGCCGCGCTGGCCCTGGCGGGCCCCGCCGCCGGCGCGGGCTCGGTGGTGGTGCTGGCCGACGGGAGCTCGGCGGCGAAGGTCGCCGATCGCCACGACCTGGCGCCCGACCACCTCTACCGGCGCGCGCTGAGCGGCTTCGCGGCCGACCTCTCCCCCGCCGAGGCCGCCGCCCTGCGCGCCGATCCGGCGGTGCGGGCCGTGCTGCCGGACGCGCCCGTGTGGCTGGCCGAGCTCGACCGGCCGGTCATCGCCGGCGCCGGCATCCGGCGGATCGGCGGCGACCTGAGCCCGAGCGCGCGGATCAACGGGAACGACGACCGGGTGAACGCCGACATCGCGATCATCGACTCGGGCGTCCACCCCGGGCACCGCGACCTGAACGTGGTCCGGGCGGTCGACTGCGCGAACGCCGGCACCACCGGGGACACCGAGGGCCACGGCACCTACGTGGCCGGGATCGCCGCCGGCGTCGACGACGGTCTCGGCGTGGTCGGCACCGCGCCCGGCGCGCGCATCTGGTCCGCCCGGGTCGCCGACCGGCGCGGCGCGATCACCACCTCGGCGGTGCTCTGCGGCCTCGACTGGGTGATGCAGCACGCCGACGCGATCGACGTGGTCAACATGAGCCTGGCCAGCCCGGGCACGGACGGTGGCAACTGCGGCCGCGACGCCCTCGGCCTGGTGATCGACGCGATGCACGCGGCGGTGTGCAGCGTGGTGGAGCGCGGGATAACCGTGGTCGCGGCCGCCGGCAACGACGCCGCGCCGGCGGCGGGCACCGTCCCCGCCGCCTACGACGAGGTGATCACGGTCTCGGCGATCGCGGACCTGGACGGCCGTCCCGGCGGCCTGGCGGGCCCGGTCTGCGCGGGCACGCCGCTGGCGGTGACCGACGACGCGTTCGCGCCCTTCTCGAACTTCGGCGAGGACGTGGACATCGCCGCGCCGGGGGTCTGCATCGAGTCGAGCGTGCCCGGCGGCTACCGGATCGCCGACGGCACCAGCGCGGCCGCGCCCTTCGTGGCCGGCGCGGCGGCCCTGATCAAGGCGGGGAACCCGGCGGCCACGCCCGCGGAAATCAGGGCCCGGCTGCTCGCGTCCGCGGACCCCGGGCCGATCCCATCGGACCCCGACCCCTTCCCGGAGCCGGTGCTCGACATGAGGGCCCTTTAGGTGGAGGACCCCGCGAGGCCGGCGTCAGCCATCAGCCGACCGGGTCCCCTCGCCCGCCGGGCGTCCGTGGCTTGAGCCACAGCGCTTGGACGACGGCGATTCGCCGCTCCTCCAGGTTGCGGATCATGTTCCTCGCCTTGACCGGCGTCTCGGCCCCCATCAAGAGGTGAAGGCCGAGGGGGGATGGCGCCTGGTGGGCGACGGTGGCGACGCGCTGCCGCCACCATTCCAGGGAGGGTGCGCTCACGTCGCGCCATGTCTCCTCCACGAGCCCCGCCGAGGCGATGAGCGCGCGCGCGTCCGGCTGCGTGCTCAGGTGGCTCAGCGGCGGCTTGCCGGCCCAGGGAACCGGGAAGTGGATCGGCGCGTTCTCCCCGGCCATGACCTCGTGCATGGCCAGCCGGCCATCGGGCCGCAGCACTCGGTGCGCCTCCCGGAAGAGCGCCGGCTTATCCGGGATGTTCATCGTCGCGTGCTGCAGCCAGACCAGGTCGAAGGAGTCATTTGCGAAGGGCATCTCGCAGGCGTCGCCGTGCCGGAAGGCCACTCGCTCGCGAAGGCCGACGAGATCTGTGAGGCGCTCGCCGACGCGGCAGTACTCCGCGGTCGCGTCGAGCACCATCACCCGCGCCCCGATCCGATTCGCGAGCGTGCGGGCGGCGCCGCCCAGTCCGCCACCCACGTCGAGCACCTCGGCTCCCGGCGCAGGATTCGCCAGGCCGAGCAGTTCCAGGGTCGCCTCGAAGCCGCCCATGTGGAAGTGATCCACGGGGGCCAGATCCTCCACGCGCAGCGCACCGAGGTCCCGCCCCGATGACCTGAGCGCCCCCAGGATGGCCTCCTCCAGATTCCCGACCTCGTACTCGTCCCCGATGAGATCGATCGATGTCACGGCCCCCCCTCTCTGCTGATGTTCCGAGGCCAAGGTAGGCGCGGCCCGCCGCGCACGCCAGTGCCGGATCCGAACCTGCCGGCACCAGAGCGGAACCGGCCGGCGGCCGGGCTACTCGTCGATCGAGAAGATCGCCCGGGCGTAGGCGCGGGCGTCGAACGGCTGCAGGTCCTCGAGCTTCTCGCCGGAGCCGACCAGCTTCACCGGCACCCCCAGCTCGCGGTGGATCGCGAGCGCGATGCCGCCGCGGGCGGTGCCGTCGAGCTTGGTCAGGATCACGCCGTCGAGCGGCACCGCCTGGCCGAAGAGCTTGGCCTGGCTGAGCCCGTTCTGGCCGGTGGTGGCGTCGAGCACCAGCAGGGTCTGGTGGGGCGCCTCGGGGTCGACCTTGCGGATCACCGCGGCGACCTTGCGCAGCTCCTCCATGAGGTTGTGCTGCGTCTGGAGGCGGCCGGCGGTGTCGATCAGGACCACGTCGGCCCCGCGCGCCCGGCCCGAGGAGACGGCGTCGAACGCCACCGCGCCGGGGTCGGCGCCGGGGGCCTGGCGGACGATCGCCGCGCCGGCGCGCTCGGCCCAGACCTGCAGCTGCTCGATGGCGGCCGCGCGGAAGGTGTCGGCGGCGCCGATCACCACCCGCTGGTCGAGCTCGGCCAGGCGGTGGGCGATCTTGCCGACCGTGGTGGTCTTGCCGCTGCCGTTGACGCCGACGACCAGGATCACGGTGGGCTTGGCCCCGAGCGGGATGCGGGCCGGCTCGGAGGCCATGCGCGCCGCGACCGCGTCGCGGAGCGCGCGGGCGAGGTCGGCGCCGCTCACGATCCGCCCCTGGCCGGCCTCGGCGCGGAGCTCCTCGACCACCTCGAGCGAGGTCTCCATGCCGCAGTCGGCCATGATCAGGGCCTCCTCCAGCTCGTCCCAGTTGTCGGCCGAGACCAGCTTGCCGGCGTAGATCCCGGCCAGCTGGGGCGAGATGGTCTGGCGCGGCTTGGTGAGGTTCTCGCGCAGGCGGGCCATCAGGCCGCGCCGCTTGGGCTTGTCCTCCTCGGCGGCCGCCTCGGGCTCGGGCAGCGCGACCTGGAACAGCTCGGCCCAGGCGGCGCGGTCCTCGGCCGGCCCTCCCTCGGTGCTCACAGCTCGCGGGCGGTCGAACGCCCGCC
>JAWVEV010000131.1:0-17696 GCA_033856535.1 Miltoncostaeaceae bacterium | reverse complement strand
GGCGGGACCGTTCTCCTTCGGTCCCGCCGGCGCCGACCCTTCGACCCGGAAAGGCCCGCCATGCCCGCAGTGATCCTCCGCCTCGCGAGCCGCGCCGCCGGCGTCGCGATCGCGGTCGCGGCGATCGGCCTCGCCCTTCTTCTCCTGCTACCCGCCCTGCTGGGCTATCAGCGTTACTCGATCCTGAGCGGCTCGATGTCCGGCACGTACGACACCGGCTCGCTCGTCTACGCCAAGTCCGTCCCGGTCGCCGACCTGGAGCAGGGCGACGTCATCACGTACGCCCCGCCGGCCGGCACGAGCTCCCAGCCGCTCGTCACGCACCGCATCGTCGCCATCAAGCTCGGCCCGAACGGCGAGCGCGTCTTCCGCACCAAGGGCGACGCCAACGCCGCGGTCGACCCCTGGACCTTCCAGCTGAACGCCGACACGCAGCCGCGCGTCGTGTTCTCGGTCCCCTACGCCGGCCGCGTGGCCATGGCCCTCACCGACCGCACCACCCGCGTGATCCTCATCGGCGTCCCCGCCGCCATCATCGCCCTCATGGTCATCGTCGGGATGGTCCGCGAGGGCCGCTCGGGCGCGCGGAACCGCTCCGACGCCGCCAAGACCCCCGCCTCCGTCTAGCCGACCCTCCGGGCGATACCGGATCGATCCCCCGGGGTTCCCGGCCTGACCCGGTCCGGGCCGATCCCCGTCCCGTCAGCGACCCGCGACCCCCCTCAGGCACATGACCGGACGCCGCACCGCCATCGCCGCCGCCCTCTCCGGGCTCGCGCTGCTCCAGGTGGCCGCCGCGACGATGGGATCGGGGGCGACCTTCACCTCCTCCTCGAGGAACGCGACCAACCTGGTCCGCTCCGGGGACTGGACCGCCCCGCAGGTGTCGCTCGCCAACCCGGGCTCGCCGCTGCGAGGCGCGGTGCCCATCACGGCGACCGCCGCCGACGCGATCGGGTCCGTCGCGTCCGTGCGCATCCAGCGCCGCTCCGCCGGCGGCGCCTGGAGCGACGTCTGCGCGCCGGCCGCGTCGCCCTACGCCTGCTCCTGGAACACGACCGGCCTGGCCGACGGTTCCTACGACCTGCGCGCCGTCGCGACCGACGACTCCGGCAACATCGGGACGTCGGCGATCGTGGCGGGCCGCGTGATCGCCAACGCCCTGCCGGTCGTTTCCCTGGGCAACCCGGGCTCGCCCCTCCGCGGCTCGGTGACCCTGGGCGCGACCGCCTCCTCGCTCGCCGGCATCCAGTCGGTCCGCATCCAGCGCTCGCGCTCGGGGTCCGGCTCCTGGGCCGACGTCTGCACCGACCAGACGGCGCCCTACAGCTGCGCGCTGAACACGGCCGCGCTGACCAACGACCGCTACGACCTGCGCGCGATCGCGGCGGACGGCCTCGGCGGGACCACCACCTCCGCGGCCGTCGCGAACGTCCAGATCGACAACGCGCCCCCGTCCATCTCCCTGGCCAACCCCGGCTCGCCGCTCGGCGGCACCGTCGGCCTGGCCGCCACCGCGACCGACGCCGAGTCGGGCGTCGCCTCGGTGACCTTCCAGGTCGCGCCGGCCGGCACGGCCACCTGGACCGACATCGGCACCGACGCCGCCGGGCCCTTCACCGCGAGCTGGGACACCACCGGCGTCGCCAACGGCGCCTACGACCTCCGCGCCACCATCGTCGACAACGCGGGCAACACCGCCACCTCGGCGGTCGTCGCCAGCCGGATCGTCCAGAACGTCGTCGCCCCCGCCGGGTACGACGTCCAGGCCACCAACGCCCAGACCCCCGGCCGTCTCGCCGCCGGCGACACCATCACCTTCACCTGGACGCGCCAGATGGCGGCGGCGAGCCTGATTCCGGGGTGGACCGGCATCGGCCCGACCACCGTCTACGTCCGGCTCCGGGACGGCTCGCTCGCCGGCGGGAGCGACCAAGCCGACGTCCTGGACGTCTGGACCAACTCGGCGGCGACCGGCGCCACCGGCCTCGGGACGGTCGCCCTCAAGGGCGACTTCGTCAGCACCGGCGGCACCCTGACATGGACGGGCCTCGCGTCGCTCTCGTCGCCGACCGTGAACGGCGCGAGCGCCGGCGCGGTGACCATCAGCCTGCTCGCCTCCTCCGGGTCGGGCCAGCTCCGCACCTCGTCCGCCGACGCCTTCATGATCTGGACGCCGTCGGCGACCGCGACCGACACGAGCGGCGTCGCCGCCTCGGCCCAGGCCGTCTCCGAGTCGGGCGTCCTGGACCGCGACTTCTAGTGGCACCTCCGGGTCGCGCCCAGGACCGCTTCCTCCGCGTGGCCTCCCACGAGCTGCGCACGCCCCTCACCTCGATCCGGGGCTACGCGGAGGAGCTGCTGGAGGACGGCGGACCGTCGCTCCCGGTCGCCCAGCGCGAGTCGGCGGCGGCGATCCTCCGCAACGCCGACCGGCTCGGGATGCTGATCGAGGACATGCTCCTGGTCGCCCGGCTGGACGGCGGCCACGTCGAGACGGAGCCTTGCGACCTCGAGCTCGACCGGATCGTGGCCGAGCTGGTGGACGACGCCCGCGAGGGCGCCGTCCTCGGCGGGGTCCGGGTGGAGGTCCGGGCGGCGCCGGCGCCGCTGACCGCCGACGAGCGCCTGGTGCGCCGGGCGGTCCGGGGCCTGCTGCGCAACGGCCTGGCCGACAGCCCGCGCGGCTCCGTCCTGACCGTCGCGGTGGAGGAGGAGGCCGGAGCCGTCCGGCGCGTCGTCCGCGACCGCGGGGGCGGGCTCAGCGAGGAGGACCGCCGGCGCGCGACCGAGCGCTTCCACCGGGCCGAGACCACCGGCGCCCGCGCCGGCACCGGGCTCGAGCTGGCCATTGCGCGCGGCGTCGCGGCCGCGCACGGCGGCCGCCTGGAGCTGGCGGCCGACGGGGACGACGGCACCGCGGTGGCGCTCGTTCTCCCCGCCCCGGCCTCGGCCCGGCCTCAGCCGGCTTCGCGCGCCATCCGGTAGCCGAAGCCCCGCACGGTCTCGATCGCCGGCGCGCCCTCGACCGCGTCGAGCTTGCGCCGCAGGCGCCCCACCAGCACCTTCACCTGCTCGGGCGAGGTGTAGCTGTTGCCCCACACCAGGTCGACGATGCGGCCCCCGGTCAGCACCACGCCGGCGTTCCGGGCGAAGATCGCGATCAGTCGGAACTCGAGCGGGGTGAGCGCCAGCGGGCTCCCGCCGACGGTTGCCTGGCGCTGCTCGTGGTCGATCTCGAGCCCACCCACCCGGGTCACGTCCGGCGGCGCCTCGGTCGGCCCGCTGCGCATGCTGCGCCGCAGCAGGGCGTCGACGCGGGCCGCGAGCTCCTGGCGGCCGAAGGGCTTGCTGACGAAGTCGTCGGCCCCCTCGCGCAAGCCGCGCACCCTGTCGATCTCCTGGCTCTCGGCGGTGAGCATCAGCACCGGCACGTCGGAGACCTCGCGGATCCGCGCCAGCACCTGCCAGCCGTCGAGCTTCGGCATCCCGATGTCGAGCATGACCAGGTCGGGCCGTCGCTCGTAGAGCTGCTTGAGCGCCTCCTGCCCGTCCATGGCGCGGACGACGGTGTGGCCGGCGCGCTCCACGAGGCGCGCCACCAGGGCGAGGATGTCGGGGTCGTCCTCGGCGATGAGGATCGTGGCGGGTCGGCGCATGGGGCCCTTTCTACCCGCTTTCGGGCAAGCCGGCGCGACCGGACTCGCCGGAGGCGCCGCCGCCGGGCCGACGGCGCCGCCCGCGATCGTCGCCTACCCGCCGAGCAAGCCCGCGCTCGCCAGCATGATCGCGAAGTCGCAGTAGAGGTTCTCCCGGGCGATCAGGTCGCCGTCCATGTCGTAGATCGTCGTCCCCTGGAGCGAGACCGACTGTCCGCGGGCCGGCAGCCCCGGGATCTCGCCCGAGTGCGTGCCGCCCCAGGTCCACTCCAGCGTGATCGTGCCGTCGGCGCCCTCCACGACCCGCCGGATGTCGAGCGCGCAATCCGGCACGGCGTGCATGTATCCGCCCACGTGCTGGGTGATCTCCTCGCGGCCGGTCAGCACCGCGTGGTTGATCAGGAACTCCTCGCGGACGCCGTCCTCCGCGTACAGGGCGGCGACCTGCGCCGGATCGTGGGTCTCCCAGGCCTCCTTCAACCGCTGGGCGATGCTCATGTCGTCTCCTCTCGGATGGTCGCGGCTCAGGCCGCCCCGGCCGCGACGGGGTCGGGGCGGACCACGACCGTGTCGGCGACCGGCAGGATCTCGTCGCTGGGCAGGAAGGCGCGGGCAGCGTGGTCGCGGATCGCCTCGGGGTCCGTCGCCTCGTAGATGCAGATCGTGCCGAGGGTCCCGTCCTCCTCGGCCACGACGTAGCTGCGGATCCAGCGGACCTGATCGGGCATCTCCTCGTTCCCGACCCGGCCGGACCGCGCCGCCGCCAGCTGCAGGTCGGTCGGGGTCTTCCAACCATGCCGCCGCATGATCGCGTACATGTTCATCGTCGCCTCCTCGTGTGTGCGGGTCACTGCGAGGGCGACGCTACGAGGGGCGGCCTTCCCCGGACCTTCCCCCGGGGCGCGAGGCCGGGGAAGGCCTCAGGCAAGGGCGGCGATTCGGCTTCGGACGCGGGACTCGTCGAGCGGGCGGCCCCAGGTCGCGAAGGCGTCGGCCGACTCGGCGAGCAGGCGCGCCGCCTCCGGCGCGTCGCCCTCGGCGAGCGCGATCGCGGCCCGGGCCTCCCCGATCGCCGCCGGCCACGGGCCGGTCGGCCACATGCCCGCGTGGCGCTCGCCGGCGCCGAGGTGGGCGCGGGCGCGGTCGGGCAGCCCGGCCGCCGCGCAGGCGCCGGCCGCCGCCACGTGGAACCACGTGGGGCACACCGGGCAGCGCGCCGGTCCGGCCGTCAGCGCCTCCGCCTCGTCCAGGTGCGCCAGCGCGACGGCCGGGTCGCGCTCGGCCGCGATCCGGGCGGCGTGGACGATGAACGGGGCGTGGGCCGGGACCGAGGTCTGCTGGCCCACCTCGACGGCCCGGGCGAAAAGCGGCTCGGCCTCGTCGCGGCGGCCGAGCGCCGCCAGCGCCTCGGCGCGGCGCAGCAGGGCCAGGGCCTCGCCGGTGCTCGTGCCGACCTCCCGGGCCAGCTCCGCGGCCTCGGCGAGGTCGGCCTCGGCGGCGGCCGGGAGGCCCGCGATGAGCGCGGCCTCCCCGAGGAGCGTCATCGCGAACGCCTCGGCCCGCCGGGCGCCCCAGCGCCGGGCGCCGTCGCGCAGCTCGCCGGCGAACGCGCTCAGCTCGCCCATCGGGCGTCCGCTCGCGAGGACGTACTCGCCCACGCAGAAGTACCCGTCGAAGATCCCCGCCGCCCGGGCGGGGTCGCGCAGGGAGTCGCGGAGGTCGCGCCACAGGTCCTCGGACCACCGGCCGGTGGCGTGGGCCACCATGGCCTGGAGCTGGACCACGTCCGGCAGCACGCCCTCGAGCCCGGCCTCGGACGCGAGCCGCCGGGCGGTTCGCGCGTCGCGGCCGGCGGCGGACATGTCCCCGGCGAACCAGGCGACGATCCCGCGCGTCACGAGCAGCTGGATGCGCTGGGGCCGGTCGGGCGCGGCGACCGACGCGACGGCCTCTGCGGCGGCGCCGATGGCGCCGATCGCCAGCCGCGCGCGCGCCAGGCCGGCCCGTAGCCCGGGAGGCGCCGCGTCGCCCAAGGCGGCGAGCGCCGCCTCGAACGCGGCCGCGGCGCCCGGATCGCCCGTGGCGAGCAGCAGCTCGGCGTGCAGGGCGCGGAGCCCCGCCGACTCCTCGGGCGTTGCGTGGGCGAGCGCGGTGTCGGCGAGCCGCCGGGCGTCGGCGAAGGCGCCGAGCGCCGCGGCCTGTCGGGCCGCGCGGTCGAGCCAGCCCACGGCCTCCGAGGACCGCCCGCCCTCCAGCAGGTGGTGGGCGACGCGCGCCGCCGGCGCGCCGGCGCCGATCAGCCGCCGGGCCGCCGCGCGGTGCGCGAGGGCGCGCCGGTGGCCGGGCATCGCGCGCAGGACCCCCTCGCGGACGATAGCGTGGCGGAACGCGATCGCCGGCCCCCGGGCGACCAGCACCCCCGCGGCCACGGCGTCGTCGAGCCGCTCCAGCAGCTCGGCCTCGCCGATCTCGGCCGCCGCCGCGACCTCGTCGACGTCCTCGAAGGCGGCGCCGGCCACGGCGAGCTCCTCCACGAACCGGCGCAGCGGCGTCGCGAGCAGCGCGAGCCGCGCGTTCAGGGCCTCGTAGAGGCGGCCGGGCACGCCGGCGGTCCCGTCCGGGACCACCGCCGCGGCGAGCTCCTGCAGGAAGAACGGGTTGCCGCCGGCCAGCTGGAGGATCGCCCCGGCGGTGGCCGGCGCCGGCGGGTGGGCCGCGGACCATTCCACCAGCGCCGCGGCCGCGGTCTCCTCGAGCGGCCCCAGCGCGAGCTCCTCGCCGGCGCGCCGCTCCAGGAGGCCGGCCCGAAGCGCGGCGAGGGACGGCGACCCGGCGTCGCGGTGGTTCACGATCAGCAGCACGGGCTGCAGGCGCGCCGTCCGCGCGAGGTAGTGGACCAGCTGCAGCGTCGCCTCGTCCGCGGCGTGCAGGTCCTCGAGCAACAGGGCGACACCGCCCTCGCGGGCCATCGCCGCCAACAGCTGGCCGACGGCCGAGAAGATCCGCTGGCGGTCCGGCGGATGCGCCGGCGCCGGTCGCGCGACCGCCGGGGTCAGGCGGGCGAGCTCGTCGGCCGCGGCGTCGGGCAGGGCGTCGAGCAGGTCCGGCCGGGCGATCAGCAGCCGCTCGAGCGCCTCGGCGATCGGCGCGTAGGGGACGCCGCCCTCCTCCTCGCGGGCCGCGCCGCGCAGGGTGGTCCAGCCGGAGGCGCGGGCCTCGGCCAGGATCGCCTCGCAGAGACGCGTCTTGCCGATCCCCGCCTCGCCGCGGACGATCAGGGTCCCGCCGCGGCGCTCTCTCGCACGCCGGAGCGCGGCCCGGGCGACATCGAGCTCACCGTCCCGGCCCAGGAGCGGGCCGGCGTCGAGCGCGGGCGCGGCCACGGCCGCGCCGCGGGCGAGCTCGGCCTGCAGCCCCCGCGCCTCCGTGCCGGGCAGGCGCCCGAGGCCGGCCAGCGCCGCGCGCAGACGCGCGAGTCGGGCCAGGGCCGCGGGCAGGTCGCCGCCGCCGGCGTCGCGACGCGCGAGGGCGCACTGAGCCGCCTCGTCGGCCGGCTCGACGCGGGCGAGCTCCTCCCAGCGGCCGCCGGCGCGAAGGCAGGCGAGGTAGGTCTCGCGGAGCCGCTCGCGGGGCGCCGCGGCCCACTCCTCGTACCGGTCCTCGGGCAGCAGGTCGCCGGCGTAGAGGGCCGGGTCGCCGGTCGTCGCGAAGCGCTCGGCGTCGACCTCGACCAGGGCGTCCGGCGCGAGGGCGACCTGCCCGCCGCGCAGCACCACCGCGCCCTCGTCGCCGAGGGCGACCCGGGCCAGGTGCGCGGCCTTGTGGAGGTTGGCGAGCGCGGCCGGGGCGTCGAGGTGCGGCCACAGCGCCTCCAGCGCCTGGTCGCGCACCAGCCGGTGCCCGGGGGCGAGGGCGAGCAGCTTCACCAGGTCGCGGCCGCGACGGCGCGTCCACGCCTCGGCCGGCACGACGCGCCCGTCCACCGCGACGCCGAAGCCGCCGAGAAGGGTCACGTCGAGGCGCTGCATTGGCACCGCCATCTCTCGCAGACGTCCGCCGCCGGATCAACCCGTGGCAGACTTCCGCGGGCGAATCGCCCGGGGGCCGACGAGAGGGGACTCATGGGGGACTCGACGGGCATCAGCGGCGTCGTGAGCCGGGCGGGCGCGGCGGTCGACCGCGCGTACGTCACGGTGAAGGACCCGGACGGCAACTTCACCGGCGAGCGCCGCACCGAGGTGGGCGGCAACGGGCGCTTCCAGTTCCACCTTGGGCCGGGCCGCTGGGTGCTCGAGGCGAAGGCCGCGGGGAGCGACCCCGTGCTGCAGGAGCTGGAGCTCGCGTCCGGGGAGCAGGCCGAGGTGGTGCTCGAGCTCGCCTGAGGATCCGGCGCGCATGCCGGTCGTGGCGCGGCTGGTCACGCACGTCGAACTGGTCGATGGCGGCCCCGGCGAGATGTCGCTCTCCGCGCGCCTCGAGGCCGCGCTGGACGACGGGCGCCGCGTGACGCTGCTCGACGACCGCGGCTGGACGGAATCGCTGCGTGGGGCCGGCCCGGGGGATCCGGACATCTGGGCACACGCCTCGATCGAGGAGATCGAGGAGACCGCGCGCACGGTGGTGGGGCCCGACGAGCCGCCGCCCGGGCAGACGCAGGAGCACATGGAACGGACCCACTGGGCCCACCTGGCCGGCGTCCTCGGAGCTCGAGGCGTGCCGGCCGCCGGGGACGAGCTGCGGGCGCTGCCGCACGAGGTCGTGCTCGGCCGGCGGCTGCTCGCGCGCCTCGGCGCCGGGGGCTCGACGCCCGCCTGACGGCCCGGCCCGCGGGCCGCGGTCAGAGGTCGAGCACGACCGCGCCGCCGTGGCCGCCGGGATCGCCCTGTCCGTCGCCCGCGACGTTCAGCCGGCCCACCCGGACCGGCCCCTCGACCGGGTCCTTGAAGACGCGGGTGAACACGCTCCTCCCGCGCCATTCGACGTCCTTCGGCATGCCGACGTTGACCGACCGCAGCGTGCCCACCCGCGTCAGCGCGGCGCTCATGGCCGCTACGCCGCCGGCGCCGCGGGCTCCACCAGCTGGATCCCGCCGACCTCGTCGACGCTGAGGTTCCGGTCCGGCCCGTGCGCGATGAGGCTTTGGCCGGGGGCCTCCTCCAGCCGCTCGCCGTCGATGACCACCTCGACCCGCGAGGGAGAGAAGGTCTGCCCCTCGACCAGGCGGATCGCATCGGCGTCGACGTCCTCCCGCGGCACGTACCAGCGCGGCGCGAAGCCCGACTCGTACAGCACCAGCGGGGCGTGGGTCTCGGCGACGACCCGGCCGTCGTCCCGCACCACCAGGTGGCGCGACGTGCGCCGGACGTCGATCCGGTGGTAGGGGTCGGCGGCGTGGCCCAGGATCCGCTCGTCCTCCTCGGAGAACGCGTCCATCACCCGCCAGACGAAGGCGACGGTGTCGCGCAGCGCGGCCGCCGCCGCCGGCGGGTCGAGGTGCTGGAAGGCGGCCCGGGGCACGGCCTGGCCGTCGTCGCCGACGACCTCGAACCACCGCGTGGGGCCCAGGTCTCCCAGGCTCCTTGTGCCGATCGGGCCCACCGCGACGCCGCGCGCGCTCAGCTCCCGGAGCCAGCTCGACCGCGCCCTGCCCCGCGGCGGCGGGACGGTTCCGGGGGGCTGAGCGCGCGGACCTCGTCGAGGAGCGCGAAGAGGCCGACGCTCTCCCAGAGCCGGCCGCGCCGGCGGCCGGAGATCTCCCGGAGGACGTCCGAGTCGGCGAGGCGGTCGATCGCGCGCAGCGTCGCCTGCGGAGTCGCGCCGGTGAGGCGCCGGGCCGTCCTCAGGTCGACGACCGGCTCCTCGGGCAGGCGGCGGATGAGCGCGGCGGCCGCCGAGTCGCGCCGCGGATGCCCCGCGCGCCGGGCCCACTCGTCCTGCAGGTCCGCCACCGCGTCCGCGAGGTCCTCCCCGATCCGGGCCGCGCGGTGGACGGCCTCGGCGAAGAACGTCAGCCACGCCTCTGCATTGCCGTCGCGGAAGGAGGTGAGCCCCCGGACGTACCGGTCGCCGAGGGCGCCGAGGACCAGGCTCACCGGCGGGAGAACCTCGCGCGCGAGGCCGCGCCGCCGCAGGATCACCTGGACGAGCGCCCGTCCCACCCGGCCGTTGCCGTCGACGTAGGGATGGATCGTCTCGAACTGGACGTGGGCGATCGCGGCCTGCGCCACGGCCGGCAGGTCGTCGCGGGCGCAGAAGGCCGAGAGATCGGCGAGCAGGGCCGGGACCCGCTCCGGCGGGGGCGGGACGAACGCAGCGCCGCGGGGGTTCGGGTGGAGGCCTCCGATCCAGTTCTGGACGTCCCGGATGCGCCCGGCGCGCTCCGCGCCGGGCGTGCCGGCGAGGAGGACGCGGTGGACGTCGTCGAAGGTCGCCGGCGACAGGTCCGCCTCGGCGACCGTCAGGGAGCGGCGGAGCGCCGCGAGGTTCCCGGCGACGGCGCGCGCGGTCGGGTCCTCGGTGACATCCCGCTCCGCGAGGGCGAGCCGCTGGTGGCCGACGGCGAGGCCCTCGATGCGCGAGCTGGCGATCGCCTCGGCGCGGAGCAGCGGCCATGCGAGCGCGGCGAGCCGGGGGCCGTGGCGATCCAGCTCGCGGACCGCCTCGTCGCTCCGGGCGAGGTCCGCGGCGAGCGCGCCCGGGAAGGCGATGTCCCACGTCGCGATCGGGCCGGGAACGTGGGCCTCGTAGGCGAAGCCCGTGCGGTTGGCGCGGCCGCCGGAGGCGCCGGGATCGCCCGGCCAGCGCAGTGCGACGAGCTCGTGTGGTGGCGCCGGAATGATCCGCGTGCTCCGTTCCTCGTAATGAAAGGATAGGAGCGAAAGGTTGAACAACGCAACCCGGTGGTCACGCTTTCAGGGCGCCGCCCCCGAGGATGCTCACCTGGCAGACCGAGGACCGCAGGGGCGAGCTGCCGCTGATCGGGTCGCTCGGGCCCTGGCTCAGGATGCCGTTCAGGTTCGCGCTGTCCGGGCCGAGCAGCGGAAAGGCCGGGAGGCCCAGCTCCTCGCAGCCCTGCCACCAGCCGTGCTGGCCGCAGACGACGCCGGGGTCCAGGCTCGCGTTGAGCCGGGCGCGGGCCTTGACGCTGCCGTTCGGCGTCGAGAGGCGCACCCAGTCGCCGGCGCCGATGCCCCGCGCCGACGCCGCCTCCGGGTGGATCTCCACCTGGGGGTCGGGGTTCCCGCGACGCAGGCTCGCGACGTTGCGGTGCTGGCTCTCGCAGAACCGGAGCGCCTTCGCGGAGGTGAGGATCAGGGGGAACTCGGCCGCGAGGTCCGGGCGTGACCGCGGGCTGATCCGCGGCTCCTCGAACTCGGGCAGCGGCGGGTACCCGCGCTCGGCGAGCGCCTCGGAGTAGAGCTCGACGAGGCCGCTGGGCGTTCCGAAGCCGCGGTGCCCCTCGCCGGCCGGGGCGGCGTACTTGCGGTGCCGCGTCTCGAGCGGGACGCGAACGCCCTCCGGCGCGGCGCGAAGTTGCTCGAGCGTCACGCCCGAGGGCGCCAGCCGGTGGCGCAGGGCGGCGTCGAGGTCGCCGTCCCAGAAGTGCTCGCCCAGCCCGAGCCGCGTCGCGAGCCCGAAGATGATCTGCGTGTCCGAGCGCGCCTCGCCGCGCGGCGGCGCCACGGGCCGGCGCAGCTGGACGAGCGATTGCGCCTCCTGGCTCACGTCGAACCCGATCCTCAGCGCCTCGACCTCGAACGGGGCCGCGGCCGGCAGGACGACGTCGGCGAGCTCCGCCGTGGGGCTCATGAAGAGGTCCGTGTGGACGAAGAAGTCGAGCGCGGCCAGCGCCGCCCGGCCGCGGGCGCTGTCGCCGTGCGCGACGACGAAGTTGGCGCCGAAGTTGACCAGCCCGCGGGCGCGGTACGGCTCGCCGTCGAGCGCCGCCGCGTAGAAGTCCTCGCCGGTCACGAACTCGAACCGGGGCGGGCCGAGCGGGTGGCGACCCAGCCCGATCGCCCTGGCGCGCTGCGCCGGCGACAGCAGCTCGGCGCCGTCGACCGGGTTGCTCGGCACCGGCGTGAACAGGACGTTGCCGCCGGGCGCGTCGATGCCGCCGGTGAGCGCGTAGAGGACGTTGATCGCGCGGATCGCCTGGGTGGTGCCGCCGTGCTGCTCCAGGCCGCTCCATGAGTAGTAGGCCAGCGGGCGCGACTCCCAGATCGTCCGCGCGGCGGCCTCGAGATCGGCGGCGGGGACGCCGGTGATCTCCTCGGCCCGCTCGGGGGACATGGCGCGGCAGCGCTCGGCGAGCAGGTCGAAGGCGGGACGGCAATCGACTCCGTCTGCGTCGATCGCGCCGTGGAGCGCGAGCCGTGCGGGGTCGGCGGCGAACCTGCGGCGGGCCGGGTCATAGGCGACGGGTGCGCCCGCCGCCGCGTCCCAGGCGACGAAGCCGTCGCCGGCGCGGACGAGTCGGCCGGTGTCGCTCCGGACCAACAGCGGTCCGTTCGTCCACCGGCGGACGAAGTCCGCGTCGAACCAGCCGCGCTCGATCATCACGCCGGTCAGCGCGAGGGCCAGCGCCGCGTCGGTGCCGGGGCGGACGCGCAGCCAGTGGTCGGCGTCGCTCGCCAGGCCGGCGCGACGCGGGTCGACCACGATGAGGCGCGCGCCGCGCCTGCGGGCGGCGACCGTGGCGGTGGCGTGCGAGAGCCGCGCGACCGACGGGTTGTAGCCCCAGTAGAGGATGCCGCCCGCGCCCTCGAGGTCGGGCATGAAGACGCCGGGCACCGGGGCGCCGAAGGTGTACATCGGCGCCCCGAACCGGCCCCAGCCGCACAGCTCGAACGATGCGCAGAGGTTGGGGCTGCCGAACGCCCGGCGCAGCCGCATGATCCAGTCGACGGAGTCGCTGATCGCCGAGGTCGACGGCGAGGCGGCGCCGAAGACGACGGACTCCGGTCCGTGCTCGTCGGCGAGCGCGCGCAGCCGCGCGGCGACCGTGTCGAGCGCCTCGTCCCAGGTGATCGGCTCCCAGCCGGGGTCCGCGGCGCCCTTGGGGGTCGTGCGCCGCAGGGGATGGAGGAGCCGCTCGGCGTGGGCGGCGATCTCCGGGGCGGCCTTGCCCTTCACGCAGAGCGCGCGCCCGGTGGGATGCGCGGGGTCCGGCGCGAGCGCGGCGAAGCGCCCGTCGATCACGGTCGCGGTCGCCCCGCAGGCGGAGACGCACATGGGACAGAACGTCGTCACCTGCCGCGTGTCGTGCCCTTGGTCCATGCGCTCCCCCGTGAACCGAGTGTCGTCCAGGTGGGCGGTTTGGACAAGGCATCCCGTCGATGGCGTCGGTTTGCGTGCGGGCCGCCCCGTGACGTAGAACGGCCCGACCGGTTCGGGGGACGATCGAGGGGGGGACGATGCGCACCCGATGGACGAAGCTCGGCGCGCTCGCGGTGAGCGCGGCGGCGGTGCTGGCGGGCGCCGGCACCGCCCAGGGCGTCGGCACGAACGTGGCGTTGAACGCCCTCACGTTCAGCACCTACGGCCTCGCGGTCCCGGCGCTGCCGTGCACGCTCGGCTCCGGGCCGGAGAACGCGGTCGACGGCGCCGCCTCCAACATCTACACCGACAAGTGGTGCGTCCCCAGCGGCCGGCCGACGCTCACGATCCAGCTCCCGCTCAACGCCTACGGCTACTCGGTGAACCAGATCGTCGTGAAGCACGCCGGCGTCGCCGGCGAGAGCCCCACGCTGAACACGCGGGCGTACACCCTCACCGCCGTCCAACAGCTGTGGCAGCAGGTGTGGGACCGATACTTCTTCGACTGGCTCTGGGTGAGCACCCCGATCGAGACGACCGTCGCGACGGTCACCGCCAACACCGCCAACCAGACCGTCCACAACGTCAGCCTCAACCACGTGACCGCGCTCGACCTGACCGTCGACGTCCCGACGCAGGGCACCAATCCGGCGACCCGCATCTACGAGGTGCAGGTCTGGGGAGTCCCCTCGGGCCCGCCCTCCTGACGGCCGGCGCCGGCGATCAGTCGATGCCGGGGCGGCTCCGGGTCGCGATGCCGCGCTCGCGGGCGAGGATCTCGGCCCGCCCGTAGCGGACGGCCCGCCGCACGGTGGTGCCGTCCAGGCCGGCCTCGAGCAGGCGCTGCTGCAGTGAGCCCTCGCGCGCCATCCGGATGCTCAGCACCGCCAGCGCGACCAGGACGATCAGCATGTGCTCGACCATGAAGACCGAGCCGGCGTTGCCCTGGTCCTGGAGCGCCGACATGCCCCAGATCGGCGCCGTCGCCTCGTAGCGCGGGTAGAAGACCGAGCCCGAGAACCACAGCACGTTCACGAAGATCAGCCCCACGACCCAGATGAGCGCGACGTAGGCCAGCTTGCGGCCGGTCCGGAACCACTCGGGCGCGGGCAGCGGCTCCGCCACCGGGGCCCAGAGCAGGGCCGCGGCGGTGAAGATCGTCGTGTGCTGCAGCGCGTGGACCGGGTCGTTGTCGACCGCGAGGTCGTAGAGCGGCGGCAGGTGCCACAGGACCAGGCTGGCGACCCAGATCGGGAAGGCGACCAGCGGATGCGCGAGCACCTGGAGCCGCTGGACGACGTGGTACCGCAGCAGCGGCCGCAGCACCGGCCCGGTCACCCCGAGCACCATGAGAAGCGGCGCCAGGCTCCCGAGCAGCGCGTGCTGGAGCATATGCACTGAAAAGAGCGCCTCCTCGCCGACCGGATCGATCGGCGAGCAGAGCGCGATCGCCATGACGAGCAGGCCGGCGGCGAAGCAGCCCTTGCGCCACAGCGGAAGCCGCCTGCCGAGCCGGCGGGCGCGCACCCCGTAGAGCAGGGCGAGCACGACGATGACGGTGAGCTGCGCGGGCGGCGCGATCCAGGCTGACATCCAGTCGTCGTGCAGCTCGGCGGCGGAGCCGGCGTCGCCATCGGCTAGGGCGGAGGCGGGAAAGAGCGCGAGAACGCCGGTAAGAGCGAGCGCGAGGCGAGCCGAGAGCGTGCGCGGCAACGGGTTCAGCCGAGGGTGAGGCGGGACATCCGGACGACCGTAGCGCGCGTGGCCGTCCGCCCGGAGGCCACGTCGAAGCCCGGGGACATCCGTCAGACCTTGCGGGAGAGCCCCGACCGCGGCCGCCAGGTCGCGGGGCTCCTCGCGTCTGGCTCGCCGTCCCTAGGCGACCACGCCGCAGCAGATCGGGCAGGTGCAGGTGCCGTTCCCCGGCCAGTGGCGGGCCATGGTGGTGGCGCCGACGCCCTCGCGCACCATCCGCGCCGCGAGCGCGTCGACCCGTCGCAGGGCGGTCTGGGCGATGCGCTGGTTGATCCGCATCTGCTTCAGGCTGAGGGTGATCGCGGCCGCGCGGGCATCCTTCTTGAACCGCGGGCGCGGCCGGCCGTCCAGACGCGCCTCCAGCACCATCACCCGCCGCAGGGCGGCCTGCGCGATCCGCTGGTTGATGCGCACCTGCTTGAGGGTCAGCTCGATGCGCGCGGGCTTGCCCACCGCCGGCTCCGCGGGCAGCGGGCGGCCCTCCAGCATCGCCTGGAGCTCCGTCGCGCGGCGCAGGGCCGCCTGGGACATCCGCTGAGTGGCCCGAAGCTGCGCCACGGTGAACCGGACCGGGCGGGAGGCGCCGCCCGACGATCCGCGCGGGCGATGCGCGCCGGCGCCGGTCGTCCCCGGATCCGCCCCACCGGCGCCCGAATCGAGGTCGGTCGGGCCGTGGGGGTCGCGCCCGGGCGCCGGCCCCGGCGGGGGAGGCGGCGCCGGCTGACCCCCGGTCCCCGGCCCGGGGGCCGGAGCGGGAGCGGGGGGCGGCGCCGAGCCGGGAATGGGCTCCGGCGGTCCGGTGGAGGGTCCCGTCAGGTAGATGAACTGCCACGGGCCGGCCTGGGTCCACTTGCCATTGTTCACCACGAACGCGGCCCGGTTGGTCCCGTTGTAGCTCGGGATCACGGCGGCCGTGTCGCCGTTGCCCGTGCTCGCCTGCGGGAAGGGCACCTCCTCCATTACCCACTTGCCGGCCGCGTCGGCGTAGCCCATGTTGCGCAGCAGCACGTCGGCGCCGGCGGCCGTCTCGTTGTTCAGCGTGACCGCCAGCACGTCCTTCAGCCCGTCGCCGTCCGCGTCGCCGACGGCCAGGCCGGAGCCGCTCGAGATCTTTCGCTGGTAGTCGACCGTGGCGAAGCTGCCGGCCCGGTTGAGCCGCACCTCGATCGCGTTGAAGCGGACCACCACCAGGTCCAGCCGACCGTCGCCGTTCATGTCGGCGAAGTCGCCGTCCTTGGCGTCGAAGATCCCGCCGACGCCGGCCTGGTCGGCCACGTCGGTCAGCGTGCCGCCCACGTTGCGGTAGAGCTGCAGCCTGCCGTAGTCGACGTCGGCGCAGTTCAGGATGTCGGTCCAGCCGTCGCCGTCGTAGTCGCCTGCGGCCGAGCAGAGGCTCCCGACCTCGGTCAGGGCGCGCCCGCCGGGGAGCGGCTGCTCGGTGAAGGTGCCGTTGCCGTTGTTCAGGTAGAGCCGGTTCCGGCTGTCGAAGAGGATCCCCTCGTCGTTGCCGAGGAAGATGTCGGTGAGCCCGTCGTTGTTGACGTCGAGCGCCAGCGGCTCGCGCCCGCGGCCGTGCTCGTCGGCGATCCCGAAGTGGTACGCGGCGTCCTCGCCGACGTTGGGCCGCGACTTCTCGGTCGTCCGGGCGTCCTGCTCGTCCGGCACGTAGGTGCCGTCCGGCCGCTGCAGCCAGAGCTCGTTCGGGAAGGGCGAGTCGCATGTTCCCCGGCACGCGCCGATCGCGGTGTAGATGTCCGGGCGGCCGTCGGGCCCGGTGTAGGTGCCGTCGGCGGCGATGCCGCCGAAGTCGCCCACCGCGCAGCCGTGCCGGTCGGTCGAGGGCAGCCGCTCGGCCTCGGTGAAGGTCCCGTCGGCGTTGCCGCGCATCAGCCGCCAGCCGTAGCCGTGGGCCGAAAGCAGCAGGTCGCGGATGCCGTCGCCGTCGAAGTCGAAGACGCAGTCGGTGCCCTGGGTGTAGTTCGCCTCGCCGGCGAAGCCGGCGGGCATGACGCTCGCCATGAGGTCCTTGGGGACCAGCGCGGGATTGGGCGGGCCCGCCGCGGCGCCGTGGGCCAGAACCGGCAGGCCTATCCCCGCCGCGAGCGCGGCGAGGCCGACGATGCCGCGCGCCCGCCGCGCCCGCGCGCGGGCCCAGTGCCTCCGCCGTCGACCGGAGTCCGGGGGGTGCCCGTGAGCCTGGTCGGTCAACCGCTTCCCATGCATCCGGTTCCTCGAGGTCCTCCGCGGGCGTGCGACCAATGCCGCCCGACCGCACGACAGCAGGGCCGGTCGGCGGGCGCGCCCCGCCGAGGTCCAGTCACCGCTCCCGCGGATGGGGAGTCAACCGCGCCAGTCGCCTCCGGACCGCGCCAGCGGGCGGGGTCGGTCGGGAGTCGGTCAGCGCGCTGCTCCATCGTCCGAGCTCATATCATGAGACTTATTATCGGCGCTAGCTGCCGGGCCCTACCGGAACCCTCGGGCCCGCGCTCCGCGCTGCGCCGCCCGGCCGCGGCACCGCCGCACGGCGGGCTGCTCCGGCGCGCCTTCGCTGATCGCGCGATCCGACCGCCCGCGTTGTGGGAGGGGCACGAGAAAAGCCCCGTTGAACGGGGCTTTTCTGGTACTGCCGTGGAGCCGACGCGGGGACTCGAACCCCGGACCCCTTCATTACGAGGAAGTGGCAGCGCTTTCGGCACTTTGCAGCTGCTCGCCGCGAAGGCCGTTGCTATGGCTTTCCGGCCTCAGCACAGGTTCCAGCATTTTGCGTCTGGTGGAGGGTGTTGCGTTGCCACCCCGTTGCCAGCTACCGGGAACGCTGCTTGAACAAGACGGAAGCGGTCGGTCCAGCCGGCTCCCGAGACCGTTCCGGATTGCGAGCTTGCGCCCAACAGGGGTACCGTCGGACGCGGAATACACGGGCGAGCGGGCATCCTTGAAGGGTCGTGAGCTCCTCATGCCAAGTCG